>NZ_CP114767.1:2870625-3189583 GCF_027359925.1 Hymenobacter canadensis | reverse complement strand
CATGAGCATCCCGCTTTATTTCCGGGCCGTGCTGCTCGATGCCCGCGGCAACGTCATTCAGGGCAAGCCCGAGAAAGGCCAGCCCGTGCAGGTGCTGGTAGATGGCGGCCTGCTGGCTAACTACCCCGTGGAGCTGTTCGACTACCCGCGCTACCTGCCCGCGCAGCTTTCCGCCTCCACCAAGCCCGACGCCGAAGGCCGCGTGTACAACCCCGAAACCCTGGGCATGCGCCTGGATCGGGCCGAGCAGATTGCCTGCGACACGCTGCCCACCGGCCGCCAGCAGCTGGCCCCTTACGATATCAACGGCTTCGGCAGCTACATCGGGGCCCTCTACAACCTCACCGAGGAAACCCTCAACCCCACCCGCGCCCAGGACTGGCCCCGTACCGTCAGCATCAACACTGAAGGCTTCGCCCCCAAAATCAAGCGCATGCCCGACGCCGACAAGCAGCGCCTGATGGCCAGCGGCCGACGCGGCGTGCAGGCGTTTTTTGCGCGGTAGAAAGAAGCGCGCGGTAGTAAGAACGTCATGCTGAGCGAAGGCGCAGCCGTAGTCGAAGCATCTCTACCGTTTCGCTGAACAATTCACTAGCCCAGGGTTTAAACCCTGGGCTACGGAGCGGTTATTGGTGTTGTCATCTGATTAGCCAGCGGTAGAGATGCTTCGACTACGGCTGCGCCTTCGCTCAGCATGACGTTCTGTTTCGCTCCGCTCAGGATGACAGGTAGTATCTTTGTTATGCGGCCACCCGTTCACCAAACCACACTCCATCAACCCACCATATGTACACCACCCTCCAGCCCGATCTTCAGCAGCAGCTTCAGGAAATCAAAGACGCCGGCCTCTACAAAAAGGAGCGGGTGATTACCTCGCCTCAGGGCGCCGAAATTGAAACCGCCGAGGCGGGTGAGGTGCTGAATTTCTGCGCCAACAACTACCTGGGCCTGTCCTCGCATCCCGAAGTCATCAAGGCCGCCAAAGAGGCCATCGACTCGCACGGCTACGGCTTGTCGTCGGTGCGCTTTATCTGCGGCACCCAGGATATCCACAAGCAGCTCGAAGCCAAGCTGGCTGAGTTCCTGGGCACCGAGGACACCATCCTCTACGCCGCGGCCTTCGATGCCAACGGCGGCGTGTTCGAGCCGTTGTTCAACGAGCAGGACGCCATTATCAGCGACGCTCTCAACCACGCCTCGATCATCGATGGCGTGCGTTTGTGCAAGGCCCAGCGCTACCGCTACGCCCACAACGACATGGCTGACCTGGAAAAGCAGCTCCAGGACGCCCACGCCAAAGGCAGCCGCCACCGCATCATCGTCACCGACGGCTCGTTCTCGATGGACGGCACCATTGCCCGCCTGGATGCCATCTGCGACCTAGCCGACAAGTACCAGGCCCTGGTGATGGTGGACGAGTGCCACAGCACCGGTTTCCTGGGCAAAACCGGCCGCGGCACCCACGAAATGCGGGGCGTCATGGGCCGCGTCGACATCATCACGGGCACGCTGGGCAAGGCGCTGGGCGGGGCCATGGGCGGCTTCACCACGGGCCGCAAAGAAATCATCGACATGCTGCGCCAGCGCAGCCGCCCGTATCTGTTCAGCAACACCCTCGCGCCCGCCATTGTCGGCGCCAGCCTGCGGGTACTGGAGCTGCTCACCGAAAGCACCCAGCTCCGCGACCAGCTCGAGGAAAACACCACATACTTCCGCGAGAAGATGACGGCTGCCGGCTTCGACATCAAGCCCGGCGAGCACCCCATCGTGCCGGTCATGCTCTATGATGCCCGTCTGGCCCAGGAATTCGCGGCTCAGATGCTGGAAAAGGGAATTTACGTGGTGGGGTTCTACTTCCCGGTGGTGCCCAAAGGCCAGGCCCGCATCCGGGTGCAGCTCTCCGCCGCCCACACCCGCGCCCAGCTCGACAAAGCCATTGCCGCCTTCATTGAGGTAGGCACCGCGCTGGAAGTGCTGAAGTAATTGCCCGGGCGAATAATCTGCCCCAGCCAACAGCTATACGTCAAAAAAGCCTCCGCTGGTCAGCGGAGGCTTTTTTGATGTTGGGAAGATACGCTCGGCTTAGCTAGCCTGGAAGCCGGTGGCTTGGCGGATGCTACGCTCCTGGCCGGTAGCCGGGTCGGGGTAAGTGTGGTCGCTAACCTCCACCGACAGCGTTTTGCCGATCAGTTGCTTGGTGTCGAGGTCCTGCTCGCCTTCGGGCTTGATGCCTGCGGCAGCATACAAGGACAAAATGATGGGCTTGCCAGCCGGCGAGTTGTAGAACCGTTGCGAAACAAAGCCATCCTCGTTTTCCATGCGGGCGGCAAAGAAAGGTACGTTCTGGTGTTCGCTCACACCCTCTTCAATGTCCGTTATCTCAACCGAATGGCGGCCGTCGGGCAGGAAGCCTTTCTCGTCTTTTTCAACCTGGATTTTCATATATTGCTTGTTTTATTAGCACGATTTGCTAATTATAACGGCAATATGAGCTGATTGGTTGCAGCAATTTTACTACGCTGCCACCTCCGCCGCTGTGGTGCCAGTTGCGGCAGCCGGTTTGGGCGCTGCGTCGAATAGGAATTCGTTGAGGCGGGCGCGCAGGTCGGCGGGAGCCAGGTTGCGGAAGACCTCGCCACCGCGCACCAGCGAAATCTGGCCGGTTTCCTCGCTCACCACCAGCACCACGGCATCGGTCACTTCCGTCAGGCCGATGGCGGCGCGGTGGCGCAAACCCAGGGCGGCGGGCACGTCGGGGTTTTCGCTCACGGGCAGAATGCAGCGCGCCGCCTTGATGCGGCCCCGGCTGATAATGACGGCGCCATCGTGCAGGGGGCTGGTTTTGTTGAAGATGCTCAGCAGCAGCCGCTTGCTCACGGCTGCGTCGAGCAGGTCGCCGGTGTCGGCGAAGGGCTTGAGGTCGGAGGCGAGGCTGAAGGCGATGAGCGCGCCGGTCTGCTTGCCGGCCAGGCTCTTGGCGGCTTCCACGAAGGGCGTGACGTTGAGGCGCTCGGCATCGTCGGGCTCACGGCGCCACGGAAATATGCGCATCCGCTCGAAGGCCGTGGCCTTGCCGATATTGAGCAGAAACCGCCGGATTTCCTGCTGAAACAGGATGATGCCGGCCAGCACGCCCACGCTCATAAACTGCCCCAGAATGCTGGTCAGCAGCTCCATGCCGGCCGCCTTCACTACCAGATAAAACAGGTAGATGGACATGAAGCCCAGGAAAATTTTCAGCGCGACGCTGCCCGTCAGCAGCTTGTAGAGCTGATAAAACAGCACCGTGACCAGCAGCACGTCCACGACGTCGATCCAGCCAATGCGCAGGAAGCCGATGGAGAAGGAGCCAATCACGACGAAAACGGGGGAAAGGTGTTGGAAACGAGCTGCACGGTCTGCACGGCTTCGGCCACGTCGTGTACGCGCAGCAGCCGGGCCCCGTTGAGCAGGGCCAGCGTGTTCACGGCCACCGTGCCCGTGAGGGCAGCGTCGGGCGTGAGGCCCAGCGGCTTATACACCATGCTTTTGCGGGAGAGGCCCGCCAGTACGGGCAGCCCCAGCACCCGCAGCTCGGGCAGGCGGCGCAGCAGCTCGTGGCTCTGGGCCGGGGTTTTGGCGAAGCCGAAGCCGGGGTCGAGCACCACGTCCGTGACGCCGTGCTGGCGCAGCACGGCCAGCTTGTCGCGGAAGTAGCGCACCAGCTCCAGCACCAGGTCGCCCTCGTAGTGGGTGTGCTGGGTCATTGTCTGGGGCGTGCCGCGCAGGTGCATCAGGATGTAGGGCACGCCCAGCCGGCCGGCGGTGGGCAGCATATCGGCATCGAGCGTGCCGCCGCTGATGTCGTTAAGGATGGCCGCGCCGGCCGCTACAGCCTCGGCCGCCACGCCGGCCCGGAACGTGTCCACCGACAGCAGGGCCTCGGGGAAGGCGCGGTGCACGGCCGCCACGGCGGGCATCAGGCGGCGCTTTTCCTCGTCTTCCGAAATGTGCTCGGCGCCGGGGCGCGAGGAGTAGCCGCCCAGATCGAGCACGGCCGCGCCGGCCGTGAGCATGGTTTCGGCGCGGCGCAGCAGGTCAGTTTCGGTTTCGATGCGACTGCCCTCAAAGAACGAATCAGGGGTGAGGTTGAGGATGCCCATCACCTGCGGCCGGCGCAGATCGAGCAGGCGCCCACCGGGGCAGCGCAGGGTTTGCGCAGCGGGGAAACACGTATCTTGCGGGGCCTGGAGCATGGTTTCGGGCGGGAATGAACGTCATGCTGAGCTTGCCGAAGCATCTCGCTCGTGTGGTAACTGATTTTACTACACTGGCCAGATGCTTCGGCAAGCTCGCAATGACAGGAGTACTACTCGGGCGAGATGCTTCGGCTGCGCCTCTGCATGACGAAAAAGGCGAATTGCAACAAAATAGCCTCAAAAACTTGGAGAATCAAACCCAGCACGAGTACGACCAGGTGATTGCGCAGTGCCGCGCCCTGTTTGTGGCCAAGACGCACGACTACGGCACGGCTTGGCGCATCATGCGCCTGCCCAGCATCACCGACCAGATTTATATCAAGGCCCAGCGCATCCGCAGCATTCAGGAGAAGGGCCGCCAGCTGGTCGAGGACGGCGTGGACGGCGAGTTTGTGGCCATTATCAACTAC
Organism: Hymenobacter canadensis; assembly: GCF_027359925.1. Classification (NCBI taxonomy): domain Bacteria; kingdom Pseudomonadati; phylum Bacteroidota; class Cytophagia; order Cytophagales; family Hymenobacteraceae; genus Hymenobacter; species Hymenobacter canadensis. Next base: position 3,184,935 of record NZ_CP114767.1, on the reverse strand, counting down.
TGCGTGATGGCGCTGATGCAACTGCGCCTGCCCGCCGACGCGCCGCTGGAGCTGGAGCCCGCCGCCGTGGCCGCCGCCTACGACGAGCAGACCGCCGAAAACCGCCGCCTGCTGTTTGCCAAAAACCACGACTACGGCGAGGCCTGGCGCCAGATGCGCATCGAAAGCATCACCGACATCATCCTGATGAAACTGCACCGCACCAAGCAGATCGAGGACCTGGCCGGCGCCACGCGCGTGTCGGAAGGGGTGGAGGCCAACTACCGCGACATGCTCAACTACGCGGTATTTGTGCTGATTAAGAAGGGCGCTGCGCAGAGTAGCTGAGCAATTGAGTGGCTGAGTAAGCAGCTACCAAGCCTATATTTACGTATTGGCCTCAGTTCAGGCGTAAAGCGCATATGACGTTTGCGACCTACTTACTCAGCTACTCTGTTACTCTCCACTCCGTTACTCAACGCCGTTCATGAAACTTGTCACGAAAGTCTGCTGGCTGCTGCTGGGGGCGCTGTTCATTTTCTCCGGGCTCATCAAGCTCAACGACCCGGTGGGCACGGCCCTGAAGCTGGAAGAATACTTCGAGGTGTTTGCCGAGGACTTCGGCAGCTTTTTCCTGTTTTTCAAGGACTACGCCCGGACGATGAGCATCGTGCTTAGCTCGCTGGAAGTGGTGCTGGGTGTGGCGCTGCTGCTCCGTTGGATGCTGCGCAAAACGCTGTGGGTGCTGCTGGCTTTGCTGGTGTTCTTCGGCTTCCTCACGTTCTACTCGGCGGCCTTCAACAAGGTCACGGACTGCGGCTGCTTCGGCGACTTCATCAAGCTCACGCCCTGGCAGTCGTTTAGCAAGGATGTGGTGCTGCTGGGGCTGTGGGCCGTGGTGTTCTTCAACCAGCGCTTTCTGCGCTACAGCTTTGCCAAGGGCCAGCTGGGCGTGATGTACATCACGCTGGCCTCGGCCGTGGCCATCGGCATTGGGGTGCGGGCCCTGGGCCACCTGCCGTATTTCGACTTCCTGCCCTACAAGGTCGGCAACAACATCGGGCAGCTGATGAAGCCGCAGGAGCAGGCGCGCTACCAGTACGTGATGGAGCGCAACGGCGAAACCAAGACCTTCGACCAGTACCCCACCGACTCGACGTGGAAGTACAAGAGCATGGAGTCGCTGAATCCGGAGGCCTCCAAGGCGCTGATCACTGATTTCGAGGTGTCGGATGCCGATGGCAACTCTTACACGCAGGAGTTGCTGCAGGGCAACAAGCTGGTGCTCATCGTGCAGAACACCAATAAGACCGACCGGGAGCGGTTCAAAGTCATCAACGCGCTGATGGAAGCCGCCGGCAAGTCGCGCCGCAATATCAAGGCTGTCACCATCACCAGCACCAGCCCTCCCAAGTTCGACTCGTTTCGCCACGACGTGAACCTGCCCGGGCTATTCTACTTCGCCGACGCCACCGTGCTCAAGTCCATGATCCGCTCCAATCCCGGCCTGATAGTGCTGCAGGACGGCGTAGTGAAGGCCAAATACCACTACCACGACATTCCGGACCTGTATAAGGTCGAGAAGCTGTTTTAAGAGGCAGAACAGCGCAACAAGCACGTCATTCCGAGCGAAGGCGGAGCCGTAGTCGAGGAATCTCGCTAGTGTAGTAAACTTGATTCTACCACACTAGCGAGATTCCTCGGCTACGGCTCCGCCTTCGCTCGGAATGACGTGCTTGTTGGCTGCGTAATGACAGCCTGCCGCACTACCTTTACCGCATGCTCACCTTCCTTCTGCGCCGGCTGGGGCATGGCCTGCTAATATTGGCGGGCGTGGCTCTCACGGTGTTTTTCCTGTTTCAGGTGCTGCCCGGCGACCCGGTGGCCCTGCTGGCCGGCCAGCGCTCCGACGCCGCCACCCGCGCCGCCATTGCCGCCGACCTCGGCCTTGATAAGCCCTTGCCCGCGCAGCTGCTCGGCTACCTCAACGACGTGTCGCCGGTGGGCGTGCACCCGCGCGACTCGGCGGGTACGGCCAAGTATGGCGGCCTCACGCTGCTGCCGCTGGGCGAGCGGGCTGTGGTGCTGAAAACGCCCTACTTGCGGCGCTCTTTCCAAAGTAACAAAGAGGTGCTTACCATCCTGCTCGACCATTTCACAGGCACGCTGTGGCTGGCGCTGGCTGCCATGCTGCTGGCGGCGGTGCTGGGCATTACGTTCGGCGTGGTGGCCGCGCTTAAGCCGCACACCTGGCTCGACCGGCTGCTGATTACCACCTCCGTGCTCGGTATTTCGGTGCCTTCGTTCGTGGCTGCCATTCTGATTGCCATTACGTTCGGCTTCTACTGGAGCCGCTGGACTGGCCTCAACCTCACGGGACAGCTCTTTGAGACGGACGCCTTCACGGGGCGCCACCTGGTGCTGCGCAACCTGCTGCTGCCGGCCTTTGCGCTGGGCATCCGGCCGCTGGCTGTCATCACGCAGCTCACCCGCTCCAGCATGCTCGACGTGCTGGGGCAGGACTACATCCGTACGGCGCGGGCCAAGGGCCTGTCGGGCTACCGCACGGTGGTGGGCCACGCCCTTAAAAACGCGCTGAATCCGGTGGTTACGGCCGTGTCGGGCTGGCTGGCTTCGCTGATGGCGGGGGCCTTCTTCATCGAGTACATATTCAACTGGAAGGGTCTGGGCACCGTCACGCTCCGGGCCGTGGAAAACCTGGATTTTCCGGTGGTGATGGGCGCTACTATCTTCATTGCGGCGTTGTTTGTCGTGGTCAATATTGCCGTGGACATGTTGTACGCCGTGCTTGATCCGCGGGTGAAGCTGACTTCCTAGTTGCGTATGATGCCTGAACCTGAGTTGCAGCGGCTGTATCTGATTGGGATGCCCGGCGCCGGCAAAACCACGCTGGGCCGCGGCCTGGCCGTAGCCTATGAACTGCCGTTTCTTGACCTTGACGAGGAGATTGTGCGCCGGGAGGGACGCAGCGTGGCCGATATTTTCGCGGCCGAGGGCGAGGACTATTTCCGGGAGCGGGAGGCCGCCATCCTGCGGGAGGTGCAGCAGCAGCCCGGCCGCTTCGTGCTGGCCACCGGCGGCGGTACGCCTTGCTTCCACCACAACCTGGAGGCCCTGCTCGCCGACGGGCCGGTGCTGTATCTGGACGTGCCCGCCCCGGAGCTGGCGGCGCGCATACTGGCGGCGGCGGTGCAGCGCCCCCTGCTGGCTGGCCTGCCCGACCGCGAAGCCCTGATTAGCCGCCTGGATGAAACCTTGCGCCACCGAACGAGGTTTTACGACCGCGCACCGTTGCGCTGCAGCGCGGCCGCCTGCACCGTCGAGAACGTCCGGCGGTTGCTGGGCCGGTACCTGTCGCTGGCCTAGCTGGTGCTGGTTTACACTGCGCTGCGTACTTTTGCCCCTTGAATCAGATACTTGTCTCCATGAATCAGACTGCGCCCGCTGCTCCGACTCCTGCTGTGAAACCCGTTCCGGCCACCCCTGCTCAAGCCGTTAAGCCCAAGCACAAGGGCTCGGCACAGCTGTTCCAAAACCCGGTGTTGGAGCGCCTCACTCACACGCATATTGCCGGGCCGCTCAGTATTTTCTTTGGGGTGGCAGGGGTGAGCCTCTACTACAGCCTGAGCCGGGGCCTGATTTCGGGCTTATCGGCGTTTGGGTTGTTTCTGGGAGGCTGGCTGCTGTTCACGCTGGCCGAATACCTGATGCACCGCTACGTGTATCACCTCAAGGCCGATACGCCCCGCAAAACTAAGTTCCAATACACCATGCACGGCGTGCACCACGAGTACCCCAAAGACAAAACGCGCCTAGCTATGCCCCCCATCCTGACGGTGTTTGTGGCGTCGCTGTTGTTCTTCATCTTCCGGTTCACGTTCGGCAATGCCGGCTTCGGCATCTTGGCCGGCTTCGTGTTCGGCTACGCGCTGTACCTGTTTGTACACTACGCCATCCACGTGTACTCGCCGCCGAAGAACTTCCTGAAAGTGTGGTGGCACCACCACGCCCAGCACCACTATCGGCAGGACGAAATTGCTTTCGGCGTGAGCACTACGCTCTGGGACCACCTCATCGGCACGATGCCGCCAGAGAAGAAAAACTAGGGTATCTCTAAATAAGAATCTGCGAAAAAGCCTGCCGGATATCGGCAGGCTTTTTTTATAATTGGCTGTCTTTATATAATAAAATTAATATTTTAATTATTGCTTTGAAAATTTAAACTTAAATAGGAAAGTGCTGATTTAAAGCATTCTGGGTATATTATGATTGGCAAGGCGTTAGACTCTTTGTAATTTTCACGCTTCTAAACAGTTGTGAAAGCTTGAATTTTTCATTCAAAAAGTAGTCGATCTGCCTCTTCCAATATGAAAAAAAACTACGGTGCATTAACCGCTTTGCTGGTTGCGTTGAGTGCCGCACCTGCCGCGGCACAGTACGAATTTACGGCTGCCAACCTGGGCGCCTACACACAGAATTTCAATTCCCTGACGGGAAGCGTTTTTGCAAATAACTCCACTATTCTGGGAGTGTATGCGCAGGCAGAGTTTGGTACAGTCGCGTTTAATCCCACCGTAATTGCGGCCAATGACGGCTCCAACATTATCGCCAACTACTACCATTTCGGCGACACCGGCAGCACCGACAGGTCGTTTGGGGGCATTGCCGCTACCACTACCGCCAACGGTATCGGGCATGCCGGTATCAGGTTTAAAAACAGCTCAGGCGTAACGATTAAAAACCTGGAAATCCAGTACGCCATGGAGCAGTGGTACAACTCCGGCCGGCAGGATGCGGCCCGCGTGGACGTGTCTTACCTGACCGGCACCACCCTGCAGAGTCTGCTCAGCAGTGCCGGTACCTGGACGGATATCAACGCGCTGGACGTGGACGCGCCTTCCACTACTACCGTTATTTCCAGCCGCGACGGTAATTCGCCCTCCAACCGCCGGGTGCGGCAGGTGACACTGAATAACCTGAACCTAGCGAACGGGCAGGAAATTATGCTGCGCTGGAGCTATGTACTGAACAACACTACTAACGGCAACGGCCTCAGCATCGATGATGTGCTGGTGACGCCGGTTACGGGTATTTACTATTCCAAAGCTTCGGGCGACCTGGACGTGCTGGGAAACTGGGGCACCAGCACGGATGGCACCGGTACAGCTCCTACCAACTTTACTGCGCCCAACATCACCTACTACGTACAGGGCACGGGCACTGCAAGCCGCATAAGTGGTGCGCCCGGGTTTCTTAACAAGAGCACCTGGACAGTAGGGGGCGCCAACTCAAAAGTGGTTGTAGGACGGCCCGGCGTGACGGGTGCTGTGCTTCAGCTAGCCGACGACGACGACATCAGCGCAACTATTGATGTAGGTGCCGGGGCCACGTTCATTACTCAGCAGCCTAACCCTGTCTTCACCCTCGGCCGAATTGATAACTCCAGTACTGTCGAGTATATCACCACGGAGCAGCCTATCAGCATCACCCAGCCATCCTACGGCAACCTGAAAGTAAATGGAGCCGGCCCGAAGCTTCTTACCGCCAATACGGTGGTCAACGGCAATCTGATTTTTGTGGATAATGCCAAACTGCAGCTCGGCAACAACAATCTGAACTTGATCCGAGGCGGCACTATTACGGGCAATTCTGCTACCGCTTATGTAGTGACCAATGGCAAAGGCTCGCTTCGGCAGTCTGTCACCAACAACGGAACGGATGTGCTTTTTCCGGTCGGCAGCACTGCCTCCAGCTATACGCCGGCTTTCTTGCAGCAGCCCCTCAGCACCACCGCCCGCAACGAAGATGTTTTCTCAGTGCGCGTTATTGATGGGTTGTACCGCCGCTATACGGCCGCCGAAGACAGCGTTGCGGGCACGGTAGTGAAAACCCAGAACGTCAAGAAAACCTGGCTGATATCGGAGGAAGTAGCCGGTAACTCCAACATCACGATGGGGCTGCAGTGGAATGCCGCAGACCAGGTTGGCGGCTCCACTGCTACCGCCTTCGTTGCGGCGCAGGCCTATGTTTCTCACTACATCACCGGTACCACTCCGTACTTCGATAAGCCGGCCGCCGCTGCTTCATCAGTATCCGGAACCAGGGCTACCCGTACCGGCATCACCAGCTTCTCGCCCTTCGGCGTGTCGTCGCGGGCGGTAGGGCCGCTGCCGGTTACGCTGGTGGCTTTTTCCGCTGCGCGTACGCAGGACGCCGTGCATTGCGAATGGAAAACCGCTTCAGAGCTCAACAACGACTACTTCGCGGTGGAGCGTAGTGCCGATGGCCGTGAGTTTGTGAAAATAGGCACCGTAGCTGGCCGGGGCACCACTGCGCAGTCCACTACCTACTCCTACCTGGATCAGCAGCCTCTGAACGGCCTGGCCTACTACCGCCTGCGCCAGACCGACCTGGATGGTACCTACCAGTACTCGCCTATTGTGGCCGTGACGGGCTGCGCCACCTGTGCCGATGCGCTGCAGACGCTGGCTTTGGCACCCAACCCTGGTACCGGCGTGTTTCGGGTGCTGGATGCCAATGGCCAGCCGGCGGCCGTGACGGGCACAGTACACAATACGCTGGGCAAAGTCGTGCAACAGCTCAGTGGCCAAAGCACGCTGGACCTGCAGGCTCAGCCTGCGGGGATTTATCTGCTGAAGCTCAGCGCTGCGCATGGCGCCAAAGTACTGCGCGTAGTGAAGCAATAGCAGCACAGCATTGCCTCCGCAACACAAAAGGGCGACCCCGCGGGGCCGCCCTTTTTGCGTATTGGAGCGCCGGGAAACTAGCGCCGGATGCGGGTGATGACGAACCAGAGCAGCACCACAACCAGAAACACGCCGATGATGCCTGTCCAGGCGCCGGCTTTGAAGATGGTGCCAACGGCGTCGCAGCTACTGAGCGAAAAGGTGAGCAGCACCATCAGGGCTGCCAGGAAGGGAAAACGGATAGCGCGCATAGCGGGGAGAGGTAAGGCAGGTGCCGGGCCACGAGTATTCGGGCTTCATGGGTTTTACTAGCCCGGCCGGCAAAAGGTTGATGCACGTTGCCTGCCTGCGGCCTGCCGTCGGGATGCTGGTTCTCCAGGCAGCGGCCACCGGGGCCAATGTGCCTGCTGAAAAGGTGCTACGCCAGCCCGCGCGCAATGCCCATTTCCAGCCCGCGTAACTCGGCCAGCCCGCGCAGCCGACCAATGGCTGAGTAGCCGGGATTGGTGCGCTTATGCAGGTCGTCGAGCATCTGGTGGCCATGGTCGGGGCGCATGGGCAGGCTGGTCTGGCGCTGGCGCATCAGCAGCACCAGTTCCCGCAGCACGGCGTACATGTCCACGTCGCCTTCCAGGTGGTTGGCCTCGTAGAAGTTGCCGGCCGCGTCGCGCTGGGTGCTGCGCAGGTGCAGGAAGTGGATGCGCCCGGCAAACTGCTGCACCATAGCGGGCAGATCATTGTCGGGGCGCACACCGAACGAGCCGGTGCAGAAGCACAGGCCATTGCGTACCGAGGGCACGGCGTCGGCCAGGGCCTGCACGTCGGCGGCGGTGCTCACCACGCGGGGCAACCCCAGGATGGGGTAGGGCGGGTCGTCGGGGTGAATGGCGAGGTTGACGCCCACTTCCTCTGCCACGGGCACAATTTCCTTCAGAAACAGTACTAGATGCTCGCGCAGCTTGGCGGCGTCGATGCCGGCGTAGGCGTCGAGGGCCTGCTGAAACTGCTGGAGCGTGAAGCTTGCCTCGGAGCCCGGCAGCCCGGCAATGATGTTGCGCTGCAGCTGCTGCCTTTCGTCAGCGCTCATGCCGGCCAGCCGGGCTTCGGCCTGGGCCAGCTCCGGCGCAGCATACTCGGCGCGGGTGCCGGGCCGCTGGAGCAGTAGCGCATCAAAGGCCACAAAGGCGGCGCGCTCGAAGCGCAGGGCCCGGGAGCCGTCCTCCACCTCGTAGGCTAGGTCGGTGCGGGTCCAGTCGAGCACCGGCATGAAGTTGTACGTGACGGTATGGATGCCGCAGGCGGCCAGATGACGCAGCGTCTGCTGGTAATTCAGGATGTAGCGCGGGAAGTCGCCGGTGCGGGTTTTGATGTGTTCGTGCACCGGCACGCTTTCCACCACACTCCACGTCAGGCCCGCGGCGGCCACTTCCAGCTGGCGCTGCTGAATTTCGGCTATTGGCCACACCTCGCCATTGGGCACGTGGTGCAGGGCCGACACCACATCGGTAGCGCCAGCTTGGCGGATATCCGCTAAGCTAACCGGGTCGTTCGGGCCGTACCAGCGCCAGCTTTGGATTAGGGGCATTGCGTGAGTTTGGGGAATAAGGTATCTGGTTTATTTGACCGTCATGCTGAGCTTGCCGAAGCATCTCTACCTCTGGCTAATCAGTAAGCATTGCAACGAAGCGGAAGAGATGCTTCGGCAAGCTCAGCATGACAGTCTTTTCGCGCGTAACCCCACCCATCACACCCCGCTGTAGGCGTTGAAGCCGCCGTCCACCATCACCGTTTCGCCGGTGACGAAACGGGAGGCGTCGCTGAGCAGGTAAATGAGCGTGCCAGTGAGTTCCTCGGGCTGGCCGAAGCGCTGGTAGGGCGTGGCGGCAATAAACTTGCGGGCTCGGTCGGTGGGGGTGCCGTCGGGCAGCACGAGGAGGGCGCGGTTCTGCTCGGTCAGGAACACGCCGGGCGCAATAGCGTTCATGCGCAGGCCGCCGCCGTAGCGAAGGCCCAGCTCCACCGCCATCCACTGCGTGTAGGCTTCCACCGCTTTCTTGGCCATGGTGTAGCCCAGCACCCGCGTCAGAGGACGCTGTGCGGTCAGGCTCGACACGTTCACAATTGAGCCCTTGCCCTGCTCGGCCATCACGCGGCCGAACACGGTGGTGGGTATCACGGTGCCGAACAGGTTGAGGTCCACGGCGCGGCGGGTGTCCTCGATGCTGAGGTCGAACACGTCCTGGTCGGGGCCGATGGTGGCGCCGGGCAGGTTGCCGCCGGCCGCGTTTACCAGCCCGTCGATGCGGCCCCAGGCCTGCATGATTTCGTCGCAGGCGGCCTGCATCTGGCCTTTGTCGAGCACATCGGCCAGCACCGACAGTGCCTCGCCGCCCACGGCCTCAATGGCGGCCACCCGCTCGGCGGCGCGGCCGGCGTCGCGGCCCAGAATGGCCACGCGGGCCCCGGCCTCGGCCACGGCCAACGACAGCGCCTCGCCCAGCACGCCGGTAGCCCCGGTGATGACGATGACTTTGCCGTGAAGGGAAAACTGGTTGAGCGCAGACATGGGGCGGGCAGTGGATACGGGCGCAGCAGCCGGGGCCGGCGCGGAAGAAACAGGCGTCATATGATACGTTAGGGAAGGAGCGTGAGCCGGCTTTCGAGGCGGATATCGTCGGAGGCGGAACCGAGCATTAGCTGGAACTCGCCGGGCTCGGCAGCCCATTGCAACTGGCGGTTGTAGAAGGCCAGTTTGTCGGGCGTGAGGGTGAAGGTGACGGTTTTGGTTTCGCCGGGCCGGAGGCTGATTTTCTGGAAGTCCTTGAGCTCTTTGAGCGGCCGGGCCACCGAAGCCACCAAGTCGCGCAGATACAACTGCACCACTTCCTCGCCGGCCACTTTGCCGGTGTTTGTGACGGTGAGCTGCACCTGCGCGCTTTGCCCCGCCGCCAGGCTGGCCTTGTCGATTTTCAGGGCGTCATACTTGAACGTGGTGTAGCTCAGGCCGTGGCCGAAGGCGTAGCGCGGCGTGTTGGGCGCGTCGATGTAGGCCGATTTGTAGCGGATGTCGCCGGGCTTCGTGACGGGGCGGCCGGTGTTGTACTGCTGGTAGTTGAGCGGAATCTGGCCCATGTTGCGCGGGAAGGTGCTGGGCAGCTTGCCGCCGGGGTTGTAGTCGCCGAACAGCACGTCGGCCAGGGCGGTGCCGCCCTCCGAGCCCGGAAACCAGCCGTAGAGCACGGCGTCGGCCTGGTCGGCAATGGTGTTGAAGATGAGCGGCCGGCCGGCCATCAGCACCACCACAATCGGTTTGCCGGTAGCTTTCAGGGCCTGAAACAGCTCTTCCTGCACACCGGGCAGCCGGATGTCGGTGCGCGACTTGGCCTCGCCGCTCATGTCCCAGGTTTCGCCCACGGCCAGCACCACCACGTCGGCAGTTTTGGCGGTTTCTACGGCGGCCGCAAAGCCGGCGCGGGAGCTGCCCTCCACCTCGCAGCCCTTGGCGTAGCGGATCTGGGTGTTTTTGCCGGCGCGCTTGCTCAGGCCGTCGTGCAGAGAGGTAATCTGGGTGGTGTCGGCCAGCACAATCCAGCTGCCGGCCAGGTCGCGTTTGGCCTTGGCCAGCGGCCCGATGACGGCAATGCTGCGCGGCTGCGCCAGCGGCAGCGTGTTGTTGCGGTTTTCCAGCAGCACAATGGATTTGCGGGCCGCGTCGCGAGCGGCCACGCGGTGCTGCGGGTCGTTGAGGACTTTCTTCTCGCGCTTCAGGTCCGAGAACTTGTAGGGGTCCTCAAACAGTCCCAGCTCGAACTTTTTGCGCAGAATACGGCGCACGGCGTCGTCCAGCTGCTTTTCGTCGGACTGGCCGCTCTTCACCAGCTGGGCCAGCGTGGTGTGGTAGGCGTCGCTTTCCATGTCCATGTCGGAGCCGGCGGCCAGGGCCTTCTGAGCGGCATCGGCTTTGTCACGGGCATAGCCCCAGGGCACCATCTCGGCGATGCTGCCCCAGTCACTCACTACAAAACCCGGGTAGTTCCACTGGCCTTTCAGGATGTCGCGCTGCAGGTAGCTGCTGCCGGTGGCGGGCACGCCGTTCAGGGTGTTGAAGGAGTTCATGAACGTGGCCACGCCGGCATCGGCGGCCGCCTTAAACGGCGGTAGGTACACTTCCCAGAGCTGCTGCTCGCTCATATCCACCACGTTGTAGTCGCGGCCGGCCAGGGCGGCGCCGTAGGCCGCGAAGTGCTTGGCGCAGGCCATAATGGCATCGGTGCCGCCCAGCTTTTCGCCCTGGAAGCCCAGCACGCGGGCCCGTGCAATCTGGGCGCCGAGGTAGGTGTCTTCGCCGGCGCCTTCCATCACCCGGCCCCAGCGCGGGTCGCGCCCGATGTCCACCATCGGCGCAAACGTCCAGTGGATGCCGGACGCCGCCGCCTCGCGAGCCGCCACATGCGCCGATTCGCGGATAGCGGCCAAGTCCCAGGAAGCCGCCTCGCCCAGCGGAATCGGAAAAACGGTCTGGTAGCCGTGAATCACGTCGAGCGAGAACAGCAGCGGAATTTTCAGCCGCGACTTCAGCGCCTCGGCCTGGATAGCGCGGGTGTCCTGCACGCCTTTCACGTTCAGCATGGAACCCACCTGCCCGCTACGGATGCTATTGAGCAAGTCAGTTTTGCGGTTGCTGGCCGGGCCGGTTACCTCGCGGCCGGAGTACTGGTTGAGCTGGCCGACTTTCTCTTCCAGTGTCATCTGCTGCAGCAAACCGGTGATGCGCTGCTCGATGGCGGCGGCATCAAGCGGCTTGGTTTTCTGGGCCGTGGTCGGGAGGGCGCCCGTGAGCAGCAGCGCGGCGAGGAAAAAGGATCTGGAGTTGGAAGAAAGCATTCGGAAGAAATGGAAATCGGTAAGCGGGCAATAGTGCCCGGCGGCAGGAGAAGCGTAGCGCGGTTGTCATCCCCCCATTCCACAAACGCAGCATTCCCACACACTGGCTTGCAATTCGGAGACATCCGGCTACACTTTCCTTCGGCCGGGGTGATTAAGAGAGCTTTATGTGGAAAACCGTCATACTTGATCTGGCTTATTGCAAACCTTCCACGAGGCCGTCATAGGCGGGTTTGCGCTGGTAGTTGTCGTCGAAGGGGAGGGGCCATTCGGGGCAGCTGCAGTCGTTGCGCTTCCAGGTGTCGGCGTCGGCTACGTTCCAAGTGGTGATGCCGTAGCGCTGCGCGGCGGGCAGGGCCTTGAAAGTTTGGGCCAGTGCCTTGTACTTCACCTTCTGAGCGGCGGCCAGCGCAGGCGTAAACGTGGCGCTGGCAGACCGGCCCGGGTTCATCGAAATGTCCAGCTCCGCCACGTGCACCTTCAGGCCGGTAGCAGCGGCGCTGGTGATGGCCTCGGCAATGCGCGCATCGGTGATGTTGCTGCTGGTGTGCATCTGCAGCCCGACGCCGTGGATGGGCACGCCGCGGTTTTTGAGGCCATTGACCAAGGCCAGGATGCCGGTGCGGCGGGCGGTGCTGTACTCGTGGCCATAGTCGTTGTAGAACAGCAGCGCGGCGGGGTCGGCGGCGTGGGCGTAGCGGAAGGCGCGGTCGATGTACTGGTCGCCGAGGTGCTGGCGCCACACGTTGGCGGTGCGCAGATTGCCGCTGTCGTCGATGGCCTCGTTCACCACGTCCCAGGCCTGCACCTTGCCCCGGAAGTGCGTCACCACGGTCTGGATGTGCGTTTTCATTAGGTTTTCCCAGGCTGCTGAGTCGCCCTGGAAGCTCGTGACCCAACCGGGCAGTGAGTTGTACCAGAGCAGCGTGTGGCCGTGCACGCGCATGCTGTTCTGCTGCGCGAAGTCCACGAGGTAGTCGGCATCCACCCAGTTGTAGGTGGTAGCCGACGGGTGCAGCGCGCCGAACTTCATGGCGTTTTCGGCCGTGATGCTGTTGTACTCGGTGGCCATCAGCTGGCGATAGGCGGGGCGGGTCTTCAGCAGGTTGATGCTCACGGCGGCCCCCACCGGAAACGGCGCCACCGACTTCAGGCTGGCCACCGGCGGCACGGTCGGCGTGGTTGGGGCCGGCGCAGCTGCCGGGTCCTTGTCGCCGCACTGCGTAAGCAGCGTCACACTCAAAGCACTCAGCAGGGTGGTCGCTTTCATGGGATGGGAATTGGGAGTGTGCGAACAGGCGTACTTATTTCCTGATGCTCTTGCTGGCTTTCTGAAGACGCAGCATGGCTACGGCGTAGCGCTGGCCCATCAGGCGGGCCGAAGCCGTATTGAAATGCGTGTAGTCGCCGATGTGGGTGGTGCCCTCGGCCGTGACGTAGGCGTAGCGCGGTACCGTCTTTTGCAGCGCCGCTACCGTGGCGTTAATGCGTTGGGCGGCTTCGTTGGTGTGCGGCCGGCCGGCGCTGTCCAGCTTCAGAAGCTGGAACTCCGGTAGCTGCCCGGCCAGAAACGGCACGTCTGGCGCCTGCAAATCCTGGCGGAAACGGGCAATCAAGGCCGTTAGGCTTGGCCCGTAGGCCGTGCTGCCGGCTGGGTTGCTGTCCGATTCGCCCTGGTGCCAGATGACGCCGGCCAGCGTGCCGTTCTGCATAGCCGTTTTTGCCCGCCGGATGGCATCGTCGTAGGGGTTGGTTTTGGTGGGTGGGTAGAATGCGCCCGGCTGCCAGTAGCGGATAGCCGAGCCACCCACCGCGCACGGAATCAGCCCAATAACCAAGCTGGTATCCTGCTCCGACAGCGTCCGGCCAAACGTCAGGCCCGGACCCACCCCCGCCACGCTTTTGTCGAAATGAATCGGGTCCTGAGCTACTTCCCACTGCCCGGCCGCATTCAGGCGCAGCACGTGGCGGTTCGGTATGGTGTCTTGGGGCTGTACTATGCCACGCCCCGCCATATTCGACTGGCCCACCAATAGATACAGCCGGAACTTCTCTTTTCGCGTCGGCGGTGCCACTTGCTCCCGCGCCTTCGGCCGTAGGCTTTGCGCCCCCGCCGAACCAGTCAGCAGGGTAGTTGCAAGCAGCAGGAGGGGGAGGTGGGGCACGTTGCGTTAGGTGTAAAGACGAGCTATTCTGCGCCTTGTTGTTGCTGAGGTTGTTTGCTAATCCGGACGAACCGGATGGCGCGGACGTAGAGAAGCGAATTCGCGTCTCTACGTCGTTCTACCGCACCAACGGTTGGTGTTGGTCGAAGTAGTCGGCCAGCAGGTACATCTGTTGGTTCAGCTCGCGCATCTTGTTTAGCAGCGGCGTGTAGGGGTTCAGGTAGTTGTCCACGATGCCCTTGTTGGCGTTGGTGTTCGAGGGCTCGGCGCCCACAATCGTCGGGTCGTTGTCCTGGTACTTAAACCAGTGCCAGCCCACGCAATTCTTCGATTCCAGCAAGCCCAGCGTGAAATTCTGGTAGAACAGGCCCCGGTCATTCTGCGTCTTCACCACCCAGCCGGCGCCGGCGGTGTTGGCCAGGCCGGGCGCGTCTTCGCCCTTCACGTACCACTCCGTCACTAGAAACGGCTTGCCGGCAGTCTGCTCCCACTCGCGCACCCAGCGCGGCTCGGGCGTCCAGTTGTTGTAGTAGTTGATGCTGATGGCGTCGAGGTACTGGCCGGCCACCTTCATCAGCTCGGGGTAGTAGCGCTGGGCGCCGTGGAAGCGGCAGCCGAGGTACATGTGGTTGGGGTCGTACTTCTTCATGGCCCTAGCCACGATGCTGAAGTAGCGGTCGGCAGCGTAGGCCAGAAACTCCTGGCGGTGCTGGTCGGTGATGGTTTCCAGGGTGATGCTGCGCGCGTCGGCCCACTTCTTGGCCGCCTGGTAGCCGGGCTCGGTCTGGGGCAGCTTGAGGTAGCCGTCCAGGTTTTTGCGCAGCAGTGGCATTTCGTTATCGGAGAAGTAGCCGAACAGGTTCTTGTCGTTGCGGTACTGCGCCAGCTGCTTGGCGTGCTCCTCGACAAACTCCTCGAAGCCGGGGTCAAACACGAAAATGACGTCGTTGGGGTAGCCTTTGTGGCCGGGCTGCACGTAGGTGCCGCCGCGCTTGTCGCCGTACTTGCTCATGAAATCCAGGTTCACGGTGTACGCCAGCGGCTTGTCAGCGCGGGCGTTTTCCGCCTGTATTTCCTTGGTTGCCGACCATGCTCCGGTGCCGTTGAAGCCGTTTTCGAGCAGGAACTTGCGGGTGCCGGTCATCCAGCCGGCTCGGTCTCGGAACTTGTTCTTCACCGCCTTTTGCGTGCGTTCCGAGCTGCCGGGCTGCACGTCGTTAGGGGCGTTGTGCAGGAAGTAGTAGCCGGCAGGGTCGATGGCCCACCAGCGCCCATCTATCTTCTGCACATGGAAGAAGCCGGTGGCCTTGGCGCGCTTGTCCAGCCGCCCGCCGTACTTGCTCAGCTTCACGGTGCCCGGCCGGAAACCCGACAGCTGCGCCATGGAGCGCGTGGCGTAGCTTTTGTAAGCCGAAAAGCCGGCCTTGCCATCAATAGCAGAGTTGTTGATGGTCTTTTTGGCGTCCACGCGCAACGTGTACTCGGTGGTGTCGAGTTGCTGGGCTTGGGCGGTTGAAGACAGGCCTAGGACTAGGGTAATGGCGAGGAGGAGCTTGCCCGATCTAGAAACGTCGTGCAGAGCAGAGCGAAGCACCTCGCGTGCTGACGTTGAAGTAACGTTGCAATGACTGCACGCGAGATGCTTCGCTCCGCTCTTCATGACGTTCTTTGTCGTGGTTGTCATTTGTTACTTTCCGTCGTATTTGCGGGCCATCTGGCGGTAATATTCCTGCAGCACGTAGTAGGCCTTTTTCTTCTGGCCGGTGCTCGAAATCAGGCCTTTGCGGTTGAAGCCGTTCTGGTACACCGGGTGCTGGCGGCGGGTGGCGCGGAAGTCGGCCAGAATCCAGGGCGTCATGCCGCGCAGGCCGGGGATGGTGCTCAGCATTTTCAGCTGGTTCACGTACAGCGCCTCCTGGTATTCCTCGCTCCAGCGGGTGTTGGCGTCGCCGTGGTAGCCGGCCAGCGCATCGCCGCCAAACTCACTGACCATCACTGGCTTGTTGTACTTGATGTCGAAGGTGTACTTGGTGATTTCGCCGGGTTTGCCTCCCCAGTACCAGCCGGCGTACTCGTTGAAGCTGGTCAGATCCAGAAACTCGCCCAGCGGGTCGTCCACGTGCACCACGTTGTCGGGGGTGCGGTGCAGCTCCAGGGCCGCCGAAATCAGGCGGGTATCATCGAGGGCGCGGGCTTTTTGGGCGAGGCTGCTCATGAACTTCAGGCGTGGCGCGCCCAGCGGCGTTTCGTTGCCCACGCTCCACACCACCACGCTGGCGCGGTTTTTCCCCATCGAAATCAGGTCCGTAAGCTGCTGCTCGGCGTTCTGGTAGGTGGCCGGGTTTTCCCAGGCAATGGTCCAGTACACCGGCACTTCGGCCCACACCAGCAAGCCCATTTCGTCGGCCAGCTTGAGCATGGTTTCGTTGTGCGGGTAGTGAGCCAGGCGCACGTAGTTGCAGCCCAGTTCCTTGGCCCAGGTCAGCAGCATGCGCAAATCCCCCTCGCCCCGCGCCCGGCCCGGAATCAGCGGGTTTTCGTCGTGGATGCTGATGCCGCGCATGTATAGGCTGCGGCCATTGAGCAGGATGTCCTGCCCCCGCGTCTCAATCAGGCGGAAGCCGATGCGGTCCTGCACCGCGTCGGAGTTGCTCGTCAAGCTCACCGCGTACAGCCTGGGGCTCTGCGGCGACCAGCGGGCCAGCTTTTTGGCCGGCACACTGAACGTGGCGCGGCCTTCGGGGTTGGTTTGCACGGTTTGTTTGAGGCCGGCCTCGCCGATGTTAAGCGTCACGGCCTGATTGGCGCGGCCCTCGCCGGCCAGCTGCACGTAGCCGGCCACCGTATTCGCGTCGCCTTTGGCCAGCTGTACTTTGTAGTCGCTGATGTAGGTGGCGGGCGTTTCGGCAATAAACACGTCGCGCGTGATGCCGCCGTAGTTCCACCAGTCAGTGTTGATAGTCGGGACTTCCTCAGGACGGCGGGTGTTGTCGGCCTTCACCACCACAAAGTTGTCGCCGGAGGCGCTGAGCTGGCTGGTGATGTCGTACTGAATCGGCGTGAAGCCGCCCTTGTGCATGCCCAGCTTCTTGCCGTTGAGGTAAATGTGCGCCTCGTAGTTGATGGCCCCGAAGTACAGGAAGTACCGCTTGCCGGGCTTGGGCGCCAGCGCGAAGCTTTTCTTGTACCAGATGGTGCCTTCGTAGTAGAGCAGCTCCGGCCGCTGCGAGTTCCAGTCGCCCGGAATCTGCATGGCCTGCGACTTGTCGAAGTCGTACTCAATCAGCTCTTCCTCTTGCTTGCTGCTGGGCTTGGCGTTGTCGTAGTAGCCGCCCTTGCCCGATTTCGACTGGTCGAAGGCCTCGCGGCGGTAGTCGTAGAAGCCGTTTTCGTAGGGGTCGATGATGTAGTTCCAGCTGCCGTTGAGGCTCAGTACGCTACGGCCCGGCGCATTTTGCAGCAGTGCCGACTGGGCCTGCAGCGGCCGGCTGCTAAAGGTGCCCAGCAACAGCGCGGCGGCGGCCGTGAGCACCTTCATCAGGTTCAGTGAAGTCATGAGGGGTGGAAAAGGGTGGGGAGAAAGGGGCGGGCCAGTGCGCCAAGGCAGCCAGACCCTTGCAGGGACCTGGTTGCGCTTGGCATGTTCTGCACTTTTTCACACACACTTACTCTAGTTGTAGCCCGGATTCTGTGTGAGGATCGGGTTGGTCTGGATTTCCTGGATGGGTAATGCTTGCAGCAGCTCGTAGGTCTGCACCTGAATGGGCGTGCCGGTGGTGCCGTTGTTGGGCCGGATGTTGTACTGCGTGAAGAAGGCGTTCATCACTGGAATGGCGCGGTCGGTGCGCAGCAGGTCAAACCAGCGGTGGCCTTCCATATTCAGCTCCAGCCGCCGCTCGCGCTCCAGCGCCAGCTTCACCTCGGACTGAACGACAGTGGCGGCCAGAGCCGGCACGCCGGCGCGGGTGCGCACCCGGTTGAGCTGCGCGATGGCCAGCGCGGGCGTGTTCTGCTCGTTCAGGGCCTCGGCGTACATCAGCAGCACGTCGGCGTAGCGCAGCACAATCCAGTCGTTTTCGGCGTCCAGCGAGGCTGTGGGCGTGTCGGCGTATTTCTTGGTGTAGAAGGTGTTCACGCCGCCTACTGCGGTGGCGCCATACGAGGCCACGGCGCGAGTGTCGGTAGTGCCGCTAGCTGTGAAGGCCGCCACCAGGTCGGGGTGGATAATGTTGAACTGGTCGGAGGTGCCCACGTTGCCCACCAGCGCCGGCGTCACGGCAAAGTAGTTGGCGAACGGACTGCCCACGCCCAGGCCGCCCTTGCTGTAGCGCACCGCAAACAGAATCTCGCTGTTCATCTCGTTCGTGAGGGAGAAGATGTTGGCGTAGGTAGGCTGCAGCGCGTAGGTGCCGGCGTCAATCACCTGCTTGAGCTTGACGGCGGCCTCGTTGTATTTCTTCTGGGTGAGGTAGACTTTGCCCAGCAAACCCTGCGCGGCGCCTTTGGTGGCGCGGCCCAGATTGGCGGCGTTCTGCGTCACGGGCAGGCTGGCTTCGGCGTCCAGCAGGTCCTGCTCAATCTGGGTGTAGACCTGCGCGGTGGCCGTGCGCCCAAAGGTATAGGCGTCGGCGATAGTAGCAATTTCGCTGGTCACCAGCGGCACGTCGCCCCAGATGCGCACGGCGTTGAAGTAGGCCAGGGCCCGGATAAACTTCACTTCCGCGTACAGGCGGTTGCGGGTGGCCTCTGTCAGCTTCACGGCTGCGCCGCGGGTTAGAATCACGTTGCAGCGCGCAATGGTGCGGTAAGTCACCGTCCACTGGCTCTGCAGCCGGGCGTTGGTGGGCGTCACGGTGAAGAAGTCAAACTCATTGATGTTCTGCCCCGAAATAACCGACGTGCTGTTGTCGGAAGGCACTTCGGCAAACACGAATAGCCCGTTGTTGGAGCCTGCCTTGCCATAGATGTCCTGTAGGCCTGCATACGCCGCCGATACGCCCGTCACAAGGCTGAGCGAGTCGTTGTAGCCCTCGGTGGTGGGGATGCGGGTGGGGTCGTTGAGGTCGATGAATTCCTTGTCGCAGGCAGTGGTGCCCAGCAGGGTGGTCCCCAGCAACGCCGCGCAGCCTGCTCTGGTGAGTAGTTTCTTGAAAGTCATGGTGGGAGATTTTGGAGGGAGGAAGCGGAGTTGTCAGTTGCCGGTTGTCAGTTGTTAGTCAGGCTCTTGCTGAAATTCCTGTCTGACAACTGACAATCAGCAACTGACAACTCAATCAAAAGCCGACGTTTACGCCCAGCGTGATGGTGCGGGCCATGGGGTAGGAGCCTTGGTCGACGCCGTAGGTGGGCTGCGTGGTGTTGCCGAAGTTATTGGCCTCGGGGTTGTAGCCGAAGTACTTGGTGAAGGTGTACAGGTTCTGCGCGGCCACGTAAATGCCGGCGCTCTGCAGGCCGCCGCGCTTAGCCCATTCCGTCGGAATGTTGTAGCGCACCGTCACGTTGCGCACGCGCAGAAACGAGGCGTCGTGCACGAATCGCGAGCTGAACTCCCGAATAGACGGTGACGGGCTGGAGGTGGCGCGGGGCTCCATGCCGTTGCCGGGGTTGTCGGCCGAGCGCCAGCGGTCCAGCACGTTGGTGCGGGCGTTGGCCTGGCCGGGGAAGTTGTTTACATACCGGTCGCCGCCATACAGAACGTCGTTGCCCTGTGAGCCCTGCAGCGTCACGGCTAGCGACAGGCGCTTGTAGCCGAAGGTGTTCTGCAGGCCAAAAGTGAAGTCTGGGAACGGATTGCCGATAACGTCGATGTCGCCAGCATTAATCACCCCGTCGCCGTTCTTGTCGGCGTACTTGATGTCGCCGGGCACGGTGGCCCCGGTCCCGAACTTGGGGCTGCTGTCCACGTCGGCCTGGTCGCGGTACACGCCAATCTGCTCGTAGCCGTAGAACAGGCCCAGCGGCTGGCCCGGCACCACCCGGATGGAGCTGGTGTAGCCAAACACCGCGTCGTAGAGCAGCTGGTCGTTTTCGCCGGCCAGCGCCATCACCTGGTTGCGGTTGAACGACAGGTTGGCGGCCGTGTTCCAGGTGAAGTCACTGCCCACGAAGTTGGCCGTGTTCAGCTGGAATTCCACGCCGCGGTTGCGCACCTCGCCCACGTTAGCCAAGGCCCGCGTGGAGTAGCCGATGACGGCCGGAATGTTGCGATTGAGCAGCAGGTCGGTGGTGTTGCGCTGGTAGGCGGCCACCGTCAGGTATAGCCGGTCGCCGAACAAACCCACGTCGAGGCCGGCATCAAACTGGGTGTTGGTTTCCCAGGTGAGGTCGCGCAGGGCCACGCCGTTGGGCGCAAACCCGAAGGCGCGGGTGCCGGTGTTGGTGCCGAACACGTAGTTGGCGCTCTGCTGGTAGCTCTGGTAAGAGTAGTCGCCGATGTTGTTGTTTCCGGTCACGCCGTAGCTGGCGCGCAGCTTCAGCTCACTGATGGCTGGAATGGCCTTGACGAAGGCTTCCTCGCCCACCCGCCAGGCCGCCGCCACCGACGGGAACGTGGCGTAGCGGTTGTCGGGCCCGAAGCGCGACGAGCCATCGGTGCGCAGGGCCGCCGTCAGAATGTAGCGCTCCTTAAAGGCATAATCCACGCGGCCAAACACCGAGCTCAGCGAGTTGGCCGAGTAGCCGGCGCCGCCGAAAATCTGGCCCGCGCCGGTCACGTATTCCACCGACGTGTTGGTGTAAGTGCCGGTCTGCCCCAGCACGTTGCTGCTTTCGTTGATGTTGTACTGGGCTGCGTAGCCAGCCAGCAGCGTCACGTTGTGGTCGAGGCCCAGCGTACGGTTGTAGGTGGCCGTATTTTCCCACACCCAGTTGTAGTTGGTGTTGTTGAGCTGCCGCGCGTCGATGTTGTTGAGCACCGGATTCGAGAGGTTGGCGCTGCGCGAGTTGTTGGTGGGCAGCGTGGCCGGCACGTAGATGCCGCGGCGGTTGGCCAGCAGCTCGGCCCCGAAGTTGGTGCGCAGGTTCAGGCCCTTTATCACCTCAAAATCGAGAAAGGTGCTGCCCAGCGCCCGCACGGCGTTGGCGCGGTCCTGGTAGAGGTCCAGCGGCGCAATCGGGTTCAGCAGGTCGCTGATGGTGATGGTGTTGGCCGGGAAGGCATTGCTGATCAGGCCGTAGTCGCCGTTGCCGAGGCGGGCCGGCACCACGGGCGCCAGAATCAGGGCCGTCGTCACGGCGGCCGTTTCGCCGCCCGGGCCGCCGCCCGTGATGTTGCCGCCATTGTAGCTGCCCGAAATCGGCCGCACGTCGGTGCGGGCAAACGAAGGCGCCAGGTTCAGCCCGATTTTCAGCTTGTTGCTTAGCTGCGCGTCATAGTTGGCCCGCAGCGAAAACCGCTCGAAACCGGTGCCCTTCACGATGCCCGTTTGCTTGAAGTAGCCGCCCGAAATGTAGAACCGGCTTTTCTCCGCCCCGCCCGACGCTGACAGCTGGTAGTTCTGCTGCACGCCGGTCCGGAAAATCTCATCCTGCCAGTCGGTATCGGCCAGGGTGTTGGGGTCTGCCTGCAGGGCCGCCGGAATCACGCGGCCGCCGTTCGTAAACGACTCCTTGAGGTAGTCCAGGTACTGGTCGCGGTTGAGCACGTCCACGGTTTTGGCCACCTGCTGAATGCCGGTGTTGGCATTGAAGCTGAAGCGCGTTTTGCCGGCCTGCCCGCGCTTGGTAGTCACGATGACGATGCCGTTGCCGCCGCGCGAGCCGTAAATGGCGCAGGCCGCCGCGTCTTTCAGAATCTGGATGCTCTGGATGTCGCCGGGCGGAATCTGGTTGTAGTTGTCGGCGCTGTTGAGCGGGTAACCGTCCACCACGTACAGCGGCGAGTTGCCGGCCGAAATCGAGCCCAGCCCCCGGATACGAATCACGGCGCCCGCGCCCGGCTCGCCCGACGGCTCCGTAATCTGCGCCCCGGCCACCAAACCCACCAGCGCTTCCGACGGCGAGGCCACCGGAATCAGCTCCACATCCTTGGCCGAAACCGAGGCAATGGATGTGGTAAGCAGCTTTTTCTCCTGCACGCCGTAGCCCACCACCACCACTTCGCTTAGCGTCTTGTTGTCGGGTGCCAGCGAAACGTTCACGGAGGTGCGGCCGCCTACCGCCACTTCCTGCGGCAGGTAGCCAATGAAGCTGAACACCAGCGTGGCATCCTCGGCGGCCGTGATGGAGTAGCGGCCGTCGGCGTCGGTCTGGGTACCGTTGGAAGTGCCTTTTACTACCACGTTCACGCCGGGCAGGCCCGCGCCCCGTTCATCCAGAATTCGCCCTTTTACGGTGATATCGGCCACCGGAGCGGTGGGCCGTACCACGGCCGCGTAGGCCGGGCCGGCCGGCAGCGCCAATGCCAGAGCTGGTAGTAGCGCTAGCGGTGTGGCAGCCCAGCGGAGCGGAAAGGCAAGTAAAGAACGAGTCATACAAGTGGGAATTGAGGTGTGGCAAATCGGAGAACGGAAGCCGGAGCGCAGCCTGTAAGCCGCTCAAGGCCCTGCCAGAGACAAGGCAGAAGCTGTTTTCAGCAGTTGGAAGAGCGAGCAAACAAGACGAAGTTAGTGGTCACTCATCAGCCTTCGCTCTGCTAAGTACAGTACATTTAGCAGCGATGCGGCACGCCGAATGCGGGTTTATCTACGCAAACGTTTACATCAAATTACGCCTCCAGCACTCCGGGCAGCCCGCCGACCGGCATCTCAACCCGTTCTGCCAGCCGCGTTTGGCCGGTAGCCCGGCGTGCTCCGCAGCAGCGGGGCATTACGTGAAATGCGTTAGATTTACCCGGCACAGCCTTTCGGCTCGCGCTGCATCCGCGTTCTTTTTCGCCTGGTTTAGTTTCCTGCATGAACCCCGTCAACCTGAAACGGCTCGCCCAGGAGCTGAACCTGTCCATTGCCACCGTATCGCGTGCCCTGCAGGACAGCTACGAAGTGTCGCCACAGACCAAGGAGCGGGTGCGGGCCCTGGCCGCCGAGCTGGACTACCGCCCCAATGAATACGCCAGCAGCCTGCGGCGCAACATCAGCAAGACCATTGGGGTCGTGATTCCGGAAGTGAACAACCATTTCTTCTCGCTGGCTATTAATGGTATTGAGGAAGTGGCCCGCCAAAACGATTACCACGTCCTCATTTACCTCACGCACGAGGATTTCGAGCGGGAAGTAGCCATCACGCAGTACCTCACCGGCGGGCGCGTGGATGGGCTGCTGATGTCGGTGGCCAGCGGCAGCCAGGAGTTTGGGCATCTGCAGAAGCTGCACGCCAGCAAGCCCGCCATCGTCTTCTTCGACCGGGTCTGCGACGCGCTGCAGACCGCCCACGTCACCACCAACGACTACGAAAGCGGCTACCAGGCCACCCGGCACCTGCTGGAAGCCGGCTGCCGCCATGTGGCGCATCTGCTGGTATCGGGCAACCTTTCTATCGGGCGCATGCGCATGCAGGGCTACCAGGCGGCGCTGCAGGAAGCCGGCCTGCCCTTCGACGATACCCTGGTGCTCAGCGGCGAAGGCGACGACGACCACAACACGGCCCTGATTGCCAACCTGCTGCGTGCCCGCCCCGAAATAGACGGCGTATTCGCATCCGTCGAGCGTCTGGCCATCAGCACCTACCTGGCCTGCCAGACGCTGAACCTCACCATTCCTGCCGACCTGAAGGTTATTGGCTTTTCCAATCTGGGGGTAGCCGCGCTGCTCAATCCGGCCCTCACCACCATCACCCAGCCCGCCTACGAAATCGGCCGCGAAGCTGCCACCATCTTGCTGCGCGCTATTGAGAAGAAGCGCCCCATCCTGCCCACGCAAAGCGTAGTGCTGAAGTCGGAGCTGTTCCCGCGCCGCTCCACGGCCCGCGAGTAAGGCGCTGCCAGCGCCTGTTTATCAGGCACACATGCCCGGAAAACAAAAAGAGCCTATCGGAATACGATAGGCTCTTTTTGTTTTCTTGGCGCTCCCTCCTGGGCTCGAACCAGGGACCCTCTGATTAACAGTCAGATGCTCTAACCGGCTGAGCTAAGGAAGCGGTTATGGCGGCTTTTTTTGCCGTTGCTGGTGCAATATTACCCCAATTTGAAAGTTTGTGCAAGCATTGGCCTAAAAAAAAATTGCGCTTTGCGGCTAGTTAGTGATTGTCAGGATGCTACCGGACAAAGAAGTTGTGTACTGGCGCAACGAACGGGTGGCCGGCCCGGCCTGCGGGCGACCCAGCAGGTCGAACTGGGAGGCGCAGCAGGCGTCCCGCAGAAACAGCCGCGACGCATCGATGCGGACCCGGGCGCAGGTGTCGTTGGCGCGGTAGGGGCAGTTGCGCTCGAAAGCCGCGTAGGTGCTGGCGTTCTGGCGTACCACAATCAGGCCGCGCACGCCGCCGGCCACGTAGGCGGCCCCGTTGTCGGCGCGCAGGGCCACGTACTCCTGGTTGGTGAGGTTGATGGGCGTGTTGAAGGCCACCAGCGGAATCTGGGGCTCCACTGCGTTGGAGCCCGAATCACAGGAAGCCAGCATGAGGGGCCCCACAAAGGCCAGCAGCCCTGCAAGGGCGCGCCAACGCGGCAAATATCCGGCAGGAGAAAGGAGGTGGGCTGGGTTCATGAGAACAAGTGTAGATAAAGCTGGCCGAACGGCTAAGCAAGTGCCACCAAACGGCAACTGCCGCTGTGGCGGCGGAACCGTAACGTAGGCGCTTATACGGCCTTCGGTACGTGTCCCGTCATCACAACGGCAGAATGCTGCTTGTAGTCTGCAGTCGGGTTGCGAGCGGGGCTTATTGCACGCTCTCGAACTGCCGCAGGAAGCGCAGGTCGTTTTCCGTGAACAGGCGCAGGTCCTTGATCTGGTACTTGAGCATGGTAATCCGCTCGATGCCCATGCCCCAGGCGTAGCCGGAGTAGCGTTCCGGGTCGATGCCGGACTGCTCCAGCACCGCCGGATCGACCATGCCGCAGCCCCCGATTTCCACCCAGCCGGTCTGCTTGCAGATGTTGCAGCCCTTGCCTTTGCAGATCAGGCAGGTGATGTCGATTTCGGCGCTGGGCTCGGTGAAGGGGAAGAAGGACGGCCGGAAGCGCACCTGTACGTCGCTGCCGAACAGCTCCTGCACGAAGTGGTACACGGTCTGCTTGAGGTCGGCAAAGCTTACGTTTTCATCCACGAACAGCGCCTCCACCTGATGGAACATCATGTGGGCGCGGGCCGAAATGGCTTCGTTGCGGTACACGCGGCCCGGCATGATGCTCCGGATCGGGGGCTTCTGCGCCTGCATCACGCGCACCTGCACGGGGCTGGTGTGCGTGCGCAGCACCCATTCCTGCTCGCCGGGCGTGCGGCGCACGAAGAAGGTGTCCTGCATGTCGCGGGCGGGGTGGTTTTCGGGGAAGTTGAGGGCCGTGAAGTTGTGCCAGTCGTCCTCGATTTCGGGGCCTTCAGCGACGTTGAAGCCGATGCGGGCCAGAATCCGCACGATTTCCTCACGCACCACGCTCAGCGGGTGGCGCGTGCCCAGCGCCTGTGGCACGGCAGGCAGCGTGTAGTCGAAGGTCGGGTCTGCGGGAGCCGTGGCCGTGGCGGCCTCCAGTTCCTGCTGGCGGCCCTCGAAACGGGCCAGCGCCAGCTGCTTGAGCTGGTTTAGCTCCTGGCCGACGGCCCGGCGCTGCTCCTGCGGTACGGTTTTCAGCTGGTCGAACAGATCGGCCAGCTGGCCTTTGCGGCCCGTGTAGGCAATGCGAAACTGGTCGAGCTGCTCGGGGGTGCTGAGGTCGTACGCGTCTATTTCGGCGCGCAGCCGGGTGATGTTCTCCTGCATAGTGGTGCAAAGGTAGGTAGTTGCCGGGTGAGTAGGAAAACAAGCGTCCGGGCAGCTGGTAAGGTCGGCTTCAAGAAAAAAATAGCTGACTAAAAACTGCTTACACGTTTGCTGAAGGTAGTTTTTCTGAAAAACAAGGTAATGCCCTCCGCCTAGAAAAGGAAATTGGTATGGTTGCTGTCTTAGGGCAAATACCAGCGGCCAGCCGCCGGAACGTGGGGCGCCGCCCGTTCTGCTGCTGAGGCCCGGTTGCCTTTCCTGTTTGCCTACCATCTTGATTTTCCTGGTTATGAAATCCCTGTTCCTCTCCGCCTTTCTGGTCGCTGCTTCGTTCAGCACTTCTTTCGCCCAGGGCCAGCTGCCCGCCAACGCCGATTCGTGGCTGGATGAGCTGGCCGAGCCTGCCGCCGTGGCCCCCGACGAAGCCGAGGTGGCCCCTACTTATACGATGGGCTGGAACACTGCCCCCGGCCAGAGCCTGAGTTTGCACGGCCGCCCAACCACCGACTACTGGGGCCGCCCGCTCAAGAAAAAGCAGAAAGCCAACCTGACCACGGCCGCCGCCAAAGAGGTAGCCTACCAGGAGCAGGCCAGCACCGACCCCATGATGCAGTCGTCGGGCGTGATGGCGGCCCCCGGCATGAACACCGCGCCTTACCGCCGTGTGAGCACCGACTACTGGGGCCGCCCGCTCAAGCAGAAAGCCAAAGCTGCCACTACGCTGGGCAAGAGCACCACGGAAAACAGCACCGTAGCCTCCAGCGAGCCTGCCAGCTGGTAATACATCCGGACGCGCCGCGTCTGCGTATGGTAGCTCATTGCCAGTCTCCTAACTGAATTATGCCATGCGTATCGTCTCTGTTTTCACTGTTGGCCTCACTTTGCTTGGCGTCCTACTGATGTCGGAGGCAAAGGCCCAGAAAACCACCCGCCCCAGCGGCACCAAAAAGGCGGCTAACGGCTACCACCGCACCAGCAACACCCGCACCAAAGCTCGCTCCGGCGCCTACGCCCGCTACGACCGGTCGGGGCGGCGAGACGAGGAAGATATGAAGCTGGCCCCGGGCCTGCGCCTGAACATGCCCAGTCCGCCCACTACCGACTACATGGGCCGGCCGCTGAAAAAGAAAGCTTCCAAGCCGGCGGCAACCGGGGCATCGTCTATTTCCTCAGAGAAAAAGACTGCCCCGGCCACCCGCCGTAAGCCGTAGCCTCCGTGGCTCACGTTGCGCCCGATACAGTGAAAGCCTGATCTGCTGATCAGGCTTTTCGCGTGTAATGGAATGAGGTAAGTAGCTGAGGAAAAGGCGAAAATAAATTGTAACTTATAGAATGTCCCACCTTTCATCTGTCAGGTTATGGTTCGTTTTCCCCTACTACCCACCCTGGCTGGCTGCCTGCTGGCCCTGACGGCCCAGGCCCAGTCGGCCACTAAAGCCAAGCCCGCGCCGGCCAAGCCAGCAGCCGTGCAGCCCTTCGCCCCGGCTGCCACCCTGGAAGCCGATGAGCCGGCCGCGACTCCTGGCACCGCTGCCGCAACCAACCCGGCTGCGCCATTGCCGGCGGCGGCAGCGGTGGCACCCGCCGCACCGGCTGCGCCCGCCAAACCCAGCCCGAAGCCGGCAAAGCAATAGGCCCGCACTATGGCACGTTAATTCCCGTAACGACAGGAACTTCTGGCCCGGCTCTGCGTTTCGCAAGAATCTACACAGAAGGTTTCCTGCCAGCAGGCGGAGCCGTATCTTGCAGCACTTTTTAATCTTAGATCTAATGAATCGTTTTGCCTTACCGTTGCTGCTGGTCGGCACCTTCCTCGTAACTGCTCCTGCGCTGGCGCAGACTAAAAAGAAATCCAATGACGGCTGGGGCTCGTCGGATAGCTGGGGTACGCCAGCGGCAGCACCAAAAAAAGCTGCTGCTGCCCCGAAAAAGACTGCTGCTGCTCCGGCCGCAGCTGCTACCCCGATGGAAGCACCCGCTGCTGAGCCTGTAGCTGCAGCCACTACGGATGCCGTTTCCAGCCAAGCCGGTTTCGGTGGCGGCGGTATGTCGGCGGCGGGCACTAGCAACCAGCCCGGCGGCTCGGTGGTAGCGCCCGGCTTCACGGCGGCTCCTTCGCACCGTGTAACCACTGACTACCGGGGCCGTCCGCTGGCTCCCTACATCAAGCGCAATGTGCGCCGCCCCGATCCGGTGGTAGCCGCGCCTATGCCGGAGCCCGAGCCGGAACCAGTAGCCGCCGCGCCTGAGCCAACGCCAGCTCCGGTAGCTGCTTCGGCCAGCGCCAGCAAGACCAAGGCTTCGGGTGGCACCACGGCCACCAAGAAAGCGGCCGCGCCGGCCGCTAAGAAAGCTGCTCCCGCCAAGAAAAAGGACGACGGCTGGGGTTCGGGCGGCAGCGGCTGGTAAGCCAACCCGACTTCTAGGACCACACAAGAAAGGCCCGGCCGACGCATTGTCGGCCGGGCCTTTGCTTTGTAGATATTTAGTGTGTCACGGTGCGAGGGTAGAGACGCAAGATGTTGCGTCTCTACCCTCGTATTCCAGCCCAATGGCTACTTGGCGTCGGCGGTGGCCAGGGCTGCCGGAGCGGTTTCGGCGGCGGGCTGGGCGCGGTAGTAGAGCGTGCTGCAATTGTCGGGGCGCAGCACTTCCCGGGCGGCGGCGTGCACGGCGGCCGGCGTGACGGCCTGCAGGCGGGCGCTTTCCTGATTCACCAGGTTGGCGTCGCCCATCAGTTTGCTGTAGGCCAGATTCATGGCGCGGTTGAGCAACTCGATTTCCCCGAACACGATGCTGGCTTCGGCCTGATTCTTCACCTTTTCCAGCTCGTCGTCAGCTACCGGGGCCTCGCGGAGGGTGGCCAGCGCGGCTTCTACGGCCGCATCGGCGGCTTCCAGCGTCACGCCCGTGTTGAGCTTGCCGCTCACCACCAGCAGGCCAGGTTCCAGGGAGCCCGTCACGGAGGCTGAAATGGAGTTGAACAACGGGTTTTCCTTCACCAGCTGCTGGTACAGGCGGCTGGACTTGCCGCGGCCCAGCAGGTCGCTGAGCAGGTCCACAGCGTAGTAGTCGTCGGCGCTGCGGGCGGGCATGTGGTACACCTTATACAGGGCACTCAGGGGCACGTCGGCGGCTATTTCCAGGAAGCGGGGCTCGGTCTGGCGGGGCTCGGCGGGGAGCTGGCGCTCGTACGCTGGGCCGCCCGCAATGGGTTCGAACCACTTTTCGGCCAGGCGGCGCGCTTCGGCCACCGTCACGGCGCCGGCCACTACCAGTACGGCGTTCTGGGGGGCGTAGTGCTTCTGGAAAAACGCCCGCACGTCGTCCATCACGGCGTTTTCGATGTGGCTGATTTCCTTGCCGATGGTGGCCCACTGGTAGGGGTGGTGCTGGTAGGCGAGGGGGCGCAGCTTCAGCCACACGTCGCCGTAGGGCTGGTTGAGGTAGTTCTGCTTGAACTCTTCCACGACCACTTTGCGCTGCACTTCCAGGCCGTTTTCCGAGAAAGCCAAACTCAGCATCCGGTCCGACTCCAGCCAGAAGCCGGTTTCGAGGTTGGCGGCGGGCACGGTGAGGTAGTAGTTGGTGATGTCGGGCGAGGTGAAGGCATTGTTTTCGCCGCCTACCCGCTGCAGCGGCTCATCGTAGCTCGGGATATTCACGGAGCCCGAAAACATCAGGTGCTCAAACAGGTGCGCGAAGCCGGTGTGGTCGGCGTCCTCGTCGCGGGCGCCCACGTTGTAGAGCACATTGAGCACGGCCATCGGGGTGGTGTGGTCTTCGTGCACGATGCAGCGCAGGCCGTTGGCCAGCGTAAATTCTTCGAAATGAATCATGGAAGCAGAGCGGGAGAGAAACAGGATAGAAAGCTAACCATTGGTTGGCCTTTCGGGTTCGGAAGCATTGACTCAACAGGGTGTAGGGGGCAGGAAACAGGGCGAAGGCCGTTCCATCAAATTAAGGCCGAATGGTCATTGCCTAGCCTCCAATTCCCAAGCCCTACCAGCCTTGCAGGTAGTAGCGTTTTTTGTCTTTGGTGATGCCCCAATAGTGCAGTAGCCGGGCATTATACTCGGAATACTGCGGGTCGTTGATTTTCCACCAGGCGGCCACCGTGCAGCCCTCGCCCAGGCGTACCACCGGCTCCGATGACGCGGCCAGCCGCGCCAGGCTGGCCCGTTCGCAGTCGTTGTTGTTGGTGAGCAGCGGCTGGTCGGAGAGCATGAAGAACGCTGACACCACCAGCACGCCCGCCAGGTAGCGCCGCTGATGTGGGCGGGGCAGCTGGCGCAGCAGCAGCAGCGTGCTCAGGCCGTACAGAAACATCAAACCCATCAGCAGCGGCATGATGGAGTCGCGGCGGATGATGAGCGGGCGGTATTCGCGGTAGCCGCCCAGCGGCAGCAGCAGCACGTACACCACGCTGAACAGCCCTAGCCCCAGCAGTACCCGCCGCACCAGTTGGCTCTCCTCAGAAACCGGCAGCCAGCGCCGAATCAGCCACCCATTCAGCAGCGTGGCTCCCAGCAGCACCGGCAGGCCGGGCCGGCGGGTCAGCCAGAAAATACCCGACGGAATGCGGGTGTAGCGCTGCCACAGCGGCATCGTGTGCTCGGCACCTTCCAGCTCGTTTTGCCCGATGTAGAGCGAGTACAGGCACAGCGCCAGAAACACGCCCAGCAGCGCCACCGGCAGCCCCGGCAGCTGGCGCACCCGCTCCAGCCACTGCCCCGGCCCAAACCGCGCCCCGGCTTGCCACTGCCGCCACATCCAATGCACCCCAATGCCCAGAAACAGCACCGCTACCACGCCCGTGATGATGGCCCCGTTGAAGGCCAGTACCACCATCAGAGCGACCAGTGCTAAGCGGCGGGGCCAGCTCAGGCGCAGCGGTTCGCCGCGCCGCGCCGCCAGATAAAACGGCAGCAGCAGCAGCAGCAGCAGCGTCATCGGGAAGGCATAGAAAAACGTGTAGGTGATGGCCCGGTCCAGAATGCCCATCTGGTCGTTGTAGCCGCCGAGCTGAAACAGCGGCACCAGCAGCGCCGCCGTGGCCCACAGCTGCCACCGCCGCAGCGAGTAGCTGCCGGTGGTGTACACGGCCAGCACGTAGAGCAGCAGCCCCTGCACCAGTACCCCAAACAAGGCGCAGGCGGCGTACACGCTGGCAATGGGCGGCATCAGGCGCTGCAGCGCAAACGGCACCGTCTTGAAATAGCCGCCCATGGCCGCGTGGGCAAAAAAGCGGTTGGGAGCCACGTACACCGAGTCTCGCGTGAGCACCGTCCAGCCGAACGGGTCCTGCAGTACCCGTTGGGACATAGGTCCCGGCAGCACAATATCCACCATGTCGCCCTCCAGCGGCAGCTGGTTGGCCTGAAAAAAGGTGAAGGCCAGATCCAGCAATACAAACAAGATCAGCCCCCAAAGAAGTAGGCGTATTTTCATTAAAAAGCAGTAGCCCGGCCAATTGACTCTGGCCGGGCTACGCAAGTTACAGGGGATTTATAGTCTCTTTATATCGTATTTGCATTATATGTCATTTGGCGTGAATAAGCCAATAGCAACTGTGGTGCTGGATGGGGCATCTACTCCGTCACCAATCTTAAAATTCACCCTGCACGCCCAGCAGCAGAGTGCGGGCCGTGGGGTAGGCGCTGGCGTCGAGGCCGGCTTGGTTGGCGTCGGCGCCAGCGCTGCTCACGCTGGGGTCGAAGCCGCGGTATTTGGTCAGCACCAGCAGGTTCTGGCCGCCCGCCCACACGCTCACGCTGCGCGCCGCCTGCTTCCACAGCTCGTAGCTGACCTGCAAGCTGGACAGTCGCACATGGTTGCCCGACTGCAGAAAATACGAGCTGTTGGAGCGCAGGCCTGCCCCAGCGGCCGGCACGTCGGTGTTGGGGTTGGCGGGTGTCCAGCGGTCGAGCAGGCGGCGACCGTTGGCGTAGAAGGCGGGGTCGTCGAGGTAGCGGCCCGCCAGGCTATACACTTGGTGGCCAAAGGCACCATCGGCCTGCAGCTGCAAGCGCAGACGCTGGTAGCGCAGATCCTGCGTGAAGCCCAGCAGCCGCGTGGGCAGGCCCGAGCCCAGGTTTTCGTAGGTGCCCTCCGGGGAGGCACCCGTGCTGCCGGCGTAGCGGGGCTGGCCGGTGGCGTCGGGGCCGAGGTAGCGTAGGCCGCGGTAAGTGGCCAGCGGCTCGCCGTCGGCCGTTAGCTGCACGTTGTTGTTGCCCCACCCCACATTACCATAGTAGCGGCTTTGCTGGGCGGCCAGGGCCAGGGTGGTGCCGGCCCGCCAGCGGGGGCCACTCAGCCAGGTGCCGGTCAGGCTCAGCTCCAGGCCGCGGGCCCGCAGCGTGCCGGCCTCGTCGGAGCGGCCAAACAGGGCAATGGTGCTAAGGGCCGTGCGGCGCTGGTAGGCACCGGCCTCTACCATCAGTTTGTTGTCCCAGAGCCCCACGCTCAGGCCCGCATCCTGCTGGGTGGTGACTCCCAGGATTGATAGTGTCTGGATGCCCAAGCCACCCGCCCCGGTCTGGAAAAGGGCAAAGAAATTCTGTCCGTAGAGGTATCCGGCATTGGACGTACGCCCTACGCCTGCCCGCACATCCAGCTGCGACACGATGGAATTGTCCTTCAGAAATGCCTCCTGCCCGGCATGCCAGGTAAGCTGCGCGCCGGGGCTCCACTGCCAGCGCTGGTCGGTGCCGAAGGCGCTGCTGCCGTCGCGGCGGAGGCTGGCCTGCAGCTCGTAGCGGTCGGCGTAGGTGTAACCCGTCTGCAGGGTGGCGGTCAGCAGGTTGCTGTTAAATTGACTGACGCTGTAGCTGATGCTCTGCCCTGAGTTGTTGCTCAGCCGCGTGTCGGTGCTGTCGTACTGCTGCACATTATGATGGCGCACCTCCAGGTGCGCCGTCAGGGCGTGGCGCCCAGCCAGGGTACGGCTGTAATCGAGGGCAGTACGGTAGGTGAGCTGGCGCATCTGCCGCAGGTCGTTGCGGCGGTCTTCGTAGTCGGCAAATACGCCGCTGCCCCGATTGAAACCGGTGCGGAGCAGGTGGTTCCACTCTGCATGGCCCAGTAGACTGGCCGTGAAGTGCTGACCGAGCTGCTGGCGCAGTTCCAGGCGGGCCAGCAGCTGCCGCTGCCGGGGCTCGCGCGTCTGGCGCAGGGCCTGGCTGAGCGGATTTACCCCAAACCGCGGGTTATCGTTCAACTCACCGTCGGGCAGGCGGGCCGGAAACACCGGTGCGGCCGTCAGCATATTCAGCGTAAGGCTTTCGGGTGGGAGCCGGGCTTCGGACTGGCTGGCACCGGCGCGGGCATCCAGCGTGAGGCGGGGCGTGAGCTGCTGCTGCATGTTGGCGCGCAGGGCGTAGCGGCGCAGCTGCGAGTTTTCCACGATGCCGTTCTGGCGCAGGTGGTCGGCGCCGACGTAGTAGCGGGTGGTGGGGCGGCCGCCCGATACGCTCAGGTGGTGCTCCTGCAGGGCCGCCACGCGCAGCACCTCTTGCTGCCAGTCGGTTCCCTCACCTAGGCCAGCCACCTGGATGGGTGAAAACGGCTCCGGGAAGCCTGTGTTGCGGGCAGCTTCGTTCTGGAATTCGGCGTACTGGCGGGCGTTCAGCAGGTCGTAGCGGCGGCGCACCTGCTGCACCCCGCCGTAGCCGCTGTAGCGCACCTGCGGAGCTTGGTTTAGGCGGCCCAGCTTGGTGGTGATGCTGATAACGCCGTTCTGGCCCTGCGCGCCATACGCGGCCGTCTCGTACGCCCCGCGCAGCACCGTCACCGATTCCACGTCCTCATTGGGCAGGTTCAGCAGCGGGTTGAGGCCGTACACCTGCACTTGCTGCACGCCATAGGTGGTCTGTAGCTCACTCTCGCCCATGTTCTGGTACACAGGCACGCCATCCACCACGTAGAGCGGCTGCGCGTTGCGGGCCAACGAGGCCGCCCCCCGCAGCCGGACCGCCACCTGCGCGCCCGGCGCCCCGGAGTAGGGCGAGGCCTGCACGCCCGCTACCCGGCGGAGCTGCTCCTGGAGGGGGAGGAAGGGCGAGGGGAGGGGAATTGTTTCAATAAGTATTCCCTCAACTCTATGGTATAGTGTGTCATTCGATAAAGTATTCTGAAAAATGGGCAGATCATCGGTGGTTGCCGCAACGCCCACCCGGCGCGGGCTGAGCGTATCGGGCTGCTGGGCCAGGGCGGGGAGGGCAAGCAGCAACAAGGAACTCAGCGGTAGTAATCGGGTCATAAAAGCAGGATAAGGAAAGGAATTTAGCGCACGAAGATAGATGCCGGCTGGCCGCTCATTTCACAATCCTGCTGCCAATAATTTCGCATCCAACCCAAACCCGTACTTTTGGCGCCACCCACCACTTCTGCCTGCTCCCGATGAACTTCGACCGGAAAGACTACGCCAACGATACGCTCCTGCACCTCTACCAAGCCCTGCTCAAGCCGCGCCTGATTGAAGAGAAAATGCTGATTCTGCTGCGGCAGGGCAAGGTCAGCAAGTGGTTTTCGGGCATCGGGCAGGAAGCCATTTCGGTGGGCAGCACCCTGGCCCTCGACGAAGACGAGTACATCCTGCCGCTGCACCGCAACCTGGGCGTATTCACGGGCCGCAACATCCCGCTCGACCGCCTGTTTGCGCAGTGGCAGGGCAAAACCACCGGCTACACCAAGGGCCGCGACCGGAGCTTCCACTTTGGCACCAACGAGCACTACATCGTGGGCATGATTTCGCACCTGGGGCCGCAGCTGGCCGTGGCCGACGGCATTGCCCTGGCCGACAAGCTCGCCGACCGGCCCAAGGTAACCGTCACCTACAGCGGCGACGGGGGAGCCTCCGAAGGTGACTTCCACGAGGCCCTGAACGTGGCGGCCGTGTGGCAGCTGCCGGTCATTTTTATCATCGAAAACAACGGCTACGGCCTCAGCACGCCCTCCAACGAGCAGTTCCGCTTCCGCTCCTTCGTGGATAAAGGCCCCGCCTATGGCATGGAGGCCGTGCAGGTAGACGGCAACAACGTACTGGAAGTGTACGACACCGTGCGCCGCCTCACTGAAGACCTGCGCCAGAACCCGCGCCCGGTGCTGCTGGAGGCCCTCACGTTCCGGATGCGCGGCCACGAGGAAGCCAGCGGCACCAAGTACGTGCCCCAGGAGCTGTTTGACGAGTGGGCCCAGAAAGACCCGGTGGAGAACTACGAGAAGTGGCTGTTGGCCGAGGGCATCCTCGACGAGGAAGCCCGCATGCGCTACCGCGAAACCATCAAGCGCGAAATCGAGGAAGGCCTGCGCATAGCCGACGCCGTGCCCATGCCCACTGCCAGCCTCACCGAGGAAATCGGCGACATGTACCGGGCTTTCGAGCCCGATTTGGCCCTGAATCTGACAACTGACAACCAGCAACCAACAACTGACAAACGCTACGTCGACGCCATTTCGGACGGGATGCGGCAGAGCATGGAGCGCTACCCCGAACTGGTGCTCATGGGCCAGGACATTGCCGACTACGGCGGGGTGTTCAAAATCACCGACGGCTTTGTGGCGCAGTTCGGCAAGGCGCGGGTGCGCAACACGCCCCTCTGCGAGTCGGCCATTGTGGGCGCGGCGCTGGGTTTGAGCATCAAGGGCCGGAAGGCTATGGTGGAAATGCAGTTTGCCGATTTCGTGACCTGCGGCTTCAACCAGATTGTAAACAACCTAGCCAAAAGCCACTACCGCTGGGGCCAGAACGCCGACGTGGTGGTGCGCATGCCCACCGGCGCCGGCACCGCGGCCGGCCCGTTCCACTCGCAAAGCAACGAGGCCTGGTTTACGCACACGCCCGGTCTGAAAGTGGTGTACCCGAGCAACCCCGTCGACGCCAAAGGCCTGCTCTGCGCCGCTTTCGAAGACCCCAACCCGGTGCTGTACTTCGAGCACAAGCAGCTCTACCGCAGCATCTCAGCCCCCGTGCCCGACGCCTACTACACCACGCCCATCGGCAAGGCCGCGCTGGTTCGCGAAGGCGACACGCTCAGCATCATCACCTACGGCGCGGGCGTGCACTGGGCCCTGGGCCTGGCCGAGGAGCTGAACCTCGACGCCGACATCCTGGATTTGCGCACCCTGCTGCCCTGGGACGAGGACGCCGTGCGCAAAACGGTGGAGAAAAACGGCCGCGTGCTGCTGCTCCACGAAGACACGCTCACGGGCGGCCTGGGCGGCGAAATCGGGGCCTGGATTGCCGAGCATTGCTTCCGCAGCCTCGATGCGCCCCTCATGCGCGTCGGCTCCCTCGACACTGCCATTCCGTTTTCGCCCAACCTCGAAAAGCAGTTCCTGCCCCAGCAGCGCCTCCGCGAAGCCGTGGAAAAGCTGCTGAGCTACTAGACAATAGAACGTCATCCGGGAACGTCATTCCGAGCGAAGCGGAACGTAGTCGAGGAATCTCGCGTGCTGACGTTGCGCTAGCACTAATTTTACAACACTAGCGAGATTCCTTTATTACGCTCCGCTTCGCTCGGAATGACGTTCTATTTTCGCAACTCCATGAAACCACTCGTTACGCTGTGTTTGCTAGGGGCGCTGCTGGCCGGCAGCAGCTGTCACCGCTACGCGCTGCCCAGCCCCAAGGGCCCGCCCCAGCCCAAAGTGAAGCGTGGCGCCCGCGGAGCCGCTGATGCCAACGCCGACGGCACCGCGGCCGCGCCGGCCGAGGTGAAAACCCAGAAAAACAGCTACACCAAAAACGGCCTGCTCAAAAAGCCTAAGTATGAGCGGCGCCGGCTGAAGCGCAAAGTCGGGCAGCGCAAGTTTCTGGGTATCACGCTGCCGTTCTAGCGGGCAGCCTTCGGCGTAGTTTTTGCGTATCCTGTCAGGCTGCCGTCAGCCATTTGTTTCTCTTCCTTGTTGTTCGCTATGCGTTATCTACTGTTGCTGCTCGGTGTGGTTTGTTTGTCTGCCACTGCGGCCTCGGCCCAGATTGAGCCCACCAACCGCCGGGCCGAAAACCGCCGCGCCCTGCGCGACGCCCGGAAATACCCCGCGCCCTACAAAGACTCGCACCTGGCTGTGAACAAGGAAACGCTGACGCCGGGCGAGGGCGGCCGCACGCCCGAAAGCGAGGACGAAGCCCGCGACTACAAATTCGACAAAACCGGGGCGGCCCGCGTAAGTGAACCAAGCCCGCTGGGTTTGCGTCTTCGCAAAAAGAAAAAAGACGCTCCCGCCAACTAATACCAACTCCATTTATGACTCCCTGGCAACCCCTCACCCAATCCGAGCAGCTCCTCGACATCGTTCGCGAATCGCAGCAGCAGCCGGTTATCATCTTCAAGCACAGCACCACCTGCTCCATCAGCGCCGCCGCCAAAGGCAAGATTGAGCGCCAGTGGGCCGACGCTGGCCTCGACAACGTGAAAATCTATTACCTCGATTTGCTGCGCTTCCGGCCCATCTCGCAGGAAATTGCCCAGAAGTTCAGCGTGCAGCACGAGTCGCCGCAGTTGCTGCTCATCCAGGACGGTGAGTGCCGCTACGACGCTTCCCACATGGGCATCCGCCTTGCCGACGTGAAGCAGGCCGTAACCGGCTAAGCCCGAAAGCCCGTCATGCAGAGCGGAGCGAAGCATCTCGCCAGTGTAGTAAACGAGTTTACCACACTGGCGAGATGCTTCGCTCCGCTCTGCATGACGGGCTATTTGGTCAGGTGCTAGTTCTCGTAGAAGAACTGAACATCCTGTTCGATTTCAGGGTTGAGACTTAGCGCCACCGGGCAGGTGCGGGCTGCATTTTCGAGGATGGTGCGCTCTTTTTCGCTGAGCGTGGCTGGTAGCCGGAAGTGCACGTCAATCTGCCGGATGCGGCGGGGTTCGGCGGCCATGTGCTTGGTCACGTCGTACGTCACGCCGGTCAGGTCCAGGCCCTGCCGCTCCGCCACGATGCCCATGATGGTCATCATGCACGAGCCCAGCGCGGCACTGACCAGGTCGGTCGGCGAAAACGCTTCGCCGCGGCCGTGGTTATCCGTGGGCGCATCGGTGAGAATGGTGGTGCCGGAGGCCGTGTGGGTGGCTTCGGTGCGCAGATTGCCGGCATAGCGGGCGGTGGCAGTGCTCATACGGAATGATTTGGAAGGTTAGCCGGTTAACAGCATGATACCTGCAAATTTACGTACTTTCGACAGGGTAGCCGCCGGGCGGCCCTTACGGTTCAGTTCTTTTCACCCTCTAGCCCTTCTGCGCCCCGTGCGACACGTACTTACTCTGGCCGCTACCCTGCTGGCTGCTGCCGCTCCGGCGGCGGTGTGGGCGCAGAAGGCACCTGCCGCTGCCCCCAACGACGATCCTTCCTACCGCAAGGAGTTTGTCTACGGCATCAACTTCAACACCAAAGGTGGCCTGATTGGCGGCGTTTCGGTGCGCTCCAGCCACGTGCTCAACGAGAAATGGTCGCGCTACTGGAGCATTGAGGGCGTGGAGGTGAAGCACCCGAAAGAGCGCCGGCTGGTCAGCAACAACGGCGGCTCGTTTGTGCGCGATAAAGCCAACTTCCTGTACGTGCTGCGGCCGACCATCGGCGTGCAGCGCGTAATTTTTCGGAAGGCCCCCGAGGCGGGTGTGCAGGTGAATGCGCTGTTTGGCGCCGGCCCGTCCATCGGGCTGCAGATGCCTTACTACATCTACTACGACTACACCCCAGTCGACCCCAACGGCCAGGCCCTCGGTCCCGACGACATCCGGGCCGAGGCCTACGACCCGCGCCTGCACGGCAACCTTGGCCGGGTGCTCGACCGGGCCCCGCTGTTTTCGGGCATCAACGAGGTGAAGCCGCTGCTGGGGGCTCACATCCGGGCCGCGCTCAGCTTCGAGTATGGCCGCTACCGCGACGCCGTGGCGGGCATCGAAACCGGCTTTCTGCTCGAAGCCTACGGCAAGCGCCCCATCATCCTGAGCACGCTTCCCTCGGCCGACATCGACGACAACAGCATCAACAACCGCTTCTACCCCTCGGTGTACCTCACCATTTACCTGGGCTCGCGCAGCTAAATTGAGAAGTGAGACTGTAGGAAGTGAGAGGTGAGACTTTCGTTCTGTTGGCCCACTTGGGTTTCAGAACAAAAGTCCCACCTCTCACTTCTTACAGTCTCACTTCTATCTTCTCGCTTCTCTACCCTTACCTTTACAGCATGGAAGATTTGCTGCTGACCCTACCGATCATTCAGCCCGAAGCCGCTGCTCCGGCCAAGCCGCGCAAGCCCGACTGGCTGCGGGTGAAGCTCCCGGTGGGCCCCGAATATGCTGCCGTACGCCGTCTCGTGGACGAGCACAAGCTGCACACCATCTGCGAAAGCGGCAACTGCCCCAACATGGGCGAGTGCTGGGGAGCCGGCACGGCCACCTTCATGATCCTGGGCAATATCTGCACCCGCTCGTGCTCGTTCTGCGCCGTGGCCACCGGCCGCCCCAGCGAGTACGACACCGATGAGCCGCGCCGCGTGGCCGAAGCCATCCAGCTGATGGGCGTGAAGCACGCCGTGCTGACGTCCGTTAACCGCGACGAGCTCAAGGACCGGGGCGCCAGCATCTGGTACGAAACCGTGGTTCAAACCAAGCGTCTCTCGCCCGAAACCACCATCGAAACGCTGATTCCGGACGTGAAAGCCAACTGGGACGCGCTGGACACCATGATTGCCGGCGGCCAGGAAGTGGTGTCGCACAACATGGAAACTGTAGGCAGCCTCTACCGGCTGGTGCGTCCGCAGGCCAAGTACGAGCGCAGCCTGGAGCAGATCCGGCGCACTTACGAGGCTGGCAAGCGTACCAAGTCGGGCATCATGTTGGGCCTCGGCGAAACTCGCGACGAGATGTATAAAGCCATGGACGACCTCGTCGCCAACGGCCTGCACATCCTCACGCTGGGCCAGTACCTGCAGCCCACCAAGCGCCACCTCGAAGTGGCCGAGTTCATCCACCCCGACGTGTTTGCGCACTACCGCGAAGAAGGCCTCGCCCGCGGCCTGAAGTACGTGGAAAGCGGCCCGCTGGTGCGTAGCTCCTACCACGCCGAGCGCCACGTAAACGTACCCATCAACTAGTCTGAAAGAACCTTCGTGGTTCCGCCAGTAGAATATAAAAAAAGCCTTTCCCGATCAGGAAAGGCTTTTTTGCGTGCGTTCAAAGCTGGTGGCTAACAATTACCGGCTGGCATTGGGGCCTTCTGGGCCCTGCGGCGGGTAGGTGCCCAGGATGCTGTTGACAATGCGGTACACTTCAGGCTCCGAAATGGTCTGTTTGTCTACCTGCGCTTGGCCCTGGCCGCGCCATGCCAGCTCCTTGCGGCGCACGTCCACGAAGTCGATGATGACCGTGCCAGCTTTGTAATTGGTGACGAAGGTGTTGCCGCGGCCGTAGAGGCCGCCGTAGTAGCCGTAGCCGCCATATGGGTAGCCATAAGGGCCCATGCCTCCGTAGTTGGCCTGCTGCTTGTCTTCCACCTTGGCCGAATAGGCAATGTAGAGGTCGGGCGAGGTTTCGGCGTAGGTGAGGCCCTTGGCGGTCATTTCGCGCTCCACGGCCGTGCGGATACGCTTATCCAGAAACGACTGGTAGCCCTGGGCGGGGCCGCCTTCGGTGTCCTTGGTCTGCGTCGGGTACCACGACCAGGTTTTGTAGGCCCGGAAGTTCACCGAATGGTCGTAGTCGGACGTGACGCCCACTCGCGACGAGGTAGCGCAGCCCGAAACGCCCAGCACCAGCGCCGAGCCCAGGGCCAGCATAGCCGCCGGCCGGCTGAAAAAACGAGGGATATGAGACATGAGGAATAACAAAAAGAAGTGAGAGAGAAGCGGCGCAAAAACCGGGCAGCCAGTAGCGTGCAAAGAGTTTTGCTGTTCTGGTTTTTTAACATCCTACGCCTATCCATCGTTCCCGGTTTTGGGCCCCGTCCTGACCTGGAGTAAAATTATTCAGGGAAAATTCTCTTTTGCTTCTGAATGTATATATCTTACCCCAATCCTATTACTCCACCATGAACAAACCCACCTTATTTCTGCTCTCTCTACTAGGCCTGGCCGCCTGCACCGCGGCAAAAGAAGATACCGGAAGTTCCCGCACCGCCAGCACTTCACAAGCCAATACCATTGTGGAATGCATCCTCTACGACGGCATGACCAAGCAGTCGGCCCAGCTCACCAGCCTCGGGTCTGATACGCAGGTGCAAATCACGGACACGGTAGACGTGTACTTTGTGAAGGCCCGCGTCCTGAAAGACGGCCAAGTGCTCAACGGCTACATGTACCGGAGCTGCTTCGGCAAACAGTAGGCTTTTAGTGCTTGGTGCTTAGGCACTGGAGCCCAGGAACGAAAAAACAGAAAGAAAAAGAGGCCCCGCCGTAACACGGCGGGGCCTCTTTCATATCCACTAAGCACTAAGCACTAAGCACTAAGCACTAAGCACTAGTACGACGGACCTTTGTCGGTTTCTACCAGCTTCTCCTCGGCGTCTACATATTCCTCGATGGGGGTGCAGGAGCAGATCAGGTTCCGGTCGCCGTAGGCCGAGTCGATGCGGGAAACGGTGGGCCAGAACTTGTAGCTGCGGGCGTAGTCGGTGGGGTACACGGCCTGCTCGCGGGAGTAGGGACGCTCCCAGTCGTGCACCAGCACGGTGGCGGCGGTGTGCGGGGCGTGCTTGAGCACGTTGTCCTTGGCATCGGTGCGGCCGGCTTCTACCTCCGCAATTTCCTTCCGGATACTGATCATGGCCTCAATGAAGCGGTCCAGCTCCTCCTTGCTTTCCGATTCGGTCGGCTCGATCATCAGCGTGCCGGCTACCGGGAAGCTCACCGTGGGCGCGTGGAAACCGTAGTCCATCAGGCGCTTGGCAATGTCTTCCACCTCGATGCCAGCCTTTTTGAAATGGCGGCATTCCAGAATCATCTCGTGGGCGCAACGGCCGTTCGAGCCGGTATAAAGCACGGGGTAGTGCTCCTCCAGGCGGGCCTTGATGTAGTTGGCGTTCAGGATGGCAATGCGCGTGGCCTGCGTCAGTCCTTCGCCGCCCATCATGTTGATGTAGGCGTAGCTGATTGGCAGGATGCTGGCCGAGCCCCAGGGCGCGGAAGTAACCGCGCCGGCCGTGCGGCCGTCGGCGTCCACCAGCACGTGACCCGACAGGTAGGGGGCCAGATCAGCCACTACGCCGATGGGTCCTACGCCGGGTCCGCCGCCGCCGTGCGGGATGCAGAACGTTTTGTGCAGGTTCAAGTGGCACACGTCGGCGCCGATGATGGCGGGCGAGGTGAGGCCCACCTGGGCGTTCATGTTGGCGCCGTCCATGTACACGCGGCCGCCGTGCTGGTGAATGGTGGCGCAGATGTCGATGATGGTTTCCTCGTACACGCCGTGCGTGCTCGGGTAGGTCACCATCAGGCAGCTCAGGCGGTCGGCGTACTGCTCGGCCTTGGCCTTCAGGTCCTCCACGTCGATGTTGCCTTCCTCGGTGCTCTTCACCACGACCACCGTCATGCCGGCCATGACGGCCGAGGCGGGGTTGGTGCCGTGGGCCGAAGCCGGAATCAGGGCCACGTTACGGTGCTGGTCGCCGCGGGCATCGTGGTAGCCTTTGATGGCCAGCAGGCCGGCGTACTCGCCCTGGGCACCCGAGTTGGGCTGCAAGGAAACGGCATCGAAGCCGGTTACCTCACACAGCCATTTCTCCAGATCGTGGAAGATTTCGGTGTAGCCGGCCGCCTGCTCGCGTGGGGCGAAGGGGTGCAACCCACCGATTTCGGGCCAGGTCACCGGAATCATCTCGGCGGTGGCGTTGAGCTTCATGGTGCACGAGCCGAGCGAAATCATGGAGTGAGCCAGGCTCAAATCCTTGTTTTCGAGCTGCTTCATGTAGCGCAGCATCTCGTGCTCGGAGTGGTGCGAGTTGAAGATGGGGTGCGTGAGGTACTCGCTCTTGCGGATCAGGTTGTCGGTCCAGGTCACCTCCACCTCATCGGCCTGGGCTACCTGGCGCACGTCGCGGCCCAGCACTTTGCTGAATACGGCCACGATGTCCTGCACGTCCTCCAATTCGGTGTTCTGGTTGAGCGAGATGCCTAAGCGGGCCGTGCCGTCCTGCTCGAAGTAGCGGAAGTTGATACCCGCCGACTCAGCCTCCTGCCGGATGGCCGTCTGCAGCTCCGCACTTTCCAGCTGGATATCAAGCGTATCGAAGTAGAACTCGTTGGTCTGCTCCAGGCCCAGTGCGTGCAGCTCGGCGTCGAGGGTGCGAGCGAGGGCGTGGACGTTCGAGGCGAACTGCCGGATGCGCTGCGGGCCGTGGTACACGGCGTACATGCCGGCCAGCACGCTCAGCAGCACCTGGGCGGTGCAGATGTTGGAGGTGGCTTTTTCGCGGCGGATGTGCTGCTCGCGGGTCTGCAGGGCCATGCGGTAGGCCTTGTTGCCGGCCGCGTCGATGCTCTGGCCGATGATGCGGCCGGGAATCACGCGCTTGAAGGCGTCTTTGGTGGCCAGGAAACCAGCGTGCGGGCCGCCGTAGCCCATCGGCACGCCGAAGCGCTGGGAGTTGCCCACCACGGCGTCGGCGCCCATCTCGCCGGGAGGCGTGAGCAGCGTCAGGGACAGCAAATCGGCGGCCACGGTCACGAACAGGTTGTTGTCGTGGGCCTTCGAGATGAAGTCGGTGTAGTCGTACACGGCGCCGTCGGCGGCGGGGTACTGCAGGATGGCCCCGAACAGGGTTTCGTCGGTGAGGTCAGCGGTGCGGTGGTCGCCCACCACCAGCTCAATGCCAATGGGCGTGGCGCGGGTGCGCAGCACGTCGATGGTCTGGGGCAGCACCTGCTCCGATACGAAGTAGCGGGTGGCGTTCTTTTTCTTGCTCAGCGAGTGGAACATGTGCAGCGTTTCGGCGGCGGCGGTTCCTTCGTCGAGCAGGGAGGCGTTGGCAATTTCCAGGCCCGTGAGGTCAATTATCATCGTCTGATAATTGATGAGGGCTTCAAGGCGACCCTGGGCAATTTCGGCCTGGTAGGGCGTGTAGGCGGTGTACCAGCCCGGGTTTTCCAGAATGTTGCGCTGAATTACGGCCGGCAGCTGGGTATCATGGTAGCCCAGGCCGATGTAGTTTTTGAACAGCTTATTCTTGCCGGCAATGCCTTTGAATTTCGCCAGAAAAGCCCGCTCCGTGAGGGCAGCGGGCAGGTTCAGCGGCTTCTTGAGGCGGATGGCGGCCGGCACGGTTTCGTCGATGAGCTGGTCAATCGACTCCACGCCGATTACGCGCAGCATCTCAGCTACGGCAGCTTCGTCGGGGCCGTTGTGACGGTCCACGAACACATCGGCGGGCTTGGTCTTCAGCAACATAAAAAGATGGGTGAGGGTGGCAACAAACAGCCCCGGGAAGGAGCCCTGACAAAGGTAGCGCGAAAAGGCTTCACCCTTAAACCGATAAACCGGCAAATGTTTGGGCATTTCAACCGGCAACCTATCTGTCATCCTGAGCGGAGCGAAGGACCTTCTCACACCGGAACGTCTTAGATCCAAGAGAAACCCGAACGTGAGCAGGTCCTTCGCTCCGCTCAGGATGACAGACGCGTGATGTGCCCGAGAGCGACAGGTCAACAATTTTCCGCAGATTTAGCCCCCGAACTTCCCATCCCCACCCGTATGCGTCCCATCACCATTGGCCTGATCCGCGAAGGCAAAACTCCGCCTGATAAGCGCGTGCCGCTCACGCCCAAAAAATGCACCGAGGCCGAAGCGCGCTTCCCCGGCCTGCAGCTGGTGGCCCAGGAAAGCCCCATCCGCTGCTTCTCCGACGACGAGTACCGCGCCGCCGGCATTGCCGTGTGCCCCGACGTATCGGATTGTGACATTCTGATGGGCGTGAAGGAAGTACCCGCGGCGCAGCTCATCCCCAACAAAACCTACCTGTTTTTCTCGCACACCGTGAAAAAGCAGCCCGCCAACCGTGAGCTGCTGCGCCAGGTGCTGGCCAAGAACATTACCCTGATTGACTACGAGTTGCTCACCAACGAAAACGGGGAGCGGATTGTGGCCTTTGGGCGCTGGGCCGGCATTGTGGGGGCCTACAACGGCCTGCTCACCTACGGCCGCAAGCACGGCCTCTATGAGCT
Source organism: Hymenobacter canadensis (assembly GCF_027359925.1). Taxonomy (NCBI): domain Bacteria; kingdom Pseudomonadati; phylum Bacteroidota; class Cytophagia; order Cytophagales; family Hymenobacteraceae; genus Hymenobacter; species Hymenobacter canadensis. Next base: position 3,140,176 of record NZ_CP114767.1, on the reverse strand, counting down.
GAAACCGGCTTATGAGTGCGTGGATATGGAGGACATGCAGGAGGAGTTTTTCAAGGTGAAGAAGCTACCGCCCATTAAGATGGTCGTGACCGGCTCAGGCCGGGTAGCCCAGGGCGCGGTGGAAGTGCTGAACCTGATGGGCATCCGGCGGGTGAGCGTGTACGACTACCTCTACCTCGACTTCAACGAGCCAGTGTACACCCAGTTGCGCAGCTCCGATTACAACCGTCGCCGCGACGGCCGGGTGTGGGATACGCCCGACTTCCACCGCCACCCCGAGGAGTACGAAAGCACGTTTCGCAACTTTCTGCCCGTTACTAACCTGCTCATTGCCTGCGCCTACTGGCACCCGGCCGCCCCGCGCCTGTTCGAGGAAGCCGACACCTGCCGCGCCCACTTCCGCATCGACACGATTGCCGACGTGACCTGCGACGTGGACGGCTCCATCCCCGTCACCAAGCGCAGTAGCACCATCCAGGAGCCCGCCTTCGACTATAACTGCCAGACCGGCGAGCTGGAGCCGGCTTACTCTGCGCCCGGGAACATCACCGTAATGGCCGTGGACAACCTGCCCTGTGAGCTGCCCCGCAACGCCTCCCGCGACTTCGGCCGCCAGCTACTTGACAACGTGCTGCCCCACCTTGTGCACGAAGGCACCGACGCCGTGCTGGAACGCGCCACCATTGCCCGCAACGGCCAGCTCACCGAGCGGTATCAGTATCTGCAGGATTACGTGGGGTAGGAGGGAGAGCCTAGATTTTAGAGCTTAGAACTGAGAACCTGCATTTTATAGCCTGGAAAAGAGTGGGGAGCCATTCGTTCTGTTGACCCGGTTGGGTTTCAGAACGAACGGCTCCCCGTCTGCTTCTAAGCTCTAAAATCTCAGATCCGGCGCAGCACCGGGTATTTGGCCTGCACGAGCATGTAGAGTCCATAGGCCATCAGGCCCAGCGCCACGATACCGAGTACCACTGGGCCCATACTGGCCAGCAGGTCAAACGCTTCGTCGGTGCTGCCCACGGCAGCGGCGCGTGACTGGCGACCGGCCTGCACGAAGAAGTAGCCGATGATGGCCATCACCACGCCCCGGGCCGTGTAGCCGAGTTGGCCCAGGCGGTACACCGTGTTCTGCTGGCCGCCGGGGATGTCGGAGCTGTTCACATCTTTGTGAAAACTACCGGAGTAGGCTTTATAAATCTGGTAGATGCCGCCGCCGATGATGGCCACGCCGACCAGGATAATGATCCAGTCGCCGCCGGGCCAGCCCAGCACGCGGGCCGTGAGGGTTTGCTGGGTGTTGCCGCCCGCCTCGGCCGAGCCATTCATGGCCAGCTTAGCGGCGTACCAGGCCAGGCTGGCGTATAGCAGCCCGCTGGCCGCAAACCCGATGCGTCGGCCAATGCCTTTGGCGTCGCCGCCCTTGCCTTCCGTGTCCACCACGGCCTGCGTAAAGCGCCACACAATGTAGCCCAGCAGCCCGAAGGCAATCAGGCCCAGCAGCACCGGCCCGCCGGGCAGGCTCTGGATGGTGAGTACGGCTTCTTTTTTATCGGCTGTCTGGCCGCCTTGCTGGCCGGTGGCCGCCAGCAGCGCCAGCACGCCCATCAGCAGATACACGGTGCCCTTGGCTGCAAAGCCAAAGCGGGCCAGCGCCCGGATACCGCCCGAAGGTGAAGTGGGCACGGCGGCAGTTAAGTTGTCAGAGATACTCATGGAGTTCGTTGGTTGGGGGATACCCGTCCTCTACGCGAAAAGGCCAACGACGTTCACCGGGGCCTGATTGGCTACCGGAGGCGCGGCCGGTATTGCGGCGGCAGCTGATGCCCCAGCACGCCCAGTGGGCGCCAGGGCTGGGCCCCCCGCTGCATCAGCCGCCTGTTGAGTGGGATGTCCAGCGTGTAAATGGCTTTGCCCTTCAGCGCCGGCTGCCCGAGTAGCCGGTCAAGATTGCCGCCGGGCTTCAGGTATGGAATGAAGAAATCATCGGCGAGGTCGGCGATGAGCAGATTGCGGATTTCAGCCGTTTCGTCGGTTATATGGCGCACGCCGGCTTCAAAAGGCGAGACGAACAGCAGCCGGTTGGCCTGGATTTCGGGGCCGTACTCCATGCGCACGTTTTGCTGGATGCCCCGGCCCAGCGCGTAAATAATCGGCTGCTGCGGCCCCTGCAGCAAATACCGGAACACCGCCTGCTCCAGCCGCGAGTGAAAGCCCGACAGCACGCAGCATTGCTCATAGCGCTGCTCCAGGGCCCACACATACGTGAGGTACTCAATGGAGGCAGGATAGTCGCGGGAACAGAAAAATGCCGTTTTGCACTGCTGCAACAATGCGGTATTACCCAGGGTGCGCAGTTCTTCAGCGGCTATGCGCATGACAGGCAGGAAAACAGTGCATGACTAAAGATAGAAATATTATTACTAAATAAATAATATGTGCCTCATGAAGCTGCCAGAGGACAGGCTGTATGCGGGCCGGATAAGCAAAACGCCCCGGGCCATAAGGTCCGGGGCGTCTCACTTGGTAAGCGGCTTCGTTACTAGAACGTGCGCTGGAACCAATGTTTGATGTCGTCGATGGTTTCGCCAGTCTTCTGCTGCAGACGGCCATACCACTCGTCCTGCTTGCCTTCTTCGTAGTTCAGATCGTCGTCGGTCAGGCTACCCCATTTCTGCTTAGCCTGGCCTTTGATTTCGTTCCAGTTGCCGCGGGTGCGCAGTTCGGTGCTGTCGTCGATGCCGTTGTTATTAGCGTCCATGTTAGTAGAGGTTAAGGTGGGAAAGATAGCCAGCTATACGCGGCCTGGTAGCGGGGGTTGACAATGCCATAATTTTACTCCCTACCCGCTTCCTGCTTTCCTGGCCCAACCAAGCCAGCCACTACCGCCACCTGCGGCACTGTTACCGGCGGCGCGAGTTGAAGCCCATCAGCAGGCTGATGCGCGCCCCGCCGTTGCCGGGTACCACCGCCAGGTTCACCGGGAAATTGACGCCATCATACTGAAACGAGGTGCCCACTGCCAGCGCCACGCTGGCACTCACCGGCGTCAGGTTGGGGCCTATGCCAAATTCCAGACCCTTGGGGCCTCTGATGCCGAACAGCGCATTGAGGCTGGGAATAAACTTGCCCTGCTCCAGCCCACCTATCAACGGTACAAACTCAAACAGGCCCGCCGTGCCATTGGCCAGCCGGAAAATGCGGGTTTCAAACTGCCAGCCGAACTGCGTGAGAAACGGGTTCAGGCCCGGCACCGACTCGCGCGCCTTGTTCACCACGCCGCCCGTCAGCACGGTGGCCCCAATGCGCGGCCCGCCCAGATACACTGTGCCGCCAGCGGCATCTTCGTCGCCGGGCACCACGGGGCCGGGTGGGGTAGCGGCCCTGGCGGGGGCCGGCGCCGCGGGCAGAAACCCCGCTACCGGCGCCGGGGCAATGGCGGTCGGGGCGGCGGGCCCAAACTCATCCTGGGTGCCGTTGGCGTACCGGATCAGGCGTACTTCGGCTTTGCGCACAATGTAGAGCGGGCCCTCCAGGTTGTCGGTGCGCCGGAAGCGGATGTCGGTGGGCGTTACTTCCACCACCTTCACCCGGATTTCCTCGGTGTTGTGCTTGATGAGCAGGTCCTGAGCCTGCGCGACGGTGGCCGCCAGTAACAGGGTAGCAGAAAGGAGTAGCAGACGGAGCATAGCAGTGGCTGTAAAGGAGGAAGGAAGTGTCCGGTGAAGATGCGGCACAACCTCGTCGCAACGGCTGCCAGCTTTTTACATTGTCCGACTTTGGTTATGGCTTTATTTTTATAACAAGTAATTGATTTTTAGACGATTGAACTGTTGTAAATATGATTTTTCAGGATGCCGTTTGTAGTTGGTTTTCGGGGAGAAAGGCGCTTTCTTTAGGCAGTTGATTTTAGGGTAGTCCCGAGCCGATAGGGCGGGGTTGCCACGCGCTATTCTGTTTCGCCTGCACTCCGTCATGGACGACCTTCGTACCACCCTGGCTACCTTTTCGCCCACCGACCGCAAGGAGTTTCTGCAGTTCATTCAGCGGCAGAAGCGCAAGCCCAAAGGCCGCATGGACCTGCGCCTCTGCGAGCTGCTGCTGCACGTGAAGCCCTACACCACGCCGCAGCTGCTGGCCAAGCTCTACCCCAACGAGCCCAACGCCGTGGCCTACTACGCCCTGCGCAAGCGCCTGCTCCGCCACCTCACCGACTACCTGCTGCTGCGCCAGCGCCAACAGGACCCCACGGCGGCCTCCTCGGTGCGCGGCCTGCTCACGCTGGCCCAGTACCTTTTCGAGGCCGGGGTGCCGCGCCTGGGCTGGTCGGTGCTGCGCAAAGCCGAAAAGCTGGCCCACGACAACGAGCAATACGAGTTGCTCAACACCGTCTACTCGCTGCAGATTGCCCAGGCAGGCAGCGAATACGCCGACGACTTGGCCGACATCATCCGGCGGCACCGCATCAACAAAAAGGCCGCCGACGAGGAGGAGCGGGCCAATATTGCCGACAGCCTGATCCGCCAGCGCCTGCGCCAGGCCCGCGTGAAAGGCCGCGCCGGCGAGGCCTTCGACGGCATTCTGCAGGACGTGCTGCGCGAATACGACCTGCAGGAGGCCTTTGCCAAGCGCCCGGCCGTGCTGTACCGGCTGATGTCCATTGCCCGCAACGCCATGCTCGTGCGCCGCGACTTTGTGTCGTTTGCGCCGTTTGTGCGCCGTTGCTACCACCTCATGGAAAAGCGCCACGGCTTCCTGCCGGCCCACCGCTACTACCAGTTGGGGCTGCTGTATATGGTGGCGCACGCGCTGTACCGCACCCGCAAGTTTCAGGAGTCAGTGGAGTATCTGGAGCAGCTGCGCGGCGTGCTCGACGAGGGCGGGGCGCAGGCCTACCAGGCCGCCTGGCTGCCACGCTACACGTTTCTGCTGGCCGCCAACTACGCCTTCCTGCACCGCAACGCCGAAAGCATCCGGCTGCTGGAGCAGGTGCTGCGCCAGCCCGCCACCGTGCTGGCCCCGCGCGACGAAATGACGGCCCGCCTGGGGCTGGCGTTCCACTATTTTGCCGAAGGCCAGTTCAGCAAAACCAACCAGACGCTTATCAGCATCGGCCGCTCCGACCACTGGTGCGAGCAGGAAATGGGCCTGGAATGGATGCTCAACAAGAGCATGGGCGAAATGCTGGTGCAGTTTGAGCTCGGCAACCCCGACCTGGCCCTCAACCGCCTGCGCGCCATCGAGCGGGTGCTGCGTGAGCGGTTTAGCGCCGATGGGGAGGGCTATACGGCGGTGCTGCGCTACCTGAGTCTGGTGCGCGAAATAATCGAGGACCCGGCGGCGGCGCGGCGGCCGGGCTTTGCCGAGCGGGTGGGCCAGCTGCCGCCCTTCGCGCCCTTGGAGCAGGAAGACCTGCAGGCCCTGAGCTTCTATAGCTGGCTGTTTGCCCGCACGCAGGGGCGGCCCTACTACACGGTGCTGCTGGAACTGGCGGGCAGCGCCTCGCCGGCCCTCGAGCCGCAGGCGGCGGCTGGCAGCCCTGCCGCGTAAGCAAAAACAGGCCCCTTTCAGTCCGCAAAACGGAAGGAAAGGGGCCTGTGAAATTCCGCGGGCACCGGGGTGCCAGTCGGAAATTAGTTGCGGGTTTCGCGCTCTACTTCGGCAGCAGATTCCTTGGTTTCACGGGCTGCGTTGTTGGTAGCGTTTTCGGTAGCGGCAGCCGTTTTGTCGGCGGCGTTTTCGATGGCGTTGCCGGCGTTGTTGGCAGCGGCTTCGGTAGCGTTGGCAGCGTTGTTGGCGGCAGCTTCCGTTGCGTTAGCAGCATTGGTAGCTTCTGCTTCGGCAGCGTCGCCTACGTTTTCGGCAGCGGCTTCGGTATTGGCAGCAGCAGCATCGGCATTTTCTTTGCCTTCCTGGGTGCAGGAGGTAGCAGCAAAAGCAACGGCGGTAGCTACGAACAGGGCTTTGAACGACATTTTCATGGCAAGAAAAAGTTGAGTGTGGAAATTGACTGAACATCCCTTAATAGCGCCCTGCCGAAGAGGTAACCCACTGCCGGAGCCGCCCGCTGCTTAATGGGCATTATTCCAACGCTTCGGGTTTATTGTGCGTAAGCGGAGCCCTGATTTTCTGGTGTTTTTAGTTGAGTTGATGAAATATTTGCTGCCCGCATTGCTCGGGATGCTGCTGGCGCTGCCCATAGCGGCCCAGGCTCAAACCAACGATGGGTTTCTGCGCCGCGACGGCACCATGTATGTACTGCGCAACGGCCAGCCCCGCCCCATGGCCCACGACGTACACCTGCCCAACGGCCGCACCGTCACGCACGATGGGTTTGTGGTAGCGCCCGACGGCCGCCGCACCGAGCTGCGCAACGGCAGTGGCTGCGACCTGAATGGCCAAGCTACCGCCGCCACCGCCCAGGCCGACCGGGTGGTGCTGCAGCCCGTGGCCGGCAGTGCGGCCCCGAGCCGCGGCCTGGTGTATGTGCAGGCCTTGCCGGGCTGGGCCAAATGGGTTGGAGGCCGCGGAAAAGGCCGCTATAAAAAGCACAAAGGCAAAAAGCACGACGACTAGCGGCCGCCAAGGTCAGACCGCCTACTTCACCTCGTCGGCGTCGGTATCAATGTAGAACGTGCGGCCCTGCTGGGTTACCCGGGCGCGGCCCTCCACGAAGTCAGCCGCACTTTCGTAGGCGCCAAAGGGCTCGGTGCCCTCCGTGGGGTCGTCGAGATAGTCCTCCGTGATAAACGTATAGTGGCCGTTGCGCTTCACGCGGGCCAGTTCCTCCCGGAAAGCGTAGGCCTCCTGAAAGATAACCGGCTCCTTGGCCGCTTCTTCGAGCCCCGTGATGTAGAACCAGCCGCGGCGGTCCAGCACCGCGGCTTTGCCTTCGCTGAAGGGCCGCGCCGCGTAGTAGTAGGTGTTGAATTCCTGGCCCTGCAAATCCAGAAACGTGTAGAGTTTGCCGATGCGGGCGCGGGCGTAGCCGCCGGCGTAGGGCTGCAGGGCATCGTAGGCAAGCGGCACGGCTTCCGCACCTTCTTCATCAAGAAACCCGAATACCCCGTTCTGCTCCACCACCGCCCGGTTTTCGGCCTCGAAGGGTCCTGCGGAAGTGTAGCGGGCGGGCACCAGCGTATCGGCGTGGGCAGTGAGGTAGCCCCAGCGCCCGCCTTCCTGAAACGGCACCGGCGGCCCGGCCGTAGCCGCGCGCACGCCCCACCACACTAGGCCCGCGCCCAGCACTCCGGCGCCGGCCATAGCTGCCTGTTTCTTATACCGTCGCCACTGCCGGAGCTGCTGCTTGGCCTGAGGCCAGGCCAGCCGCGGCGTGGGCTGGCTGGCCGACACGCTGGCGGCTCCCGAAGGCGAACCTGCTGAGGCTGGAGTGCCCTGCTGGAGCTGCTGCATCAGACCTTCCAACTGCCGGATGCGGCTGTCGAGGGCGTGGTTGCGTTCCTCCAGATCGGTGCTGGCGGCACGCATGGCTGCCTCCAGGCGCTCCTTCTCCTGGTTCTCGACGGCCAGCTGCACCTGCAGGGCCTGGGCTTCGGCCGTTACGGGCGGGGCCGTGGTGAGCTGCCGACGCAGCTGGGTGATGCTGTGTTCCCGTTCTTTCTCACGGGTTTCCAGCGCCTGTAGCTGGGCGCCCAGCTCGGCCTGCATACTGGCCCGCAGCCGCTCCAGCTCCTCTTTCTGGGCCTGCGGGGCGGAGGTGCTGTAGGTGTCGTCAGGCAGCTGGTCGGCGTCGTGGTCCGAAACGTCCTCGGCGCCCAGCCAGCGCCAGAGCCAGCCCGCTGCCCGCCGCAGCTGAGTCGCTTCGGGCGAAGCCAGATTGGCCGGGGCAGGGCGGAGGTGCTGGGGTTGAGAAGCTTCCGGATCAGCGTCTGCCTGCGCCACGGGGCCTGCCGGCTCCGGTTCAGCAGCGTAGGCAGATGCCGCTTCATAAGGTTGATTATCAATGCCCTGTTGGCCAAGGTCGTGGGCCAGCTGCGTGATTTCGGCCGGCGTAAGGTCGATTTCCGGGGTGGCCAGCTGGCGCAGGCGCCGGGTGCAGTTGGCCGGGTTGGGCAGCAGATGAAAGCTGCTGCTGGCCGGCACGCTGCTCATACGCTCTTCTATTTCGGGCCCGAGCACCAGCGGCTGCTCAAACAGCGCCAGCCCGCCGATGAAGTTGAGGTTAGCCGCCTCCGCCGGCAGCTGAGGCCGCAACCAGGCCGCCAGCGCTTCTTTCTGCTGGCTGAATTGCTGAAAAGGGTTGTCGGCGCCGGCCGAGCCGGTGAGCGGGCGCCCCGCCAGCCGCCAGGCGCTGAAGCCAAAATCGGGGATGTGCAGTGCGCCGCCGCCCGGCAGCAGTAGCAGCAACACAATGCTGTGCGGCCGGATGAGCACAGCGTCCAGCACTTCCTCAGCGGGTCCGACCGCCAGATTTCCGAGCAGCAGTGTAGTGGAAGCACCAATTTCGGCCAGCAGGGCGGCCCGTAAATCGTCGAACTGCTGCTGCTTGGTGGCGTCTGCGAAAGGAATCGGGAGGTAGGTGTGGAGCATAGACAGAAGCGGCGGCCCGGCCGCAAGGCAAACCGGCCGGCAGCCTTCTACGCAGCGAACGGCGGCAGGGTAGCTCAACTTTTCCGGCGGCAGGCAAGTATAGACAACCACCTTCTTTTGTCAGTCATACTCTGCCCTCATGGATTCCACGGCCTCCACTCCCCAAAATACCCCCGTTCCGACGGTGCCACTCGCGGTAACGGACCAGCAAAACACTGCCTTGCTGGAGGATACCCTCACGCTGCTCAATGCCGGCCTGCCCGACAAGCCCGACCAACACGGCCTGACCGAAATAGAGCGCTGGGAGCAGGTGCTGAAAGCCTCGGAACGCCCCGGCCTGGCAAAAATAATTCAGGAATTGGCCACACTGCGCGCTCAACTCATGGCTTCCGATACCCAATCGCATGACCTGGCCGAAACGCTGGCCACGCTGGGCTCCGAAACCACGAAGGTGGCCGAAGAGTCGAACGGCGGCTATTCAGGGCCGCTGATGCACCTGGGCAAAGTGCTGATCAAGATGGGGTCTTCCCTGTCGCGCTAAGCCGGAACCGGCTATTTACTGGCACGCAGGCGCCTCATCAGCCAAGCCCCAACAACACGCGCGCCCCCACCTGCTACAGGTGGGGGCGCGCGTGTTGTTGGGGCCTGGTGCTTAATCGGGTCGTGGGCCGGTAGCGGCAGGCCAGTATCTGCGGCGTACTTTTGCGGCTCTTCGCTGCTTTCGTCTCTATGGAATCTGGTTCTGCTTTCCCGTCTCTTTCGCCCCTGGCCCTCTACGACCCGTTCACTGGGATGCAGTTCAGCCAGAAGCATTGTTTTCTATGCGGCACGCCCACGGTGCCCGGGCAGGATACGGTGCCTGTGTTTGCCGAGTGGCTGATGGCCCGCTACCAGCTGCACGAGCGCCAGATCAAGCTGCTGGATATGAGCATTGTGCGCTACCAGGATCTACAGATTGCCTGCTGCCCACAGTGCCGCACCCGGCACGTAGAGCCGCTGGAAGCCCGCGTGCAGCAGGCCGCCGCCCAGGGCCTGGCCGGCCTGCGCCAGCTGGATGAGCCGACGTTGTTTCTGTGGCTGGGCAAGATGTTCTACGGCGTGCTGGTGACGGAGCTGCTCAATGAGCTGATGCCGTTGGCCCGGCCCCAGTATCCGCTGGCCGAAAACGCCCAGCTGTTCCGGCGTTTCCAGGCCTTCTTCCAGCCGTTTCAGGGCCTGCGCGTGCCAATGGAATACGACGACTTCGTGCCGGGCTCCGTGTTTTTGCTGGAAGTTGATCAGCGCGAAGACGCGCTGCCCTTCTTCTACGACGATGACTTGAGCACGCTCACGTTCACCATCAAGCTCGACGAGACCATGCTCGTAGCCTGCCTCGTGGATAACGGCATCATCCGGCAGGCCATGCGCCGCGTCTACGACGATGCGCAGCGGCCCCTGCACCCGGTGCAGGTCGCGGAGTTCAAGGCCCGGGTGTATTACGGGGCCTATCTGCTCAATGTGGTGCCCGACTATTACCCGCGCGCCGTGCACCCCGGCGACACCACGCTGGTAATGGATACGCTGATTGACGACGTCACGGGCGCCGTCTTCAACCCCTGGGAAAACAGTGGCTACGCGCAGTCGTTGCTGGAAATGTGGAAGCCGTGGCAGATTCCGCTCGCGCAGATTCTGGCCGATCCGGCCCAGCCGCTCAGCCTGTTATACGACGCAGATGGCCAGCCCCGGCACCTGGAGCAGTTCCAAGGGCCGCAGGCAGAAGAAGGTGCGGAAAGCTAAAATTGGGTGGACTACAGGCTAGCTGGCCTGCCAGGCAGGCTCGAACACAAACTTGCTGAGTTTGATATTCGTCCAGCGGCCCTCAAGGCCGGTTTTGCATTCCCGCTCATTCACCAGCACGTCCACGCAGTGGCGGTGGCGGCGGTTCATGGTGTCGTGAATGATGTAAATTCCATCCAAAGCCGCGGAAATTCCGCTGACGCGCACTTTGTCGCCGTATTTGAATGGACCGCCCCAGTGGTTAAGTAGGTCGCGGGATACCGCGAGCCAGCGGGTTTTGCTGGAATGACGTGCCGGAATGATGGAGCCATCGGCCGTTTCCATCGGGGCATCGTCGGTCTGGCCCACTTCGGGCCAGTAAGTGGTTGCCGTAACGTGGTACGACAACGATGGGGGAGGGGCAGTGGGCCGCCGCATGGGCGTCACCGGTACCAGAAGCTGTACCGGACGGGGGCTGATGCTGGCAATGGTGGATGGCAGCGCAAGAGCCGAGTCAGTGAGAGTATGGGGTGGGAAGAGGAGGGTTAATAGGAATAAGGCAAGGGACATGACGTTTGGGTTCGTGGACTCTCGCTTCTTGTCCGGAGAGAATGGACAGCCGGCCCGACTCGGCTATTGGGTAAGTGCGCCAGCTGCATTAGCAGCGTAAAAACACTCTGTAAGGTATATTCAGCGGCCTGAAAAGCCGAAAACAAGCAAGTGGAAGACGTTTTATGATCTAAATATAGATAAAAATTATAATCAATTGCACTTGTAAAATATTGGCTTTTTGGAGGGCTCAAAGGTAACACTTTTTTTTGAACCGGGTTTTTCACCTGTTGCTAACTGTTTTAGTAAAACCGATAGAGCCGCTACTTGTTCAGGACCGGCGCATACGGCTGCATCAGGAAAAGGGTTGCAGGTAAGGCAGGAACCCTTCGACGGGGTGCGCGTATGGAATTGAAGCCGGTTTTTCGCCGCCTCTTGGCCTTAATTTCCCAACTACTGCTTTCTATGTCTTTCCCTTCCTCATTGCCTGACCGGAACTCCTGGCTGGCAACGGGCCTGTTGGCCGCGGCCTTGTTGCCAGCTTGCTCTTCGCCCTCCTCGCCCGCTACCGATGCCGCTGGCACCGCCGCTTCTTCTGACTCTACCCAGACGGCCGCGCCCGTTGCGCCGGCCAACTCGCCGCTGCAGGTGGTGGCCCAGTTCCGGGAGCCGCAGATGGTGGGTGTGGCCGTGCTGCCCGACGGCCGCGTGTTTGCCGACTTCCCGCGCTGGGACAACAACCCCGTGAATCCCATTGCCGAGGTGATGCCCGACGGCTCCGTGAAAGGCTACCCCGACGCCGACTGGTGCGCCTGGAACGAGACCGTGAAAAACGAGCCCCAAAAGCACTGGATCTGTCCCCAGAGCGTGCACGCCGATAAAACCGGCATGCTGTGGGTGCTCGACCCGGCCTCGCCCGGCATAAAGGGCACCGTGCCCGGCGGCCCCAAACTGGTCAAGATTGACCCTAAAACCGACAAAGTGGTGCAGAACATCAGCATCCCGGAAAGCGTGGCCTCGCGCAAATCCTACCTCAACGACGTGCGCATCGACACCCAGAACCAGTACGCCTACATCACCGAGTCGGGCGTGGGCAGTCTGGTGGTGGTGGATCTGAAGTCGGGGAAGGCGCGCAAGCTGCTGGCGGGCCACTCGTCGATGATGGGCGACACTACGCTCAACATCAAGGCCGATGGCAAGGAGCTACTGGACCCCACCGGCAAGCGCGCCCAGTTCAACGCCGACGGTATTGCCCTGAGCCAGGATATGCAATACCTCTACTGGAAGCCGCTGACTAGCTACACCCTGTTCCGCATTAAGACGGAAGCCCTGCGCAACCCGGCCCTCACCGATGCCCAACTGGCCTCGCAGATCGAGGACCTGGGCAAAGTGCCCGCCTCCGACGGGATGGAAATCGACGCCCAGAACAATCTGTACCTGAGTGCCTTCGAGGATCATTCCATCAAGCGCCGCACGCCGGCCGGCAAAATCGAGACGGTGGTGCAGGACCCACGCTTGGAGTGGCCCGATACGTTTGCCTTCTCCGGCGACGGCAAAACCCTGTACGTGACCACCTCGGCCATCCACAAAACCGCCACCTGGAACAAAGGCATCGGCAAGCAGGACCAGCCCTACTACATCTTCAAGATGGCGTTGCCTCAGTAGTAAATACCTGAATCCTACGAAAAGCCGTTTCTACCGAATAGAAACGGCTTTTCTCTTTTATTTGATAGATTGGCTACCCGTAGTCCGATTAACCAACGAATTGGAATTATATTATTGATGGTAAGGTTTATTTGCACATGCGAATATCAGTTTTTACTTCCTGATCAGGCTATTTATCTTTACCCCCTGACACTACCATCTCCCACCGCATGGACGCCAACTCCTATATCGCCAACGCCCACGGCGACTACCTCGACAACCTGTACCAGTCTTATAAGGCCGACCCGCAGTCGGTAGATGCGAGCTGGCAGAAATTCTTTGAAGGCTTCGACTTCGCCCAGCAGTACCCCGAAGGTGGTATTCCGCAAGCCGACGGCGAAGGCGTGTTGACCACGCCTGCCAGCACCAACCAAGCCGGGGCCATCCGGGCCGTGGATACGGTGGCTGCCGACAAGGAAACGCAGGTGCGCAACCTCATTCACGCCTACCGCAGCCGCGGCCACTTAGTGGCTAAAACCAACCCGGTGCGTGAGCGGAAGGACCGAAAGGCCCGCCTGAGCATTGCCGACTTCGGGTTGAGCGACGCCGACCTCGATACCAAATTCAAGAACGGCGAAGTGCTGGGCCTGGGCTCGGAAGCCACGCTACGCGAGATTGTGGCCGCCTTGCAGAAGGTGTACACCCGCACCATCGGCTTCGAGTATATGTATATCCGCGACCCGCAGGTGCTCGACTGGTTCCGCGAGAAAGTGGAGAAGGACTCGCTGAGCTTCAACCCCGGCGTGGAGTACAAGAAGCGCATTCTCAAGAAGCTGAACGAGGCGGTGGTGTTCGAGAACTTCCTGCACACGAAGTTCCTGGGCCAGAAGCGCTTCTCGCTGGAAGGCGGCGAAACCACCATTCCGGCCCTCGACGCTATTATTAATAAGGCCTCGGAGCTGGGCGTGCAGGAGGTAATGCTGGGCATGGCGCACCGCGGCCGCCTGAACGTGCTGGCCAACATCATGGGCAAAACCTACGAGCAGATCTTTTCGGAATTCGAGGGAACGGCCGTACCGGACCTGACCATGGGCGACGGCGACGTGAAGTACCACATGGGCTACTCGTCGGAGGTAGAAACGGAGGGTGGCCGCAAGGTCAACCTGAAGCTGGCCCCCAACCCCTCCCACCTGGAGGCGGTGAACCCGGTAGTGGAAGGCTTCGTGCGCGCTAAAATTGAGCACCAGTACGGCGGCGACTACCACCAGATTCTGCCCATCCTCATCCACGGAGACGCGGCGCTGGCCGGCCAGGGCATCGGCTACGAGCTGACCCAGATGTCGCTGCTGGAAGGCTACCGCACCGGTGGCACGCTGCACTTCGTGATCAACAACCAGGTGGGCTTCACCACCGATTTCGAGGACGCCCGCTCTTCGATTTACAGCACCGACCTCGCGAAGATCATCGACGCGCCGGTGCTGCACGTGAACGGCGACGACCCCGAAGCCGTGGTGTTTGCTGTGCGCCTCGCCACCGAGTACCGCCAGCAGTTCCACGCCGATATCTTCATTGATATGGTGTGCTACCGCCGCCACGGCCACAACGAGTCGGACGAGCCCAAGTTCACCCAGCCCACGCTCTACAACCTCATCAGCAAGCACCAGAACCCCCGCGAGGTGTACAACGCCATGCTGGTGCAGCGCGGCGACGTGGACGCGCAGCTGGCCCAGCAGATGGACAAGGAGTTCCGCGACACCCTGCAGGCCCGCCTGGATATGGTGAAGCAGAAGCCGCTGCCCTACAACTACCAGCCCCTCGAAAACGAGTGGCGCAGCCTGCGCCGCAGCAAGCCCGAGGACTTCGAGAAGTCGCCGGAAACGGGCATCAGCGAGGAAGTGGTGGCCAAAGTAGGCAAGGCCCTGACCACGCTGCCCGAAGGCTTCCGCCCCCTGAAGCAGATTGAAAAGCTGATGGAGGAGCGCAAGAAGATGTTCTTCGAAACGCGCATGCTGAACTGGGCCGCCGGCGAGCTGCTGGCCTACGGCTCCCTGCTCGACGAGAAGCATATTGTGCGCGTAAGCGGCCAGGACGTGCAACGCGGCACGTTCTCGCACCGCCACGCCGTGTTGCACGACGCCGAAACCTCGGCCCCGTACAACTCGCTCAACTACATTGGCGAAGGCCAGGAGAAGCTGAGCATCTACAACTCGCTGCTGAGCGAGTACGCTGTGCTGGGCTTCGAATTCGGCTACGCCATGGCCAACCCTACGGCTCTGGTGATCTGGGAAGCGCAGTTCGGCGACTTCGCCAACGGTGCCCAGACCATGATTGACCAGTTCATCGTGAGCAGCGAAAGCAAGTGGCAGCGCATGAACGGCGTGGTGCTGCAGCTGCCCCACGGCTACGAAGGCCAGGGCCCGGAGCACTCCAACGCCCGCCCCGAGCGGTTCCTGCAGCTGGCCGCTGAAAACAACATCATCGTGGCCAACATGACCACGCCGGCCAACTTCTTCCACGCGCTGCGCCGCCAGCTGACCTGGGAGTTCCGCAAGCCGCTGGTGGTGATGTCGCCGAAGTCTATGCTGCGCCACCCGCTGTGCGTGTCGCCGGTGGAGGAGTTCACCTCCGGCCACTTCCGCGAAGTGCTCGGCGACGTGTACGCCGACGCCAAGAAGGTGAAGCGCGTGCTGCTGTGCTCGGGTAAAGTGTACTTCGATTTGCTGGACGAGCAGCAGCAGTCGGGCCGTACTGATGTGGCCATTGTGCGCCTCGAGCAGCTGCACCCCTTCCCCAAAAAGCAGCTCGACGCCGAGCTGGCCAAGTACCCCAAGGCCAAGCTGTACTGGGTGCAGGAAGAGCCCGAAAACATGGGCTACTGGAACTACCTGCTGCGCTTCATGCGCCGCGAGCTGGAAGATGTTATTTCGCGCAAGCCCTCGGCCTCGCCGGCTACCGGCTACAACAAGGTGCACGTGAAGGAGCAGAAGGACATCGTGGCCCGTGCCTTCGACAAGCCCAAGGAAGCCGTGGCCGACGACAACATCAAAGCCACCGCCGAAGTAGCCAAGAAGCAGGATTAGTCCTGTGTCATTCCGAGCAGCGCAAGGAATCTGAGTGAAAACGTGCAACGACTTCTCTCAGATTCCTCCTGCGTCGGAATGACAACTTCCCCGACATTCCCCACCGAAACCCTTCAAAACTCCCACTTATGGGTCTGGAAATTAAAATCCCCGCCGTCGGCGAGTCCATCACCGAAGTAACCATTGCCAAGTGGCTGAAAGCCGACGGTGACACCGTGAAGCGTGACGAGATTCTGGCCGAGCTGGAATCCGACAAAGCCACGTTCGAGCTGCCCGCCGAGGCCGACGGCGTGCTGAAAATCCGCGTTGCCGAGGGCGAAACCATCGGTATCGGCACCACCATTGCCGAAATCGACGGCGACGGTGCGGCCGCGCCGGCTGCTGCGGCTCCGGCTGCCAGTGCCCCCGCCGCTCCTGCTGCCGACCCGGTAAGCCAGGGTGAGCAAAACCCCAAAGCCAGCGACCAGGCCGGCTACGGCGGCCAGCCAGAAGGCGGTGCTGCCGGTGCTCCGGCCGCTGCTGCTCCGGCTGCCGGCAACGGCGGCGGTGCTACCGTGGAAATGACGATTCCGGCCGTGGGCGAGAGCATCACGGAAGTGACGGTGGCCAAGTGGCTGAAGGAAGACGGTGCCCAGGTACAGCGCGACGAAATCATTGCCGAGCTGGAATCGGATAAGGCCACGTTTGAGCTGCCCGCCGAAGGCACCGGTATCCTGCGCCACGCCGCCAAGGAAGGCGAAACCATCGGTATCGGTGCTACCATTGCCCGCATCGAAGGTGGCAGCGGTGCCGCCGCTCCGACTCCGGCTCCCGCCGCTGCTCCTGCTGCTGCTGCCCAGGCTGCTCCGGCCGCTACTGCTCCGGCGGCTTCGGCTACTATCAGCTACGCCACGGGCACGCCTTCGCCGGCCGCCGGCAAAATCCTCGGCGAAAAAGGCATCAGCCCCGCCGACGTGCAGGGCTCGGGCCGCGACGGCCGCATCACGAAAGAGGATGCCCAGAACGCCCAGGCCAAGCCCGCCGCGCCGGCTCCGGCCGCTGCTGCTCCTGCCAAACCGGCTGCGGCTCCGCAAGCAGCTCCGGCCGCCAGCGGCAACCGCAACCAGCGCCGTGAGCGGATGAGCAACCTGCGCAAGACCGTCGCCCGCCGCCTAGTGTCGGTGAAGAACGAAACGGCCATGCTCACCACCTTCAACGAGGTGAACATGCAGCCCATCATGGACCTGCGCAACAAGTTCAAGGACAAGTTCAAGGAGAAGCACAGCGTGGGCCTCGGTTTCATGTCGTTCTTCACCAAGGCCGTGTGCGTGGCCCTGAAAGAGTGGCCCGCCGTGAATGCCCAGATCGACGGCACCGACATCGTGTACAACGACTTCTGCGACATCAGCATTGCCGTATCGGCCCCCAAAGGCCTCGTGGTACCAGTAATCCGCAACGCCGAGGAGCTGTCGTTTGATGGTATCGAGAAGGAAATCCAGCGCCTCGCCGGCCTGGCCCGCGACAACAAGCTCACCATCGAGCAGATGACCGGTGGCACGTTCACCATCACCAACGGCGGCGTGTTCGGCTCCATGATGAGCACTCCGATCATCAACGCCCCGCAGTCGGCCATCCTGGGCATGCACAACATCGTGCAGCGCCCGATTGCCGAAAACGGCCAGGTGGTGATTCGCCCGATGATGTACCTCGCCCTGAGCTACGACCACCGCATCATCGACGGCCGCGAGTCGGTATCGTTCCTGGTGCGCGTGAAGGAGCTGCTCGAAGACCCGACCCGTCTGCTGCTGGGCGTCTAAATCACGGATTTAACCGGATTAGTCGGATTTCACGGATTTCATGACCGATAACGAAAAAGAGGCTTGCCGATTGGCAAGCCTCTTTTTTGTTATGATTCAAGTAAGAAAAGCAGTGTTTGCGCTGACTGCAAAATCCGTGAAATCCGACCAATCCGGTTAAATCCGTGATTTAGTCGACGGGCAGCTCGCGGGTGCGGGAGGCGCTGAGGCGGGTGGCCATCTGGCGGGCCAGGTGCTTCGCCTCTTCGGCTTTGGAGCCGGTAAAATATTCTTCTACCGTCGAGGAAAACAGGTTCAGCCAATGCTCAACGTGGGCTCCACTCCGTGGTAAAGCCACCTGCTCTGGCAACGGCTCTCCTTCAGCAACGCCTTGGCCAAGCAGCGTGCTGCTCCAGTAGCGGTACTGCGACGTGAGATAGTGCGGCCAGTGGATGCGGGCAGCGGCCCCAAAGCTGGCTCCCAGCAGCGTGTCCTGCGTGGCTTTGTGGCACAGCATATCAACGAGCGTCTTGATGTCGCCTTCGGTCTGAATGTCGTGGCGCGGAGCAGAGGTTTGCATAGACAAAGGAGTATACAGGGTGGGCTACCAACTACGTAGCGAATTTACGCAAGTTGTAAGTCATTCGCTACGGAGCGGTGAAAATTTTATCTTTTCTCTCTAATATTCTATTAATGGGGTGTTTTATCTCACTCCTGGATCATTACTCAACTCGCACAAGCCGCAGTTGATCCAATATGGCCTCGTTTACGGCGCCGTTCATGTTCTCGTTGGCCGGGGCCAGCGTCAGGGTCAGCACTGACTTGCCGCGGGGCAGCTGCACTATAATCGGGTTGGAGTAGCCCCAGTCCGACCACTCGTTCACGCCGCGCTGCGGCAGCACCACCGTGCCCAGCAGCTGCGCGCCGAGGCGTAGCGTGCGGATAGCGCACTTGTTGCTGGTGTTGATGGGGCCGTTGCCGTTGGCGTAGCGGAAATCGAGGGCATAGTGGCCCGTCGTCGGCACCGATACGGGCACCGCGAGGCGGCGGTTCAACGTCTTACTGACTTCCACGAAGCCTTTACCAGTGTAGCCTCTGTACGCTTTAGCCGACCTAGGTGCGGCCGTCTCAATTTCCACAACCTGCGTGTAGCGGGCCGCCTCCGGCACCACCGGCTCACTGGCGAAGCTCTCGAAACCCTGGGCATCAATGGCCACCACCTGATATTCGCCGAAAGGCTGGCCGCCGGGTACGGGATAAGTGGATTCGGTGGTGCGGGCGGCAAACTGGCCGTTGCGCAGCACCTGATAGGCGCGGGCGCCCTCCACGGACGGCCACGCCAGGGCGCCGGCCGCATAACGTACAGCGGGCGTGGGCGGCGCTACGTGGTGGGTTACTTTGTTTTGCGACGAGGCCGCCAGCGGCAGATTGTTCAGCTCAATCCGGATGGTGTGGGCGCCGGTGAGGGTGGCCGGAATGGTGCCATCGGGCAGTGGCTGCCCGTCCAGCGTAATCCGGTGGTAGCCCTGGCCGAAGCCGGTCATTTCGATATCCAGCACGGCCCCCCGGTAACGGAGGTTGGTGAGCCGGCGGGTGCCCGCCAACGCCTGCGGCACAAACGGCCGGAACGTGAGCTGATCGGCCTGAAAATCCATGCCAAACAACCCCTTATACACCAGACCCAGCGCGCCCGAGAGGCTCCAGAGCATGTTGCTGCTGTTGATCTGGGTGCCGGCGAAGTCGCCGTTGCTGGCCACGAAGTTTTCCTTGTTGGTGAGAAACAGCGCCGCGGGCCGGGCCACGGCCATCAGGCTCTCCAGGAAAGCCGTTTCGTTGCCGACTTTGGCCGCTGCCAGCCCCCAATAGCTTTGCACGAAGGGCCACACGGCGTTGTTGTGGTAGGGCGGAATGCCGGAAATCTGCGGGTAGATGCACGGTACTCCGTAGTCCATAACGGGCGTGTGGGCCACCACGGTCTGCGGCCGGCTGCCTTCGGCCACGCCAAACAGCACTGCCAGTGCCTCGCCTAGCGCCTCTGCTTTCGGCGACACCTGCTGGTGCACGCGGCCGTAGCGGAACTGGCCGTAGTAACCCCGGTCGTCCAGCCACAGGTGCTGGTTGATGCCCTGTTTGATACGAGCGGCGCGGGTTTGCGCGTCGCGCGCCACGGCGGTTTCGCCCAGCTTTTCGGCCATCAAACCCAGCACGATGTTGCCCTGATAATGCGCGGCGTTGGTGCCCAGGTTTTCGCTCTGGTAGATGTCAGCGGGCTGCATCCACTTGGGGTAGGTTTGTTCGCGCCAGTCCAGAAACGACGATTCGCCGCGCACCAGATGGGTTTGCGCATCGTACGCCACCTGCTCGTCGTCTTCGATGGTGCGCCGGATGATGGGGTACACCTGGCGCAGCCATTCTTCGTCGCCGGTAGTGAGGTAGATTTCCCAGGCCGCTGTGGCCCAGATAATCCGGTCGGTGGAAACGGGGTAGGCGCCGCCGGTGCCGGTGTCCTGAATGATGCGGCCCTCGGGCGTGACTTTGCGCAGCAAACTGGTTTTGGCTACTTCCGGCTGCAGCAGCGCCTGGCTCAGGATGATGCTGTAGCTGATGTCGCGGGTCCAGACGCCGGCCCACTCCTGGCCGGTGCGGAACGTGCCGTCGGGCTCCACGGCGCGCCGGGCTTCTTCCAGCGCCATATTATACAGCGCATCGAGCAGTGGAAAATCAGAAGTGAGCTGCGGAAACGCCGATACGTCGAGGCTGGCGTTCCAGGTGCCCGCCGTGGTTTTCTGGTCGGAGTGGGCGTTGAGCACCACCGTGGTTTCGTAGATGCCGTTGCCATCGGGGTCTTTCAGCTCCAGCGACGGCTTGTTAATAAGGTTGTCGAAGTCCCAGCTCAGCGGCGCGGTGTTGCCGGCCACGAATACGTGCTTGAAATCGGCCTCGTACAGCTTCTGGCCATTGTAGAGCGTGTAGTAGCCCTGCTTGCGGAACGCCGCCAGCAGCGGCCGCAGGTCCAGCCGGATGGTGAGCGGCGTGTTGGGCGCCAGGTACTGGTTGGCTGGCACCGGCCGCTTATCTAGGTGCTGCTGCCCGAACACGATAACCGGGGTTTCTAGGGCCATGCCCCCGGCGGCCGGTAGTGCCAGAAACTGGTGGTCCTGGCCCGGCGCCATTTCGTTATCCTTGCCGTTGAGGCTGAACGTGAAGCTGATCTGCGGGCTCTGAAACGCGTTGGCCGGGCTCTGGTAGTTGCTCGTCAGCTGCTGGCGCGAGAGGGCCCGCGCCGTGTGGCGGCCCTGCACCAGCGAGTCGCGGTAGACGGTGTAGGCCGCCGACTGCCACACAGGTGCGGGAGGCGCGGCCGCCGGGGCGCCGGCAGTGGGTGAAGAAGCAGGTTTAGTCATCTGGCAGGCAGCAAGAAAGCCGAGGCCGAGCAGGAAGGCAGTGGAACAGGAAAGTCGGGACATAGTCGAAAGTAACAGGAAGCTCCCGGTGCGTGTGTCGTTGAACGATGGTTGCCGCGGCGTGGATGCCTGCCGTTTCGCTGACTTCAGTGTCAGCCGAGCAGTTGCTACCATCTGATGTCGTTAGGCCAACGGAACGGTGCAGAAACGCGACACTTCGCGTCTCGTCGTTGAATGGCCGGACCCACACATTTATAACAACCTCAGCAACGACGAGACGCAAAATATTGCGTCTCTACACCGTTCAACCGGCACCCGCAAACCGCTACGTAGCCCAGGGTTTCAACCCTGGGAATCCTGGGCCGGCCGCTTCGGCTGCCGGCCGCCCAGCACCACCAGCGCCACGGCCGCCACAATCAGGGCCGCGCCACCCAGCATGCCGGCGTTCAGGCTTTCGCCCGCAAACAGCCCGCCCAGCAGCACCGCCACCACGGGGTTCACGAAGGCATAGGTGCCTGCCAGTGCTGGCTCCACCACCCGCAGCAGCCAGATGTAGGCCGAAAACGCCACGAATGAGCCGAACACGACCAGGTAGGCAAACGCGCCCCAGGCTTTTAGTGGCACGGCGCTCAGGTCGTAGGCCGAGGCCTCGCCGTGCAGCAGGCCCGCCACCAGCAGAAACCCGCCGCCGCACAGCATCTGCATGCCCACGCCTAGAAACGGCGAGCCGGCAATGGGCTTCTTCTTGGAATACAACGAGCCCACCGACCACATAAAGGCCGCCAGCAGCACCGCCGCCACCCCAATGCCCGGGTGGCCCGGCAGCAGCACCGGCGCCGCGCTGCGCTGGCTCATCAGCAAGCCCAGCCCGCCCAACCCCAGGGCCAGCCCCAGCAGCACCTTGCCCGTCGGGCGCGCCGTGAGGCCCGCCGCCCAGCCCAGCAGCACCAGAAACATGGGCACCGTGGCTACCAGCAGCGCCGCCATCCCCGACGGAATGTACTGCTGCGCAAATACCGTGGCCCCGTTGCCGAACAGTGGCAGGCAGAAGCCCACCACGGCGGCCCGGCCCCATTCCTGCCGGCTGGCGGCGGCGGCCCCGCTCAGGCGCATGGCCCCGTATTGCAGCGTGCCCGCCAGCAGAAACCGCGAGGCCGACAGCAGAAACGGCGGCCAGGAGCCCAGTGCCACCTTCGTGGCCAGGTACGTGGAGCCCCAGATCAGGTACAGTGCCAGCAAAGCCAGCAGAATCAGGGGGCGGGGCAGGGTAGGCATAGGCAGCAGCATGAAGGCGCAAACCTACGCCCGTTTTCTGCCAGCCTGCTCCGGAGCCTGCTATTCTCAAAACAGGACTCGGGCCGAGGGCCTTAACAGGAGCGTTAAGACATTTTCTGACTGGTTACGAGAAAAGTTGTCTTATTTTAGGAAAGGCGAGAAATGCAATAGCTTTATTAGAAGTCTATTGGAATACGTATAATGCCTCTTGTATGGATTTGGGGGATGATAAAATTGAGTAGGCTCTCTTGGTGTCAGGTTGAAAACTTGTATTTTTGGGGGTTGATTTGCCTGCATTGTTGGTAAAGGCTTGCTGAAAGACTGGTATGCAGCCCTCGGCAAATAGCCCCAGAGTGGCCATCGGGATATTGCCCGATACAAGTCTGTCAATTATGTTGTAACTCCAGCAAAATGGTTCTCATATCATCTTCCGCCCCGAGTAATTGCCAGAACTGCCGCTACGTAAGCCGGTCGTTGCTGGGCACCTGCCAACTCAGCGAGCTGGCGATGCTTTCGGACAGCAAAGTATCGCAGTACTACCAGCGGGGCCAGATTATTTTTCAGCACGGCAACCGGCCGGCTGGGCTCTACTGCATTCATCAGGGCCGGGTCAAGGTGTCCAAACTGAGTAGCGACGGCAAAGAACAGATCCTGAGCCTACGCAAGGAAGGCGACGTGCTTGGGTTTCAGCCGCTCTGTACCGGCGGCCTCTACGATGCTACGGCGGTGGCCCTCACCGACTGTGTGGTGTGCCTGGTGCCGCGTCCCGACTTCTACAGTCTGCTGGAGCAGAACTCACGGTTTTCGCACGCACTGATGCGGCGGCTGTCTGAGGTGCTGAGCGCCACCCAGCAGCAGGTGCTGCACACGGCCTACAAGCCCGTGCGCGAGCGGCTGGCCGAAGCCCTGGTGCTGCTCTATCACTTCTTCCGTCCCGAAACCCCGGCCCCGTTCAGCATCCCCATTTCGCGCGACGACCTGGCCGCCCTCACCAGTACGGCCAAAGAAACGGCCAGCCGCCTGCTGTCTGAGTTGCGGGACGAAGGGCTGGTGGCCACCCAGGGCAGCCGCATTATGGTGCTGGATCTGCCCCGGCTGCAGAAAATGTGCGCGCCGCAGGAGTAGGCAGCGGTATCAGTAAGGCTGTTCTTGTTTTTCAGACCGCGCGGCGGCACCGGCTAGGCTGGTGCCGCCGCGCGCAGTTGCGGCTGGCACCAGCAAAAGGCGTTGATTGTTGTAGTTATTTAACAATCAATTAAATTATACTATGTAATTCTCATAATGATTCCCGCAATATCTGGCGTGGGAAAAGTTTAATTAAAATCATTTTCTAGCATAAGGGCAGTCATTTTTTTTAGCTGGCCAAGTCATGATTTTTGTAGAAAGCAGATGACCATGCCAGCTGGGCTGCAGCAGGCGGGCAGGGTTTTCTGACAGTACCCTTTCCATGGCTGGTATCAACTGCGTACCGGCCGGCCGGCTACTACCTCTTTCTTCCCTTTTTTTTATCTTCTCCCAGTACCATGGCTTACTCAGTCAACAACCCCGCCGGTAAAATAGTCCAGGATGTCATCACCGATCTGCCGGGCCTGGTTGCCATTGCCGTAGTGGAAGTCAATTCGGGCATGAGCCTGGCTTCGCACTCCAACTCGCCGGCCCTCAACCCCGATACCGCTGCTGCCTACAACACGGAAGTGGTGAAGCAGAAGCAGAAAGCCATGACGGCCCTGAAACTGCAGGGAGAGTCTATTCAGGATATTCTCATCTCGCTTACCAACCAGCTGCACCTGATCCGGCTAAACGATAACGGAAGCAAGTTTATCTATCTGGTCGTTAACTCCCGCGACACCAACCTGGCCATTGCCCGGGATGTGCTGCGCACCCACGCCAGCCAGCTCAACTAACCAGGCGACTTCGGCGCAGAGGCGGCAAGGCCGCCTCTGCGCCAAGCGTTTAGGGCCTTTTGGGGCGTATCGTTTATTGCTGATTTGAAGGTGTTTGCCCGCTTTTTAGGCCTATAATGCAGATTCCGTTTCTTCAACGCATACAGGCGCTGGCGGGCCCGGCCATCAACAAGGTGGTGCCGGCCGATGCCGGGCCGGCGGCGACGGCCGCCGCCACCCAGCTCCGGCAGGTGCTGGCCGGGCTGCCGGAGCTGCTTGGCGCGGCCGTGGTAGCCATCGAATCGGGGCAGGCGCTGGCTACTTACACCACTTCCCGCGAGTTCAACCTGCCCAAAGCCTTGGGCCACAACGCCGACGTGGTGCGCCAGCAGCGCCGGGCCCTGCAGGCGCTGGGCCTGCCCGCGGAGGAAGCGCTGGAAGAGATTCTGATAACGCTTCGGCACCAGCTGCATTTGCTCCGGCTATTGCCCAACGACCGTTTCCTGTACGTGGCCGTCGATTGCCGCGACACCAATCTGGGCATTGCCCGCGCCGTAATCCGCTCGTGCGAAGGCTAGCGCGGAGCCAGCGGCAGCGCTGTTTGTTTCTTCTCACCTCATCTGTTTTACGCGTATGAAACTGACTGCTTCCCCCTTCGATCCGCAAACCGGCGAGCTGCTGCCCGTCTACCGGGATGCCTACCTCAACGGCGACCTGAGCCGGTCCTCGGCCCAGGCCGTGGAAAGCTACCTGGGCCGCGACGACGACCAGGCCCACGAAACCCTGAGCCGCTGGCAGGAACTGCACGCGGCAGAGGCTGTGGCCGCGCCCACTTGGGTACAAAAGCAGGTGCAGCACATCCGGGCCGAGCCGGTGCGCTTTCGCCGGCGCGCTACCACCCTGGTAGCTTCGGCCGCGCTGCTGGGCTCCATGGTATTCGCGGGCACGCATCTGCCCACCGAGCGCACACCCACTGCCGACAACCTGCCCACCGACATGGCCGCCGCCCCAACCGAAGCGGCTACGGCAGCCGAAGCCGCCACCACTTCTGCCTCTGCCTCCCTGATGGCCGCCCGCACCATGACGGTGCGCGGCCGGATTCTGAATGAGAACGGCGCGCCGCTGGTGGGCGCCACGGTGCTGCACCCGGGCAGCCGCCACGGCGTATCTACCAACTCCGACGGCGAATACCTGATGCAGGTGCCAGCCGGTACCGCCACGCTCAAGTATGGCTACGGTGGCTACCAGGACGAAGAGCTGACCGTGCAGAAGAGCACTATTTCCAACGTAACGCTGCTGCCCCAGCAGCAAGCGAAAAAGCGCCATTGGTGGCAGTTCTAGGTGCTGCTCGCGTCCTGTGTTTGTAGTACTCCCTTTGCGTGAAACCGAAATCGTACCGAAGAAAAGCGCCCCGTCCGACCAGGCGCGTGAAACCGCCACCGCCGCCCGACCCACTTGCTGCGCAGGTAATTGAGCAGGTGCGGGTCGAGCTGCCCGAACTACTGGCCGTGGCCGTGGTAGACGTGGCATCGGGAACCAGCCTGGCGGCCCACGCCACCACGGCGGCCATCGACCCGGCTACGGCGGCCACGTTCAATGCTCAGGTGGTGAAGCTCAAGCAGCAGGCCATGGCCGAGCTCCAACTGGCTGACGAGCAGCTGGGGGATATTCTCATCACGCTGTCCAGCCAGCTTCATCTGCTGCAGCTCACACCCGACGGCCAGCGGTTTATCTATTTAGTGGTGGCGTCCGGTAGCACCAATCTGGGCATTGCCCGCGAGGTGCTGCGGGCGCAGGTGAGGCAACTGGCAGTGTAAACCTAAGCGTGCGTGCACCAGCCGCATTCAGTAGCAGCGGGCGCTAGAAAGTCCGACGCAACAGAGCTCCTTCCTCACGTGTGGGGAAGGAGCTCTGTTGCGTCGGGCCATGGGGCTGCTGGTGCGGTTGGGCGGCGTTTACATAAATTCACAGCTTCCCAAACTCCCCTTCCGTACCTTCGCCCCAGTTGATTCTCACCGAATTTGCCTTAGCATGAACCAATACGACGTTACCGTCATCGGCTCCGGCCCCGGCGGCTATGTGGCGGCCATCCGCTGCTCCCAGTTGGGCCTCAAAACCGCCCTCATCGAGAAATACGACACCCTGGGCGGCACCTGCCTCAACGTGGGCTGCATCCCCAGCAAGGCTCTGCTCGACTCCACCGAGCACTTCCACAACGCCCACACCACCTTCAAAGAGCACGGCATTGAGCTGAGCGACCTGCAGGTGAACATGAATCAGATGATTGACCGTAAGAACGGCGTGGTGAAAGCCAACACCGATGGCATCATCTACCTGATGAAAAAGAACAAAATCGACGTGCTGCACGGCGTCGGCTCGTTCGTGGATAAGAACCACATCAGCATTGTGCCCACCGGCGGCGGCGAGGCCCAGCAGATCGAAACCAAGAACGTCATCATTGCCACCGGCTCCAAGCCCACTGTGCTGCCCTTCATCGGCCAGGACAAGGAGCGCATCATCACCAGCACTGAGGCCCTGAACATCCGCGAAGTGCCCAAGCACATGGTGGTGATTGGCGGCGGCGTGATTGGCCTCGAAATGGCCTCCATCTACGCCCGCCTCGGCGCGAAAGTGTCGGTGGTGGAATTCATGGATTCGCTCATCCCGACCATGGACCGCGGCCTGGGCAAGGAGCTCAAGCGCATCCTGGGCAAAATCGGCATCGAGTTTTTCCTGAGCCACAAGGTAACCGGTGCCACCCGCGAGGGCGACGCCGTGACCGTAACCGCTACCAACCCCAAGGGCGAGGAAGTGAAGTTTGAGGGCGACTACTGCCTGGTGGCCGTAGGCCGCTCGCCCTTCACGGCGGGCCTGAACCTGGAAGCCTCCGGCGTGCAGATGGAAGAGCGCGGCCGCATCAAGGTTGATGAGCACCTGCAAACCTCCGTGCCCGGCATCTACGCCATCGGCGACGTGATTCGGGGCGCTATGCTGGCCCATAAGGCTGAGGAAGAAGGCGTGTTCGTGGCCGAAACCATTGCCGGCCAGAAGCCACACATCAACTACCTGCTCATCCCCGGCGTGGTGTACACCTGGCCCGAAGTGGCCGCCGTGGGCTACACCGAGGAGCAGCTGAAGGAGCAGGGCAAGGCCTACAAAACCGGCTCGTTCCCGTTCCGCGCCTCGGGCCGCGCCCGCGCCTCCATGGACCTCGACGGCTTCGTGAAAGTGCTGGCCGACAAAGAAACCGACGAAATCCTGGGCGTGCACATGATTGGCCCCCGCATCGCCGACCTCATTGCCGAAGCCGTAACGGCCATGGAGTTCCGCGCCTCCGCCGAGGACGTGGCCCGCATGAGCCATGCCCACCCTACCTACGCCGAAGCCATGAAAGAAGCGTGTTTGGCGGCCACCGAGAACCGCGCGATTCACATGTAATTCTGAAGCCGAAAGGCAGAAGCTGAAAGCGGCTGCAACTCCTAGGAGTTGCAGCCGCTTTTTTTGTGCTTGCATATGTGTAGAGACGCGACACTTCGCGTCTCGTTGTTGAACGGCTGGAACCGGGCAGGTATAACAACCTCAGCAGCCGAAGGCCAGCGGAGCTAACGACGAGACGCGAAGTGTCGCGTCTCTACATCTGGTCGAACGGGCTTTGCGCCGACGCATACGGGTTGTGTATTTTACAGGCGTTAATTTTTCGCCCCAATGACTATTTCATTCCGCTTCGCCTGCGGGCTGCTGCTGTTGCTCGGGCTGCCCGGCACGCTTCGGGCCCAGGCCACCCTCACGCCCGCGCAGTACCAGCAGGATTTCGACTACTTCTGGACCACCGTCAACGACAACTACTGCTACTTCGACAAGAAGCAGACCGACTGGGCCCGGGTGCGTGAGCTCTACGGCGCGCAGGTAGCCGGCGTGAGCACCCGGGCGCAGTTTGTGCGGCTGCTGGAAAACGCCCTCAACGAGCTCTGCGACAACCACGCCAGCCTCTCCACCAACCTGCCCGACTCCCGCCGCCTGGTCCCGACCGGCACCGACGTGTGGGCGCAGTTCGAGCAGGGTAAGCCGGTGGTAATGGCCGTGCGCCCTGGCTACGGTGCCGAGCGGGTTGGGCTGCGGCCGGGTATGGAAATAGTGAGTATCAACGAGGTGCCCGTAGCCCAGGCCCTGCCGCCGCTGCTGGGCCGCACCCTGAAAACCGTGGATGCAGCCGCCCGCAACTTGGCCCTGAACCTGGCCTTGGCCGGTGACCACCGCACCCCTCGCCAGCTGACGGTGCGCGCCCAAGGCCGGCTGCGGGTGCTCTACCCCGATATCCCCACCGCCCAGCTGGAGCAACGCGACGCCCGGTCGCTGCTGGAAAGCCGGCAGCTAGGCACCGTGTGCTACATCAGAATCAACAACAGCCTCGGTAACAACCGCCTGATTGCCGCCTTCGATAGCACGCTGGACGCACTGGCCAACACCACTGGCCTCATCCTGGATTTGCGTGATACACCCAGTGGCGGCAACACCACCGTGGCCCGCGCTATCCTGGGCCGCTTCCTCACGCAGGAGCAGCCCTACCAGCGCCATGAGTTTCCGGCCGAGGAACGGCAGTTCGGCATCCGGCGCAGCACGCTGGAAATTGTCTCGCCCCGCCCGCGGCCGTACACGCGGCCCCTGGTGGTACTGGTCGGCCACTGGACGAGCAGCATGGGCGAGGGCATCACCATCGGGCTGGATGCCATGCGCCGTGCCACCATCATGGGCACCGAAATGGCGCGCCTCAACGGGGCTATTACCTCATTTAGGCTGCCCAATTCCACGTTCGGCTTCAACATCCCTACCGAGCGGCTCTACCAGGTAAACGGCCAGCCCCGGGAAAACTTCGTGCCCGCCGAACGCATTGCGCCGGACCCCCAGGGCACTACCGATACAGCGTTAGATAGTGCGCTGCAACGCTTGCATGCTCCCGCCAAACGCTGAGGCGTGAGGGTAACAGGAAGTCAGTTGCCTACTCTATAACCTCTCCCTTGCCCCACAACGCCAGAAGCGGCGGCAGTTCCAGGAGCTGCCGCCGCTTCTGGCGTTGTGGGGCCGTTACCATTCGCGCCACTCCGACGCCAGCCCTTCGCCGTCGCCGTATTTCTCGGGCTGCAGGCCACAAGCCAGCGTAATGGTGTTGGTCAGTTCGCACAGCTGTTCCCGCTCGCCTGTTTCAATCATGTCTTCTGGCAGCTCATTCGTCGCCTCAATGGCCTGCTGAAACAAGGCTACTTTCTGTTTTTCCGAGGCTTGCTCACCACACGCAATTAGGTCGGCAATGAGCGTATCGAAAATACGTTGGGCCGCGTCGCAGTTCTCCGGCGTGTATTGCTCCAGGCCGTTGTGGTAGGAGGCACGCCAGGCAGCGAACGTGTAAGCGTGTTTAGTGGCGTTCAGGTTTTCGGCGTAGGTGGGCATGTGTGCGGGAGTTGAGTTGGACGATGCAGAGCGGCTATCCGGGGCTTGGTGGTTGGTGGAGGCAGTAGAATCATCTTGCGGCGAGCAGGCACCAACGCAAAGCAGGAATAATAAGAATGGAAGTTTCATAGGCCATTAGAGTAAAATATCCTCTGCGCCCTCCCTCGGCTGCGCCGAGTGAGCCCCACGCCCCAGCAACTATGCTGCGCGCGTCTGCCAAATCTGCGCCAGCAATGTGGACGGATTCGGGGCACAGCCCCTCAGGCGTAAGCCTCACTCGGCACAGCCGAGCGGGTGCGTGGCAGTAACTCCCGGGAGTTGCCGTCGCTTTTTCGGTATTAGAGTGTGTGGCCAGCTACCACAAACCCAGGAAGCCCTTCTTTTTGGCCACGTTGGGACGGGCTATGTCTATCACGTCGGAAATGCCGGCTTCATCGAACTCATCGAGCAACGCATCGGTGCCCTTCTTCATTTTTAGCTCCATCTCTTCCTTGTAAATGGGGTACAAGCAGTAGAAGTGGATGGTTTTTTCGTTTGTTACGCGCAGTTCCCGGAACTCCTCCGGTAAGCTGATAGAAGGCAGTAGCAGCATGCAGCCCAGTTTTGTATCAGCGGCATAAGGCTCGGCTTGTTCCCCGTTCGGGATGGTGTGGCCGGACCCTAGCCACGTGTGATATTCGTGTGGAAAACGGGCAATAAACTTCATCCAACCGATGGGCCAGTACGCTTCGTCCGTTGGGGTAGAGTCTGCCTGCCCAACGTCTGACAGGGGCCAGGTGCTGGGAAGGAGGATGCACAGTTCTGCATACGCAGGGCATGCCGGATCAGCGGGCACAGTCATGGGCAGGTCGCTCATGCCGGATGTGACCAGCGTGTAAAAGGGAAAATCCTTGGTGGGAGCCACGATGTGAACGTCCAAGTGCACTTTGTCCGAGATAAGCTCGTGAAAAACCCCGGTGACAGGGCCAACGTGCTGTTCGATGTGCCTCGAAATAGCCTCAATAGAATCCTCGTCGCCGGATGCCAGGCTAAACGGTTCGGGTTCTACATTTTCGTAACGGTAAATGGGTGCCCCGGAAGACGAATTCTCTGGTTCGATTTCCTGCTCTGACATAGTGGGTAGCGTAAAGTGAAAAGAGAAGAAAGGAAAGCACGTTGCCCGGTTGCTGACAGGCTACCCGAGAAGGGTAATTGTAAAGAAGGAGGGCAGTTAATCAGGTCTTCTGCACCAGCTTAAACCCGTCCTTCGTCACTTGGTACTGCTGGCCCTGGATGGTGATGGTTTCGCCTTCCAGTAGCTTGCTTAGATTCTCGATGTCGCCCTCAATGGTGTGGAGGCTGAAGCCGTGCTTGCGGGCCAGGGCGAGGTATTTGGGGTTGATGTAGTCACGGACGCCGCAGAGGATGATGCGCACGTGAGCGGTGGTGTTTTTGAGGAGTTTGGTGTCGCGGGGGAAGGTGTAGTTGTCGGCAATTAGGATGAGCTCGGCGGAGTCGGGGGCGGCGGCCAGTTGCTGGGCGTAGAGCAGGGCTTCGGCGTCGTTTTCGGGTGCGTCGCCGCCACCGCCGGCCTTCATGGTTTCAATCAGCTTGGCTTTGATGGCCTCGTAGCTGGCGCTTTTTACGTGGTAGAGGCCGCCGGTTTTGCCCGTGCGCTTGTCCTTGTCGGGCTGGTCGTTGCCGTCGTTGAAGAATACAAAGGTTTTCTCGTCTTCGAGGGCGCTGAGCTGCAGCCAGGCCAGCAGGTCGAAGGTGTAGGGGAACATGCTGCCCGTGGCGTCGGTCACCACTAATTCTTTGCTCCATTCGGGGTGGCGCTGCATTACGCGGCTGACCACGTTGGCATCGGCGGGCAGGGGTATTTCCTCAGTGGCGGCAGTATCGGCGGCGGCCAGCAGCTCGCCTTTCTTGGTGATGCGCGCCTCGCAGTAGTCGTTTTTGTGCTGCTTATTTTTCTTCTTCAGTAGCACCCGGTAGAGCCGGGCCGCCGAATCGGGCAGGGCAAAGTTGGTGAAGCCCATGTCGGCCTCGCCCAGCAGCTGAAACGGCCCCAGCGGCAGCCGGATAACGCCCTTGGCGGTGAAGGGAAACATCTTTCGGTTGATGGGAAAGCCCGAGGCGAAGGCCACGCTTTGGCGGATGGCTTCTTCCAGCTCGGCGGTACACACGGGCCGGGCCGTGGGCAGCACCTGCACGGTCCGGATGGTGCCGTCGGCGGCCATGGTCAGCTGAAACTTTACCACCTGCGCCTCCCGCTGGGGGCATTTGTAGAGGCGGCGCAGGCTGCGGGCCATCTGGCGGTTGGTGAAGCGGCCGGCGGGCAGGTTGCAGGCCACCTTTTTGCCCTGTGTTTTCTTGCTGGCTTTGGGGCGTTTCTTCTCCAGCAGGCGCAGCTTGCGCGTGAGGCTGTCGAGGTCGGCGCGGCTGGTGGCGGCGGTGGCGTGCCGGGCCACGTACACCACGAAACCGTGGAAAAACGGCTGGCACTCGATGGGGCTTTTGCAGCCCGTCTGCTCCACCAGCGTCCACGTCACCGACTCGTCCTGCAGCAGCCCCGGCACGGCGGCGGCCAGGTTGCGGATGCGGCTCAGGTTGAGCTGGCGCTGGTTGAAGGTGGGGTTGAGTTTGAAGGCCGTGTACACCAGGTCGATGCGCACGATGTGGCGGCTCTGCAGATTCAGGGCCCGCAGGTCGGCCCCCGAAAACGTGGACGGCAGCTGCAGGGCCTCCAGGTCGGGCAGGGGCTGGTAGCGGGCGGTGCGGTAGGCGTTGAGCTGGTCGTAGAAGGCATTCAGCTCCGGATCGGGCGGAGCAGTCTGGGCCAGGGCCGCGGAGAGAAGCAGGAAAAACAACAGGCCACTGAGCAGGCCGCGCCGGAATAAAGGAAGCATAGCACGATAAAGCACGGGCAGCACCAGGCCGCTCCCGTAAAGCGGCGCAACATACGACTTTACCGCCCCACCTGAAAGTGCCCCAAAAGCCACCGCAAAGCCGTCCCGCTACCAGCTGCTGCCGGCCCCGCCGCCGCCCGAGCTGCCGCCGCTGCTACTCGACCAGGAGCCCCCCGACGTCCCCGAAGACCCCGACGAGCTACCCGACGACGACAGGCGGGAGGTGGTGTATTTGGTGCGCTGGGTGTGTTGGCAGAAAGCGCAGTGCCACACATGCCACCCCCAGCCGCCGTGCGACGTGGTAGCAGACTCCATTACCTCGTCGGGCTGGGGCTGGGCGGTGTGGTAGCGGCACATGATGCAGGCCTTGGCTTCGGTGGCGAGGTTGGCGTAGGGCAGGAGTAGCTGCTGCTGGCAGGTCGGGCACTGCCACGCGTCGTAGTCCACGGAGGCCACCCGCTCCTCGGCTACCTGGCCGGGCTGCAGGGCCGCGTCGTCCTGGGCTTCGTCGAGGCGGTGCATGGGGTGGGCGCAGGTGGGGCAGGTGTAAGGCTCGTCGCGGAGGTCGGCCAGGCGGCGCTGCTGCCGGGGCCACAGCCACACCAGCCCCAGCGGAAACACGTAGCGCAGCATCCCCAGGCCGTGCAGGGCTTCGCTGAGAAACACGTAGCGGGCGTGGCGGCTCTGGCCGGCCAGGGCCGCCAGACGCTGCTGCACCTGCCACAGATAGGCGTGCGCGCCCAGCAGCGGCACCGCGTAGCACAGCACAAGCAGGGCACCGGCCGGCACCGGCAGGTCCAGCAGCACGGTGCCAAACCACAGCGCCACCACCGCCGCCACGGCCAGCCCCAGCCCCCAGCGGAAGCCGGTCGTGGGCTTCAGGTTGAACAGCAGCAGCCCGCCCGTCACCAACAAAAACACCAGCCCCACTCCCATACCAATGGCCTCGCCCGTGGTCCAGGCGTTGGGATTTATGGTGTCGGGGCTGGCGTAAATGGCAGTTTCGGGGGCTGTCGGGTCGTCGGTCAGGGCCAGGGCATCGTCTGTAGAGGCAGTGGCCACCGAGTCGGACGGCTCCAGGCGGCCGGTCGTGAGCTGCCGGATCAGGGCGGCCACGCCCTGGCGCACGGCGGCATCGTACTGGCCCTGCCGCAGATAGGGCACCATGTAGCGCTGCTGAATGCGGAAGCACAGAATGTCGGGCAGGTCGGCTTCGAGGCCATAGCCGGTTTCGATTTCCACCCGGCGCTGGTCCTGCACCAACAGCAGCAGCAGGCCGTTGCGCAGTTCCCGGTCCCCGATCTGCCAGCGGTTGAACAGGGCCGTGGCGGCCGTCTTAGGTACCTCCTGCCCGATACTGCGGGTCAGGACCACGTCGATGTGGGCGCGGCGGCTTTGGTCGAGGGCCCGCAGCAGCTCGTTCAGGTCGCGCACGGTGGCGGGCTGCAGCAGGTGGTCGGTGTCACTGACGTAGGCCTGGCCTAGAGTCTTAGGGTCGGGGATGCGGGTGAGGTAGGACGCCTGCGCCGCCACCTGCCGGCCCGCGCCCAGCGTCAGCGCCATCCATAAAAGCACACACCGCAGAAACATAGGCCACTGGAAAGGAAGGTTCGCAGGCCAAAGAAAGCAATCTGTGGTGAACAGTTTCCGGGCTCAATGGCGCAGCCACAATTCCGGGGCACTCATGCAACCTAGGTGCCGCCTCCGAGGCTCTGGTAGGAAACAGTATCCCCACTTTATCTCCTTCCTACCATGGATATGAAACTGCTACTGCTAAGCGGCATGCTGCTGCTGGCCGGCAGCGCCTACGCCCAGCTGGGTCTGCGCGCCGGCGCCAATACTACATATATCGCCACCAAAACCCCACAACAGGGTCAGCAGGCCAGCGCCGACGCCAAAGCTGGCTACCAAGTGGGCGTATTCTATGAACACAAGCTGGGCACGCGCTTCTCGGTGGTGCCGGAGCTGCAGTTCAGCCGCCAGCGCACTCAGTTGAGTTTGCAGGAAAGTGTTTTTGCCGATCCTAGCTACGCCGCCGACTACCGCCTCAGCCAAAGCTACCTGCACCTGCCCGTGCTACTGCGCGCCCGGTTTGGCAGCTTCTATGTGGAGGCCGGGCCCCAGGCCAGTCTGCAGCTGGCTTCGCGGGAAGTCGGAACCGAGTTCTACGGAACCACCGGCCCCTACTACAAGGACATCGACCGTACGGCTACCGCCCGCTACCGCCGCTTCGATGTGGGCGTATGCGCCGGGCTAGGCGTGCAGTTGCCATCGGGTTTTGGTATTGGGTTGCGGGGTACGGCGGGCTTACTATCGCTCAACTCCAAAGAATCGGCGCTATCCAGCTACAGCGGCGACCTGCGCAGCCAGACGGTGCAGGCTTCCATCAGTTACCAGTTGCGGCCGCGTTCCTGATCTTACGGAGCTGCCATTTGCCCTTCTGCCCGAAATGCCAAGCGGCCGCAGCTCCGGAGAGCTGCGGCCGCTTGGCATAGTAGAAAACCGGAGGCTTATTCGCCGCCGCCAACTTTCACGTTGAAGGCGCTTGGGCCTTTCGGGCCCATTTCCACCTCAAAGCTCACTTTGTCGTTCTCTTTGATAGTGGTGCCGCTCGACAGAC
The DNA here is from genome assembly GCF_027359925.1 of Hymenobacter canadensis. NCBI lineage: Bacteria > Pseudomonadati > Bacteroidota > Cytophagia > Cytophagales > Hymenobacteraceae > Hymenobacter > Hymenobacter canadensis. The sequence goes on along the minus strand of NZ_CP114767.1, from coordinate 3,105,308 downwards.
CGTTGGCGTGCACGAAGATGCTCTGCTGCGTCACCGAATCCTTGATGAAGCCGTAGCCTTTGGAGTCGTTGAAGAAGGTCACCTGGCCCTTGCGGATCGGGTCTTCCTGCTCCATATCTTCCTGGCGCATGGCCCCCAGGCGGATATCCTCCACCTTGATTTCCTTTTTCTTCTTGGTCGGATCCGGCGGCGTGGACGTGATGTTGCCGTTCTCGTCTACGTAGGCGAGCATTTCGTCAAGCGGCTGGCCTTTCTTAGCATTGGCCTGACGCTCTTCTTTCTTCTCTGCTTTTTCGTTGCGCTTCTTCAGCCGCTTCTTTTCATTTTCCTTCTTGCCGAAGGTTGCCTGCGATTTGCCCATGCGTGGTATGTGGTGGTATTATTGCCGAATGGCGGGTGTGGAGATGTTGAAAGCCCTGTTACGATAGCTACATAATAGGTAAAAACCGATATTTAGCCCGTATGGTTCACAAAATAGGCTCACGAACAGCAGAGGCTGTTAAGGCCAGGCGGGTGAGCTACAGTTAAGGTATAAAAATAATTGCGTAATAGCACGCGGTTGGGGCCGCGAATTGCCAAAGATACGGAGGGTGAGGCAGCTTCGGTTGCGGCCCACGGTGGGAAATTATACAGCTTGGCCAGCCGGCGCTGGTACACGGTGGCGGCAGCCGGCGCCGGTTGTGGAAGCCGGGCCGTAACTGCGCCGCCTCTGTAGACGTTAGGAAAGGCTCATTATTCGTGTATAAAGCCTTTCCGATGTCAGATAAACCATCCCTTTTTCCACCCCAGCACCAGAGTGAGCAGCCGGGCCTGGAATCCAAAATGACGCCCCAGCCCGAGTACATCCGCGAAGGATACCAGGGCGCCAACAAGCTGCGCGACAAAGTAGCTCTGATTACGGGCGGCGACTCCGGCATCGGGCGGGCCGTGGCCGTGCACTTTGCCCGCGAGGGTGCCCACGTCGCCATCGTGTACACGCCCCGCGAGCAGGAAGACGCCGAGGAAGTGCTGCGCCTGGTGGAGGCCGAAGGCCGCCGCTGCGTGCTGCTGCCCGGCGACCTGAAGCAGCCTGCCTTCTGCGCCGAAGTGGTGCGCCGCACCGTGCAGGAGTTGGGTGGCCTCAACATCCTGGTAAACAATGCCGCCGAGCAAAACTGGCACGACTCCCTCACCGAAATTAAGGACGAGGAGCTGGATTCCATCTTCGAGCTGAACATCAAGTCGTTCTTTCGCATCACGCGGGCCGCGCTGGAACACCTCAAAGAAGGCGACTCCATCATCAACACGTCGTCGGTGAATGCCTTTGCCGGCAATGAGCAGCTGATCGACTACACCTCCACCAAAGGCGCCATTACGTCCTTCACCCGGGCGCTGGCGCTGCAGCTGGCTTCCAAAGGCATCCGCGTGAACTCCGTGGCGCCGGGCCCCATCTGGACGCCGTTCATCCCGTCGTCGGCGGGCGCGCTCAAAGTGGCCGTGTTCGGCCGCGATACGCCGATGGGCCGCGCCGGGCAGCCATCGGAAGTGGCGCCGGCTTACGTGTTTCTGGCATCCGAAGACGGCTCTTACTTCTCGGGCCAGACGCTGCATCCCAACGGTGGCCGCGTGGTGAATGCCTAGTTTCTCGAGGCACGAGCAAAAAGTTAAAAACCCATTCCTCTTTCGGGAAATGGGTTTTTTAGTGCTGAGTTTGTAGTCTAAACCGGTTTGTTACAGCAGTTCGCCTACCTCCTGCACTTCGCCGGGCTGCAGGCCGCCCAGCACAATACTGCCGATGCGCACCCGCACCAGCCGCAACGTGGGAAAGCCGGCGGCGGCGGTCATTTTGCGCACCTGGCGGTTCTTGCCCTCCGTCACGGTGATGCTGACCCAGCTGGTGGGGCCGTGCCGGTCGTCGCGGATTTTGCGGGTGCGGGGCGGCAGGTCGGGCGCCTGCTCTAGGCGGAACGCGGCGCAGGGCAGCGTCAGGTACTTGCCTTCGGGGATGCTAATTTCCACGCCCTGCTGCAGCCGTCGCACGGCTTCGTCGGTGATGAGGCCATCTACCTGGGCGTAGTATTCCTTTTCCACGTCTTTGCGGCGCACCCGCTCGCTCACGCGGCCATCGGTGGTGAGCAGGAGCAGGCCCTCGCTGTGCTCGTCGAGGCGGCCAATGGACATGGTGCCTTCGGGGAAGTCGTGCAGCAAGCCCAGAAACTTCTTTTTGCGGGCCTCGCGGGCGTCTTCGCTGCGAAACTGGCTGAGGTAGCCGAACGGCTTGTGCAACAGGAAATGGCGGTGGTTCATGTAACAGAAAACAGGGAGCAGCCAGTTGAAATCGGGCCGGCCGGCCGGCGCCAACCAGGCTGGTTGCAGCCCGGCGCATTGGCGGCACGAAGCTACGAAAGCCGCTGCCGACCTGCCTGCGCCACATACGGCCAGCGGCAACATTGCCGGCGGCAACGTTTGCCCAGAAAGCCACAGGAGCGCGAACTACAAAGTTCGCGCTCCTGTGCAACGGATCCGGCAACGCGTCAGACGCGCTGTTGGCCCCTGTTTCTTGTACGTGGTGGCTTAGCGCGTCACGCGGGCTTTGCCTTTGTTGCGCACGTCGCTGGCACCGGAGGCGCGCGAGGTCAGGCTTTCCTCCACGAAAACGGAGGCGTCGGAAGTGCCGGAGGCCTGCACGTCGGCGGTGCGGCTTTGCAGCTCGGCGGCGTGGTAGTCGCTGCTGCCGCTCACCTGCACCTGCTGGCGCTCGGCGCGGCCGGCCAGCTTGATGTCGGAGGCACCGGAAGCGCGCACGGTCAGCATTTTGGCTTCAAGGCGCAGCGTCACATCCGAAGCGCCGCTGGCCTGGATGGTGAAGTTGTCGGCGGTGAACGTGGAGGTGCTTTTGATGTCGGAGGCGCCGCTGGTTTCGATGCCGGTCAGGCGCGGGCAGGTCACGTACACCGTCACTTTCTTGTTGTTGAACAGCTGGCTGGGCGCTTTTTTGTCGCGGTAGATCTGCAGCGTGCCGTTCTGCACTTCCGTCACGATGTACTTTTCCAGGTCGCTTTCGGTCTGCACTTTTACCTCAGTGGTAGCGCCCTGCACCAGCACTACGTCGCAGGCTCCGCTGGCTTGCAGCTTGTTGAACGAGCCCACGGCCCGCAGCTGCTGGGCCTGCGCGGCTGCTACGGAAACTACACTGAAAACAGCGGCCACGGCCACAGAGCGAAAGCAGGAAAAAGTGCGCATGAGCAGGGGAGGGTAAAGGGAAAAAGAAGACAACGACAGCGTACAGGAGGCTAGATGCCGGAGTTGCTTAAGGCGTTGCCTGGCTGCGGCGGTTTTTTATTGGCTCCCAGCCGAACGGGCCTGCCATCACCCCAGCCGCAACCTTTGGTCGTAACCTCGCCGCAACCTCAGCCGTAACAGGCCCCATTATAGCCAGTGGGCTATATGCTGTTTCCATTGATCTTTCTTTTATGCACAAGACCCTTCTTTTCGTCTCGGCCGCTGTCACGTTGCTGGCCGCTTCCTGCTCCCAGGATAAGCCTGCCGCCGTTGATGCCGCCACCACTCCTTCGGCAGATACGGCCGTGGTAGTGAACAACAGCGTGGACACCACCACCTACCGCACCGACGCCGACCAGCTCGCCAACCGGATTGCCGAAGACCTCAAGCTGACGGATACGGTGGTCGTGACGCGCATCGAGAAGACCTACTACACCCGCGGCCGTCGCCTCAACGACATCGAAACCAGCTATTCTGCTGACACCACCGGCCGCTACGCTGCCATCCGGCAGGTGAACGACGACACGGACCGCGAGGTGCGCACCATCGTTACGGACCCCAACCAGTACAACACGTACTCGTCGAACCGCGGCACCTACTACGCCGGCACGCCCTACACCGTAACGGAAACCCGCGTGGTGGAGGAAGCTCCCCGCAGCGCCCCGGCGCGCCGCACGGGCCCCAGCGTCGTGAAGTACGACAAGAAGAAAAACGGCGAAACCAAAATCGTGTATTCCAACGGCACCACGGTGAAAATCGATAAGGATGGCGACCGGAAAACCGAGTACTCCAACGGTACTAAAGTAAAGCGCGACGCTGACGACGGCAAGGTGAAAGTGAAAGACTAGCTCTCCGCGGCTCCTGCCACGCAAAAGCCCCCGTACCAGTTTGGTGCGGGGGCTTTTGCGTGGCAGGAGCCAGCGTCCGTTATTGGATAACGCCGTAGCCACGCAGTTCGGCATCAATGCGCTGGTTCCAGCGCTCCTGGGTGGCGGCGTCCTGGCCGTGGCGGGTTTCCAGGTCATACTGGTCCTGCAGGCGGTTCATTTCGGTGAACGACTTCAGGTATTGCAGTTGCAGGATGCTGTTGTAGTCTTCCACCGTGAGGCTGTCGGCGGTGGCTTTGCGCCGGAACCGCTCGGTCACCAGCCGCACGATATCGAAGTGGCGCTGCTCGTGGTTGAGGTTGTAGGGCGTTTGCTGGCCGGGCCCCACCCAGGAGCTGCTGCGCACCACAAACACCTGCAGCGTGAGGCCCAGCTGCACCACCCCGCGCACCACCCGCGGCTGCCCCCGGTAAGCAAACCCCGGAAACACCGTGGCCGCGTACTCGCCCGGCTGTGGCCGGCCCGTGAAATCCGCCCAGCGCAAGGGGCGCGTGGGGTCGTAGAATAGGGTGTCGGGCTCGGTCTGGCGCTGGTCCTGGCGGAAGGTGGGCTGCACGGCCGTGGCGAGTCGCACGTCGTGGTCGGCGGCCTGCGTCATCCAGCCGTTGAAGTAGCGCAGGGCGTCGGCCAGGGTCTGGCGCAGCGTGGGCTCCACCAGGGCCGGGCTGGTCAGCGGGCGGCCGTAGCGGGCGCCGCCGCGGTACTCGGTCAGCAGCAGCGGCGGCCCGTCGGGGCGCTGCCACTCAAAGGCCAGCCGCACACTCACTCGGCCTTCCACCTGCCCGCCCGGCGCGGCCGTTTCCTGCACGCGCAACTCCTTTATCCGGACGACGATGGGCCTCTGACCAGTGGTGCGCGGCAGGCTTTTCCAAACAAACTGCCGCAACGCCTCGGCGGCGCCGCCCTGCAGGTCGGTGGCGAGGGCGGGGCCAGCCGGAGCGCCTGGGCGGGCCGGTACCGGCAGCAGCCAGGCCACGGCGGTACGGTCGGCCCGGTCGTCGCGCACATCGGCAACGGAGAAGGTGGTGGCCTGAATGCCGAGCGGCGCGGGCAGCAGCAGCAGCGGCTTAGGTGGCGGCCCGGCCGGCACGGCGCCCAGCAGCATCCACAGCAGCGGCAGCATCCAGCGTAGCGTCGGAATAACGCGGTGGCGGGGCGGGTTCAGGTCAGGAAGGGCCGGCATCATCTGCTATACAACAGGCCGGCGACCCGCGTTCCGCTTACGCTGCTGCGCGCTGTCTGCGGTACTCGGTGGGGCTGTAGCCGGTATAGCGGCGGAAGGTTTTGTTGAAGTGCGACAGGTTGTTGAAGCCGCTGGCGTAGCACACTTCCGTCACCGACAGCTCCTCGTCGATAAGGCTGCGGCAGGCCTGGCCCACGCGGTATTCCTGCAGAAACTCGGTGAGCGTGAGGCGCGTCATCTTCTTGAAGTAGCGGCAGAACGCCGGCACCGACAGATGCGCCACTTCTGCCACCTGCTGCACCGAGAGCGTAGCCCGGAAGTAGTGCTGCTCCACAAACTGATACACCCGGCTCAGGCGCTGCTGCTCCTTGCCGCTCAGGGCCTGGCTGCCGGCCCCGGCGTGCAGCGGCGTGTAGTCGGTGGGGGCGGCCTGGGCCAGGCGCTGCAGCACCTGCAGCAGCAGCAGCAGGCGCGCGAAAGGTGGTGCGTTCAGCAGCTCCCGCAGCAGGTCGCCGGCCGCCGCGCGCGTCATACCCCCGAACGACAGGCCCTCGTGCGAGCGGGCCAGTAGGTGCCGGATATCAGCCAGCTCGGGGTGCTGCCAGAACTCCGGCCCCAGGAAGTCGGAGCGCAGCTGCACCACTATTTCCTCGAACGGCGTGCCGGCCGGCAGCCCGTAGCTGAACGTGAGGTGCGGAAGGTCGGGCCCGATAAGCACCAGCTCACCTTCCTCAAAGCGCGAAATATGCTGCCCGATGTGCCGCCGCCCGCTGCCCTGCGGAATGTACACCAGCTCGTACTCGGGGTGGTAGTGCCAGAGCAGGCCGGCGCTTTGCACCTGGGTGTAGTGCAGCAGCGTAAACGAGCTGTCGGCGGTCGGATGGATGGGCTCAAACTGCAGCTTCATGGCGGAGTAATGCTTTACTGGCTGATACTTCTTGCGAAATTAACACATTAAGTCAATACAGCACCTGCATCGGCTAACTACGACGTAGTAACCCCCTGATTAACTGCCGAAATTGTGTCACGATTCAGGCCTGCTGCCGGCCGTCGGTTTCGGCCGGCTTTTTTCGGCAGCAATGGCCTGGTTTCAAGAGCAATAAAAAGCGGACGGTGGAGGAGTTGAAACGCAGCTTATCCGTCTTTTCTAACAGAATATAGCTGGTGCAAGCCAGCAGGCAGAGAGTGCGCCGGCGCTGTCTGCCGCCAGTATCCAGTGGCATTGGGTGGGAATTTTGCCGCTGGCCCGTTCGCCGATTTCGTCGACGGACGTTAAAAAAGCTGAGGCCGTTAGGTCTCAGCTTTTTTCATTTTCAGCCTATGGGTATTGCTGACGAGGGCGCTACCTCACGCTCTGCTACCGGCCGTTGAGCGCCGTTTGGGGCTTGCGCGGGGCGTTGCGCAGCAGCTGCAGCGTATGAGCCAGCAGATCGGGGCTGCCCCATTGGCCGCGGCCGGGCACCAGCACTTCGGCCTGCGGGTAGCGGGCCTGCAGCTTGCGGAGCGTGGCGGGCCACTGCTTCAGGTTGGTTTCGGCCGTGCTGCTCAGCAGCTGCGCGGCGGTTTCCTGCACCAAGTCGCCGCCGAAGAGCACGCGCTGTTTGGGTAGCCACGCCACCAGGTTATCGGGGCTGTGGCCGGGGCCGGGGAAGAACAGTTCCAGCTTCGTGCGGCCCGCTCGGATGACCGTGTACGGCTTGATGGCCGGCGTAGGCGCGCCGAAGGGCAGCCGGGCGGCCCGCTTGGCCGTGAGTGGCGTGCTGTACACCTTAATATCGTTGGCGCGCAGCACGGCCAGGCCGCCCAGCCGCGCCTCCTGTGCCTCCGACACCACCACCAGCCGCACCCGCTGGTGCAGGCTGTCGGCCACCCAGCGCAGCAGTTCCAGTGTCTGCTCCGGGTCCCAGGCCGTGTCGATGAGCAGCGCGCCTTTGCTGGTACTCACTATGAGTCCATTAGACGCCGCCAGCTCGGTTTTGCCGGCGTAGCGGTGGTAGGAGGTGTGTACAAATACGTTGGGCGCCACGCGCCGTACCTGCAGATGCAGCCCCGCCGGCCGGGGGCGCGGAGGTGGGCCAGCCACGGCCCGATTCAAGGAAAATAAAGCCAAAACCGTCGGCAAAATCAGCCGGCGTACGCAGCGCAACGGGCGCGGAAACAGAACTAACATTCAGAAAAACCAATGAACAGGCTCCCCTAACGGCGCACCCCCCCGGATAGTGCCCGCGCCCCCCAAACCAGCAGTTGCTCAGCCGATAATCTGCCGGATGTGGTACTCCAGATGCACCACGTAATCTTCAATCACCCAGCCCAACGTTACGGTGTAGCCGTTTTCGAACTCGCAGCGGTGCCCGAGGGCGGCGGGCGTGAGCTGGGCCAGCAGGCGGGCCAACTGCCGGTTGTAGAGCGTCCAGAGCTGCAGCAGCTCGGCGGCGGGGGCCGTCTGGTAGGCGCCGCAGGCCACCCAGCCATCCTGCTGATAGGGCACCATGCGGTAGGGCTCGGGCTCCAGCTGGCAGAGCACGAAGCGCCGGTAGTTGTTAGTGGCCGAGTCGAGCAGGTGCCCCAGAATCTGGCGGCGCGACCAGCCGCCGGGCTGCAGTGGGCGGCTCAACTCCTGCTCATCGTAGTCGGGAAACCGGCTGCTGAGCAGCTCCAGCAGCTGCTGCAGGCGTTCCAGCGGCTCGTGCAGGGGCTCCGGTAGCGGCGGCGACACAGGTGCCGGGCTGCCCCCACCGGTAGCGTGCAGCGCGGTTGGGGTCGGGCGCCGCCGGCGGCCGCGGCGCCGGGGATGCAACGCACCCGATAACCCCGGGGCCGTTGCCGCATTGCGTTGGTGGTGGGTAGTATCCACTGCAGCAAGCGTTTGAAAATCAAGCATGTTTCTAGGAAAATAGCAGATTGGCAAGGCGAAATTACGGTAAACCAGTCGGCAATTCGTGCGGCTTTCAGATATATAATGGCTTGGTAAATAGATTTTTATTGCTTGTTTACGCGCCTGCCGCTGCAGTGAAGCGCTGCAGGACATTGGTGCTGGCTGCGTTGCCTGCTTACAGACCAGTAGGTTTTCGGCTGTTGGTTGCCTGCCTGATAACCAGCAGCTAACCACTAACTTCCCGCCTCTTGGCAGGCCGCTGGCTGATCGAAGCCGCCCGTAGCACGTATCAGCTTCACGCCTCATCTGTTCCGCTTTTCCCCTCCCAATATGCCGTCTGCCCCCGAGTCCGTTGCTTCAGTAGCCATCAGCCACCTGTTTGCGCAGCAGCAGGCCCGCAGCGCCGGGTTGCGCCGCGAGGATGCCGCGGCCCGCGCCGTTCGGGTGCGCAAGCTGGGCCGCTGGATTACCGAAAACCGCGCCGCCATTCAGCAGGCGCTCTACGCCGACTTCCGCAAGCCCACCACCGAAACCGACGTTTCGGAAATCTGGCCTTCCCAAACCGAAATCAAGCACACGCTGCGCCACCTCAAGGAGTGGATGGAGCCCAAACCTGCCGAAACGCCGCTGGCCCTGCTGGGTGCGCGCGGCTGGGTGCAGGTCGAGCCCAAAGGCGTCTGCCTCATCATCGCGCCCTGGAACTACCCGTTCTACCTGGCCATCGACCCGCTGATTTCGGCGCTGGCCGCCGGCAACTGCGTTATCATAAAGCCCTCGGAAATGACGCCCACCGTGGCGGCGCTGCTGGGCCGCATGGCCCGCGAGCTGTTCGACCCGGCCGAGGTGACGGTGGTGGAAGGCGACAAGGACGTGGCCACCGAGCTGCTCCGCCTGCCCTTCGACCACATCTTCTTCACCGGCAGCCCACAGGTAGGCAAGGTGGTGATGCGCGCCGCCGCCGAGCACCTGACCAGCGTGACGCTGGAGCTGGGCGGCAAGAGCCCGGCCATCGTGGACGAAACCGCCAACCTGCGCGACGCGGCCGAGAAAATCGTGTGGGGCAAGGGCATCAACGCGGGCCAGACCTGCGTGGCCCCCGACTACCTGCTGGTGCATGAAAGCGTGCAGCAGCCGCTGCTGGATGAAATCGGGGCTGTGGTGCGTCGCTTCTACGACCCCGCCGGGCAGGGCGTCATCGGCTCCGACTCGTTTGCCCGCATCGTCAACCAGCACCACTTCGAGCGGGTGGCTGGCCTGCTCGAAGATGCCCAGCTGCACGGCGCCACGCTGGCCCTGGGCGGCCACGTAGACGCCAGCCAGCGCTTCATCGAGCCCACCGTGCTGCAGGGTGTAGCCCCCGACAGCCGCATCATGCAGGAAGAAATTTTCGGGCCGCTGCTGCCGGTGCGCACCTTCCGCACCCTGCAGGAGGCCGCCGACGAGGTGAATTCCCGGCCCCGGCCGCTGGCGCTGTACGTCTTCACCCAAAGCAAGGAAAACCAGCGCTACCTGCTGGGCAACATTCCGGCCGGCGGCGCGGCCGTCAACGAAACGGTTCTGCACCTGGCCCACCCGGAGCTGCCGTTTGGCGGGGCCGGCAACAGCGGCCTGGGCCGCGCGCACGGCCACGCCGGCTTCCTGGCCTTCAGCAACGAAAAATCCGTGCTCAAGCAGCGGATCGGCGTCACCGGCATCAAACAGTTCTACCCGCCCTACACGCCCAAAGTGCAGCGCATGGTACGGTTGCTGCTGCGCTGGCTGTGAGTTTTAGGTGAGTTTTAGGTTATGGGGTGATGGGGTGATGCAGAACGTCATTCCGAGCGGAGCGAGGAATCTCGCCAGTGTGGTAGAATCATTTACCACACTGGCGAGATTCCTCGCTCCACTCGGAATGACGTTCTTCCTTTGTCACCTGTCACCTCATCACCCCACTAGTTTTCGTATGCAAGCCGAGTATTTCTGCGGAAAAAGTGCGAACTTTTGGGAGCCGGCGGGCCGACTACCGCTTACCGGCTTCCCACCCTGACGTTCTCAGTGCCATGCAGTTCACCGAAGCCCAGCGCGCCACCCTGCGCGCCCTCGCCGATACCTTCATTCCTGCCGTAGACGGCCCCGCCGAACACGCGGCGTTCTGGCAGCGAAGTGGCTCCGAGGGCATCGATGTCAACCAGATTGGGGAGATTCTGGAGGAGCAGCCCGCCGCCGCGCGGCAGGAGTTTCTGAAGCTGCTGGGTTTGCTCGACTCGCCGACGCTGGGCCTCACGTGGTTTGGCCCGCTGCGGCCGTTTGTGCGTTTGCAGCCCGCCCAGCGCGAAAAAATGCTGCAGAGCTGGGCCCAGAGCAACGTGCCGCAGCTGCGCAAAGGCTTCCACGCGCTGCGCAAGCTGCTGCTGATTCTGTTCTACGGCGGTGCCGAAGCCGGCGGCCGCAACCCGGTCTGGGACAGTGTCGGCTACGCCGGCCCGCTGCCCGCCGACCTGCCGGTGGACACCGCCAAACCCATCCGGACGCTGCAGCCGACCCAGGACGTAACCTACGACTGCGACGTGCTGGTGATTGGCAGCGGCGCGGGCGGCGGCGTGGTAGCCGGCGAACTGGCCGCCGCCGGCCACGACGTGCTGGTGCTGGAAAAAGGCCCCTACTGCCACGGCTGCGACTTCACGCAGCGCGAAGTAGACATGTTGGGCAAGCTCTATGATGCCAAAGGCGCGCTCAGCACCCAGGACGGCAGCATCGGGGTGCTGGCCGGCTCCTGCCTGGGTGGGGGCACCACCGTCAACTGGGCCGGCGCGTTCCGCACCCCCGACTACGTGCTGCAGGAGTGGGCGCGCGAGCACCAGCTGCCGCACGTGGCCACGCTGGAGTTCAAGAAAAGCCTCGATGCCGTGAGCCGTGCCCTGAGCGTGAACATCGACTACACCCGCCACAACGGCCAGAACCAGGCCCTCTGGGACGGTTCTACCAAACTGGGGCAGGAAGTGAAGCTGATTCCGCGCAACGAAAAAGGTCTCACCGACTCCGACGCCCACTTTCAGGCCCTGGGCTACACCACCCTCGGTGACGCACACGGCGTCAAGCAGGGCACGCTTAACACCTACCTGCTGCAGGCCTTCGAGCACGGTGCGCGCCTGCTGGCCGACACGCGGGTGGAGCGCGTCACGATTGCCGACGGCCGCGCCACCGGCGCCGAGGCCGTGCACACCACCGCCGACGGCCGCCCGGTGCGCGTGACGGTGCGGGCCCGGCGGGTGGTGGTGGCCGGTGGCGCCATCCAGACGCCGGCGCTGCTGCTGCGTAGTGGCCTGCAGCATCCGCACATCGGGCGCCACCTCAACCTGCACCCCACGGTGGTGGTGTCGGGGATGTATGAGCGGCCGATGCACCCGTGGTTCGGGCCCAGCATGTCGGTGGTGAACGACTGTTTCACGATGCTTAATGGCACCAATTACGGCGCCAAGCTCGAAACGCCGCCCGCCCACGTGGGCCTGATGAGCATGGTAATCCCCTGGCTCAACGGGCGCCAGCACAAGCAGCTCATGCAGCAGGCCGACCACATCGGCTCGTTCATTGTGCTCACCCGCGACCGGGACGGCGGCCGCGTCAGCATCGACAAGCACGGGCAGGCCCTCATCGACTACACCCTCTCGGAGCACGACCGCGCCAACATGCTGACCGGCGTGCGGGCCGCGGCCGAAATTCATGCCGCGGCCGGGGCCCACACGGTGTTGCTGCCCCACGGCACGCTGCCCATGCTGCGCGTGAAAAATGGCCAAATTGATAATCCCGAAGTGCTGGATCAGCTGGCGCACCTGAGCTGGAAACCCAACCAGTTCGGGCTCTACAGTGCCCACCAGATGAGCACCTGCCGCATGGGCGGCGACCCGGCCACGCACCCCACCAGCCCCACCGGCGAGCTGTACGAGGTCAAAAACCTGTTCGTGGCCGACGCCTCAGCCTTCCCGGCCTGCAGCGGCGTCAACCCGATGCTGACGGTGATGGCGCTGGCCCACTACACGGCTCAGCAGATGAAGGCAGCCACCCCGGCTGCCGCCCTGCGTGCGGTGGCTGCCACGGCGGAGTTGTGAGGCCGGGCTGGGTGTCTGGGAGCAGAGATATGCTGCCGGTCTGGGCACACCAATGCAATGATATTGTTTGCAGGCTAGACAGCACGCTTCGGTTTTCACGCAGAATATAGCCGGCAAACGATGATCGAAAACCCTGTTTCTCGCGTATGCGAGGCACACGCCTGTTTTCGTTTCTATCCTATGCGTCTCTCCCAACTCTCTTTTTCGCTGCTGCTGCTGGCCACGCTGTCGGTAGGCTGCGCCCGCCGCAACAACGCCATTCCCGAAGCCAAATCGGTATCGACAGCCCCGCCGGCTGCTGCACCTGTGGTAGCGCCCACCGCCGCCCGCGACATGACCGACATCATGACCGAGGAGCTCAACCTGACCGCCGAGCAGCGCCAGAAGGTGCGGGCCATTCTGTCGGGGGTTGCGGAGCAGGCCAATGCGGCCCAGAAGCAGTTCGGCAACAACCGCCCGGCGCTGCTGGCCGAGCAGAAGCGCATCATCACCACCTCCGACAAAGAGCTGCAGCAGGTGCTCACGCCCACCCAGTACCAGCAACTGAAAACCAAGCAGCGCCAGATGCAGGCCCAGCGCCAGACCCGCAAGCCCAACTAGCGGCTAGGGGCCGGGGCACTTCTATGAAATTTCGGCTCGCAGGCAACTGATGTTCAGGCGGCTGCATCTGCAGAAGAGGCTGGTTTTTCCGGCCGCCCATTTTTGGGTTCACGTCTGTAGGCTATGCTGCCATGAAACTACTTGTTCTCCTGTTTGTAGGCCTGCTGGTGCAGTCTGGTGCGGCTTCTGCCCAAACCACTGTCAAGACAGAAAAGCAGGCCCTGGCTCGGCAGCTAAATGAGCTGCTGCGCGACCCCCGCAAACCGTCGCAGGAAGTGACGCTGGAGCTCAGTGGCTGCCACGTGCTGCAAACCGTCCGCGACACCGACGCCGACGTGCGCATGAGCCAGCCGGTGGCCGTGAGCGTCAGCAAAGGCAGCTCCGACTGGTCCGTGAACCTCGATAATGGCCGCTTCGAGATGAAAATGGGGTTCGACTGGCCGGATGTAACGGCCCTCACCTATGCTCCCGACACCGACGACGATGGCCGCCGGATATACGAGCTGCGGGTGAAGCGGCAGGCCAAAAACGCCAGCACGACCATCACCATGAGCCTCTACACCACCAACGAAGCCTTAGTGAAGGATATAGTGCGACGGCTGGAGCAGCTGCGCCAAAGCTGCCGCTAAAGTGGGAGTGGCACTATCAGATAAAATCCCCTTGTGCTTGTGGCGCAAGGGGATTTCTGTATTGGAATATAAAGGTATTGAATAAAGAGGGTGTGTAATTGTTGATCAGGTAGTTGTTAGCTTAATAAGTCATAGACGGGCAAGGCTAAAGGCCCGCCGCTCATTGTATTCGACCCAAATAATCAGCTTTTGTTCCAGCAGCGCCTTCAGCTGCCAGAGCGGCTCCCCGGGTGCGTAAGTAGCGTGGCGGGGCCGGCGTTCATGGCTATGCTGATAGAACTTGCGCAAAGGTGCGCTGCGGGCCAGCCATGGCGCAAAGGCCAAAAATTTCTTTTTTCTTTGGCCCCTGATTCCGCCCCTTCTTAATGCCCACGCTTCCCACGCCTCTCCACGTTGCCTTGCGCAATGCCGTTGCTACTCGTTTCGGGCAGCCACTGCGCTACCCCAGCCACTGCGACGCGCTGGAGGCGGAGCTGCGCAGGGCGGCGGGCACTACGGGCCGGCGTCTCAGCCCCAGCACGCTGCGGCGGTTTTTTGGCCTCGTGGAGAAAGAGGGTGGCTACCACCTACACACCCTCGACACCCTGGCCCGCTACGCTGGCCACCCTGATTTCGCCGCTTTCGGCCAAGCCGTTACCCGGCAGGCGGCCACCGATTACCCGGCCCAGGTGACCGATATTCCGGAGCTGCTGGCTATGGAGCGGCTGGCCCCGCCGGAGCGCCTGCTGCTGGGGTATTTTCTGGGCCGTGTAACCCGGCCGGCGGTGCCCACCGGCCCGGCAACCCCGCTGGCTTTGCGGCTGGCGGCGCACCCGGCCGGGCAGGAGTATTTCGTGGAGTCGTTCGTGGATATGGCACACCTGAATGGAGCATACGGCGAAGTGCTAACCCATTATCTGCAGCATAAGCGCACTCCCGAAGCCCAGCTGTTCGGGCACGGCACCTTGTTTGTTGGCGAGTTTCTGGCCGAAGACGAACCGGCCTGGCAGCGCCGGCTGGCCCAGCTGCTGGCGCTGCCGGTGCCGGCCGAAACCCACGCCTTTCCGCGCGGCCGCCGCGCTTTTGCCGAAATTATGGGCGCATGGAGTGCGACGCCCGGGCAGCCGCTGCCGGCCAGCCTGCTGATGCGCTTGCGGGAGCAGGCCGCCGCCGTGCCCCGCACGCCCATGCCGCCGCCGGCGATGCCGGCCTTCTACAACCTGTTTCCGGCGGGGTACCACTTCTTCGTGGCGGAGGCCCTGTTGCTGAGCGCGCAGTTTGAGGAGCTCCACACGTGGCTGGAATACACGGCCCTGGCGTTTCCGGAGCTGGCCACGCTGGAGCACAACGTCTACAACGAGTTGCTGCGGGCGTTTCAAGCTGTGGCCCGGTTGCGCACCCAGCCCACGGAATCTGCCGTGGCGTATGCGCCGGCTGTGTTTCGGCCGGAAGAAAGCGGCTGGCTGCTGGACTATTATCAGGTGCATCTGTGGCTGGTGCAGCTGCACTTTGCGGCCGCAGCCGATACTTCGGAAACAGAGCGGCTGCTGGCGCTGGTGCAGCAGTTCGCCGTCCGCCACGGCATGCCCTTTTTTGAGCGCGCCGCCCGGCAAATAGCGCCGCGGGTCTAGCGCTGCCAGCGGCCCGGCGCTGCCGCTGGCGGAGCACGCCAAAACTTTCCGGCGGCAGGTGCGTTGGCACGGTTCCACCTTGTATATAGCGTTCCTGTAGTATGCGCCGCCAACCCTACCAGCTCCATTTCAATCCCAAGCTCAGCCTCAATGAGGCTGGCAAGCACGTACGCGACGGTCTCTCGACCGTGCTGCGCACCGGCGATAACCTCTGGCTGAGCTGCGATGAGCGCACCAGCATTGAGCGGCTGCGCCTGACGGGCCCGCACGAATTTGGTGAGCACTGCCGCTACGAGCTGGCCGATCTGCTGGACCTCACCAACGAGGAAGCCAACGTGGAAATCGACATTGAGGGCCTGGGGGAGTGTGAGAATTACCTCTGGGTTATTGGCTCCCACAGCCTCAAGCGCAAGCAGCCCGACCCCACCGACGCCGACACTGCCAAGCAGATTGCCAAGCTGGCCAAAGTGGCCGAAGAACCCAGCCGCTACCTGCTGGCGCGCATTCCGCTGCTGCTTAATCCCAAGACCGGCGACTACGAGCTGCACAAAGAAGCACCCCACCCCACCGACCCCACCCAAACGCTGCGGGCGGCCCAGCTGCGCGGCACCGACGATTCCAACGACCTGTTGGATCTGCTGGCCCAGGATATCCACCTGAAACCCTTCATGACCATTCCAGGCAAAGACAACGGCTTCGATATCGAGGGGCTGGCCGTGGCACCCGACGGGCGGCTGTTTGTGGGCTTGCGCGGGCCGGTGCTGCGGGGCTGGGCAGTGGTACTGGAACTGCTGCCGCGCGAAGACAAGCACGGCCGCCTGCGCCTTGATGAAGTGCCCGGCGCCACCGAGAAATACTACAAAAAGCACTTCCTCGACCTGAGCGGTATGGGCCTGCGCGAGCTGCGCCAGCGTGGCTCCGACCTGCTGCTGCTGGCCGGCCCCACCATGGACCTCGACGGTACCATTGCGGTATATTGCTGGCCCGATGCCCTGCGCTGCGAGCAGGACAGCCTCATCGGGCCCGATAAGCTGCAGCGCCTCTGCGACATTCCGCACGGCTCCGGCCCCACTTCCGGCCAGGATAAGGCCGAGGGTATGGCCTTGCTCGACGACCAGCATATCCTCATCGTATTCGACAGCCCCACCGACGCCCGCAAGCCCCAGCCGCACTACGTGGTGGCCGATAGCTTTCTGTTGCCTTCCTAATCAGTTTTTACATTCATGCCCCTCGTTCAAACGCCCGAAACCACGCACCGCATCCATTTTCAGGACTGCGACATGATGGGCCACCTCAACAACGCCCGCTACCTCGACTACTTTCTGAACGCCCGCGAGGAGCACACTATCCAGCACTACGCCCTCAACCTGGGCGAGCTTTCCCGCGAGCAGAACGCGGCCTGGGTGATTACCAAGCACCACCTCAGCTACCTGCGCCCCGCCAACCACGGCGAGCTGGTGAGCATCCGCACCCAGCTCATCCACTTCGACAACTCCAACCTGGTGGTGGAGATGCAGATGCTCAGCGACGACGGCCAGCGCCTCAAGGCGCTGTTGTGGTCGGAAATGGCCTTTGTGTCGGCGCGGGCCGGCACCCGCTCCGAGCACTCGGCGGCCCTGATGGAGATGCTCAGCGAGCTGGATGTGGAGCACGTCGACTACGACCCTGATGGGTTCGATGAGCGGGTGAAAACCGTGCGCAAGCAGTTCAAGCAGCTGCGCCGCGAAGAATAAGGCCGGATATTGTACCAACTCCGGTACCTGATTGCCGTTAATGAAAAGGCCGGTTGCGTTGCGCAACCGGCCTTTTCTGTTCTTTCCTCCCAACCACTTACACTACTACCCATGTCTATATTTGGCAGCGACAGCCTCAAAGGAAAAACCATCGCCATTGTGGCCACCGACGGTTTCGAGCAATCGGAACTGGAGAAACCCAAGAAGTATCTGGAAGACGAAGGCGCCGAAATCCACGTTATTTCCCTGAAAAGCGGTTCCATCAAGGGCTGGGACGAGAAAGACTGGGGCGATAAGGTGAGCGTTGATAAGGTAATCGGCGACGTGAAAGTGGCCGAATACGATGCGCTGGTACTGCCCGGCGGCCAGATGAACCCCGATATTCTGCGCACCGAGCCGGCCGTCATC
Organism: Hymenobacter canadensis; assembly: GCF_027359925.1. Taxonomy (NCBI): domain Bacteria; kingdom Pseudomonadati; phylum Bacteroidota; class Cytophagia; order Cytophagales; family Hymenobacteraceae; genus Hymenobacter; species Hymenobacter canadensis. The sequence continues at coordinate 3,088,037 of NZ_CP114767.1, read as the reverse complement.
AGCTTCATCGGTGAGTTTGTACGCTCCGGCAAGCCGGTGGCCGCCATCTGCCACGGCCCGTGGCTGCTGATTGAGGCCGATGTGGTGCGCGGCAAAAAGCTCGCCAGCTGGCCCAGCCTCAAAACCGACATCAAAAACGCTGGTGCCCATTGGGTTGACGAAACCGTGGTAGTCGACGGCAACCTTATCACCAGCCGCAACCCGCAGGACATCCCCAACTTCAACGAGAAAATTAAGGAAGCCCTGGTAGGCAAGAAGTAAGTCCTGGGTGGCCCCGCGCCGCCCCTGGCAAAAACGCCCCGCTGACCTCAGTTGTCAGCGGGGCGTTTTTTTGCGCTTTCTGTTTTCCGGCTACCCAACCAGCGCCAGTAGCTCCGCCGCGTAGCGGTGGTACACCAGATAAAAACTCACATCGAACAGCAGCAGAAACCCGCCCTGCAGCCACAACGAGCGGCCGTAGCCCAGCAGCTTTTCGGGCGGGGCAGTAGCGGCGGCCCGGGCGCGCAGCCAGCTGCCGCAGCAGATGTACGCCACATCGAGGCCCGCATTGAACAGCAGAATCTTCTCGAACGTGAACTGCGCGGCCAGGCTTTCGGCCAGGGGCAAGCCGGCTATGTGGTTGGGGTTGGCGCGCAGCAGCCCCCACACGGCAATGGCCGTATTCACGAAAGCCCAGCCCACGTTCATGAGGTGGAAGTAGCGGGTTTCGGAGCGCGGGTCGGCATGCATCACTTGGTAGCCGCTCACCAGCAGGCTCAGCAGGGCCCACGCGCCCAGCACGCCCATGCCGCGCTCCGCCAGCAGCTCGCGGGCGTGGTTAATTGCGGCCAGCGGGTCGGTAGCCGCCATGAGGCTGTCAGGAGTCATAGAATCAGAGAAAAGTTGACACGAAAAAAGGAAGCCAAAGGCTTCCTTTTCAAGTTCAGGGCAAACAACCGGAAACCGGTTGCTTAGTTGTTGATGCCGATGCCTACATACACCTGGAATACACCGTTTTTCACGTTGTCGTAGGCTGCAGAGCCAGCATCCTTGGGGTCGTTGTAGATATCCGACAAACCCAGGTCGTAGCGGGCACCCACGCGGGCAGGGCCTACACGGGCTTCTACGCCGCCAACCACGCCGTATTCCAAGCTATTGAGGCCCACGCTGGAAATCTGGCGCTCTTCGCCAGCAATCTTGGATTTCACCAGCAGCGACGCCTGCGGGCCTACGTGCAGGCTGATATTGTCGAGGACATTGTACACGAACAGTACCGGTATCTGAATATAGTCGAGGCGTGTTTGCTTCTGCTGGCCGGTGGTCTGGCCGGTGGTGCGGTCAAACTGCTCAGCATCGAAGCCCTTGCGAGTGAACAGAAATTCCGGCTGAATCGACACCTTATCGTTGAGGCCAAACTGCGCATACACGCCAGCGTGGTACGATTTCAGGCTTTCCAATTGCTTGTAAGCACCTTTGTCGCCGCCGCGCAGGTCGGAGAGGTTGAAGCCCGCCTTCACGCCGAAGCCGTTGTTGCGCGAGTCGCTGGTGCCGGGTGCGTAGTTGGTAGACGATTGCGAGCCGCCGGGCGTCTGCTGGGCCTGGGCGGCCGTGAACGAAACGCAGCTCAGGGCGAGGAGTATGGGTAGTTTCTTCATGGAGAGAGGAAAATGAAATCGTAGGATTCTGTGATGGCAGACAGCTGCCAGCGCTTTCTGTAGCCGCTATACTTGCGGCGGCAGGGAAGGTTACGCGGCATCCGGGCCGGGGTTGTAAATTTTTATGCGCTGCCTGGTAGCAAGTGTGCAATCGGCTGCTATCTTTGGCGCTTTCCGGCCGCCGCCAGAAGGACTGCGGGGCGTTAGCTCAGTTGGTTCAGAGCATTACCTCGACAAGGTAGGGGTCACTGGTTCGAGCCCAGTACGCCCCACGCATTCCTTCCCCGAATCCGAAGTAACCGCCCCACCGGCGGTTATTTTCGTTTTCGGGGGTGTTAGGACGTTACACTGCGCCCCCTGTCATCCTGAGCAGAGCCAAGGACCTTATCACGCGTGAACGAGTCGTTTTGATAGTCGTGCTAACGTGATAAGATCCTTCGCTCTGCTCAGGATGACAGAAAATCATCCAGTTACCTCATCACCCCAACATGCTTTCCATTGCCTGGGCCCCGCTGTACGCGCATCCGCTGCCGGAAAACCACCGCTTCCCGATGCTCAAGTACGAGCTGCTGCCGGAGCAGCTGCTGCGCGAAGGCACGGTGCCGGAAAGTGCCTTTTTCGTGCCCCAGCCGCCCCCGGAAGCCGATATCATGCGCACCCATTCCGCCGACTACTACCAGCGCCTGCGCGCCGGCCAGCTTACGCGCCACGAGGAGCGCGCCACCGGCTTTCCGTGGAGTGCGCAGCTGTTTGAGCGCGAAGTAACCATCTTGGGCGGCACGCTGGAGTGTGCGCGCCGGGCGCTGCAAAGTGGGGTGGCCTTCAACATTGCGGGCGGCACCCACCATGCCTTCCGCGACCGGGGTGAGGGTTTCTGCCTGCTCAACGACCAGGCCACCGCCGCCGACTACTTGCTGGCTACGCCGGCCTACAACGTGCGCAAGGTGCTGATCGTGGACCTCGATGTGCACCAGGGCAACGGTACGGCCGCCATTTTCCAGCACGAGCCGCGGGTGTTCACCTTCAGCATGCACGGCGCCCGTAACTACCCGCACCGCAAGGAGCAGTCGGACCTGGACCTGCCGCTGCCAGACGGCACCGACGACGCCACCTACCTGGCCCTGCTGCACGACACGCTGCCCCGCCTTCTGGAAGAGCAGCAGCCCGATTTCGTGTTTTACCTCAGCGGCGTCGACGTGCTGGAAACCGACAAGCTGGGCCACCTGACCCTGAGCCGCGCCGGCTGCCGCCTCCGCGACGAGTTCGTGCTGAGCCTCTGCCACCGCCACGGCCTGCCGGTAGTGGTGTGCATGGGCGGCGGCTACTCCCCGCGTATCATCGACATCGTGGAAGCCCACGCCAACACCTTCCGCGTGGCGGCGGACTTGTGGAGCTAGATGATGGAGTGGTGGATTCTTTTGAACGTCATTCCGAGTAAAGCGAGGAATCTCGCGTGCTGACGTTGTTAGGCTATTTCAGGCGTTAGCACGCGAGATGCTTCGGCTGCGCCTCAGCATGACATTCAGTCTGCCCAATCACTCCCCAGCAAAACCAACTGCCACCGAAACGCCCAGCGCCAGCGCAGACGGTACTGTCGGATGCCGGCGTGCTGCAGCAGCTGCTCCCAGTCGGGGCGGGTGAAGGCACGGGCCACGGATAGCGGCGCATCATTCTGCACCAAGTGGGAGCCGCGGAAGAGGCGCGTGAGCCAGCGGATGCTGTAGTAGGCCAGCGGGTGGCGATGCAGGTCGTTGATGATGACGGCCAGCCCGGCCTGCCGTTGCCAGCTGGCCAGCATTTCGGCCAGCGCCTCGTCGGAGAAGTGGTGGCAGAACAGGCTGCACGTCAGCACGTCGAAGGGCTGCTGCCGGAATTGCTCGGAGAAGATATCCTGCTGCTGAAAGCTGATTTCCGGGTAGTCCTGCGCCTTATCAGTGGCGTAGCGCAGCATAAACGGGTTGGCATCAATGCCGACCAGCTCCACCGGAATCTGGCGGCGGCGGGCCCAGCGGGCAATGTGGCGCAGGGTGTCGCCGCCGCCGCTGCCCAGGTCGGCGAGGCGCAGCGGGCGGCCCGGCGGCAGCTGCGGGCGCAGCTGCTCCAGCGCGTGCAGCACCGGCGCATAGCCGCCCAGCCAGGTATTGATGGTTTCCAGCTCGTCGAGGTTGCGCCGCAGCGCGTCGGAAGCCAACGACAGGTCGTCCATCAGCTCCTCCTCAGTAGCGCGGCGCGTGAAATCAGGCATTAGGATTTGGTGGGGTGGGAGGAGTGGCGGGTTGGTGGAGTGGCGGGTTGGTGGAGTGGCGGGTTGGTGGAGTGGCGGGGTGGGCAGGAACGAAGGAATAACGTCATTCCGAGCTTGCGAGGAATCTCGCCAGCGTAGTAATTCACTAAAGACCGCCTGAGCGAAATACGTCAGGCTCCCCCTCTCCATGGGAGAGGGGGCCGGGGGGTGAGGCCCACGTCAGCACGCGAGATTCCTCGCGCTGCTCGGAATGACCTTCCACCAATCCACTACACAACCCGCAGCAGCATGGCTTCCAGCGTGAGGCCGGGGCCGAAGGCAAAGCTCAGAATGGGCGCCCCGGCGTCGGCGGCCGTGAGCCCGCCCAGCAGCTCGCGCAGCACAAACAGCACCGTCGCCGACGACATATTGCCGTACTCGCGCAGCACGTGGTAGGCGGGTGCATTGTCCTGCTTGCTGAGGCCCAGCTCCTGCTCGATGGTTTCGAGGATGCGCCGCCCGCCTGGGTGAATGGCAAAGTGGCGGATGTCGGCCAGCTGCACCGGCAGGTTGCGCAGCAAATCGTCGGTGAGCTTGCGGATACCGCGCTGAATGAGCTTGGGCACGTACGACGATAGCGTCATCTCAAACCCGAAGTCGTTGACGTGCCAGGCCATGTCGGCGTGGCCGTCGGGTTCCAGGCCGCAGTGGAAGGCCTCCATGGCCAAGTGCGGCCGGCTGCCCGTGGGCGTGCCCACCACCAGGGCCGCTGCCGCGCCGTCGCCGAACAGGGCGTTGGAAATCAGGTGGTCTTCCTCGTGGTGCTTTTGAAAGTGAATGGTGCACAGCTCGGTACATACCACCAGCACGCGGGAGTCGGCATCGGCGCGGCAGATGGCGTCGGCCAGCTTCAGAGCGTTGAAGGCCGCGTAGCAGCCCATGAAGTTCACGCAGGTGCGCTGAATGTCGGGCCGCAGCCCCAGCCGGTTCACCAGCTCAATATCGAGGCCCGGCGCGTACATGCCGGTGCAGCTCACCGAAATCAGATGCGTAATCGTGTCGGCGGCTACTTCCGGGGCCTGCTGCAGGCAGCTCTCGGCAGCGGCGGCGGCCAGCGGCAGGGCCTCCTGCCGGTACACCCGCATACGCGCCCCCACCGACGGAAACGGTTCCAGATCGGTCGTGTTCGGGAAGAAGGTGAAGTCGCCGTTGGCGCGGCCGTAATCGGGCAGCACGGTATAGCGGTGGCCGATGCCCGACACCCGGTAAAGGGCCCGGAGCTTGCGGGTGTCAGCATCATCGAACTGCAGGGCGCGGGCCATGAAATCCCCGATCTGGGCTTGTAAGAGACGGTGGGGCGGGTTGGCAGTGCCGATGGCACTCAAATAGCTGGTCATTGACTGCAGTATACGAAATTAGGTAGCGTGTGGAAGAGGCAGGGAGCGGAAAGCGGAAATACTATACACGGCGCTACAGCGCCGGCGAAGCCGTATACGGGCCGAAGATAAAGCGGCTTAAAACGCCTGCCCGTGGGTGCGGCGCATGAGGGCGCGCACAGCGGCCGGTAGGTAGCGCAAACCACCCACCACGGCCTCGCTGAGCACGGGCTGGCCGAACAGGCCCTGCACCAGCCGCCCCACGCGCAGCCGCTGCCCGAACTGGCGCTGCCAGTCGTGGCGGTAGCGGCTTTCCAGCGTGGCGCGGGTGGTGCGGCCCTGCAGGAAGTCGTGGAGGTGGGTGGCGGCCAGCTGCGCGCCGTGCAGGGCCATGGCCATGCCGTTGCCGCAGAGGGGCGTAATCAGGCCCGCCGCGTCGCCGCACAGCAGCATGTGGTCTTCCACGCACGACTTGGGCGCAAAGGATATTTCGTTGATGACCTCGGGCTGCGGATACAGGTACTCGGCCTCCGTGAGGATGCGCCTCAGGTGCGGGTTGCAACCCAGCACGTTGGCTTCCAGCTGCGCGATGGTGCCCTGGGCCTTCAGGTTCTGGCGCGTGGTAAGGTAGCAGAAGCACAGCCGGTCGTCCTCCACCGCCGAGATGCCCGCGTAGCCGTCGGCGAAGTTGTGCAGCGCAATCAGGTCGGTGGGGTAGCCGGGCAGGCGCAGGTGGTGCTTGACGCCGATGTAGGGCGAGCGTTGCTGAAAAAACGGCCGCTGCAGCTGCCTGTCAAAGGTGCTGCGCTTGCCGAAAGCGCCCAGCACCGTGCGCGCCGTCAGCTGCCGCCCGTCGGCCAGCGTGGCGGTGTGGCTGTCGGTGGCCGCATCGAAGGCCACGGCCGTCACGGTGGCTTTCTGCAGCACCGTGACGCCGCGGGCTTCCGCCAGCTGGCACAGGTGCAGATCGAGCGTGTAGCGGCTCACCCCAAACCCACCCAGGTCCAGCGGCACCGACAGCGTGCGGCCGGCCGGCGAGCTAAGCGAGAAGCGCGTGAGCTGAGCCGGCTGTAGTACCGCCGGGTCGGCATCGAGGCGCCGTAGGTACGGCAGCACCTCATTGGAAATGTACTCGCCGCACACTCGGTGAAACGGATACTGCTGCCGCTCCACCACCGTCACGGCGTAGCCGCGCGCCCGCAGGTCCAGCGCCGCCACCAGCCCCCCCAATCCACCGCCTATAATGAGAACGTCCAACTTGTTTTATCTGGTAAGAAGCTGAAAAAGAGGCGAAAAAAGGGCAGTTAGTCGAAGAGGAGTTATATTTTGTCGACCTATTCGGGAATAGCGTAATATCTTTGCAAACCTAATCAAGCGCCGAACGTTTCACCAGGTATTCTGTTCGCGCTTTTCCTTCTGCTTTACGGCCCACTATGATGCAACTCGTACGCTATTTTCTATTATTCGTGCTCCTGGCTGGCAGCTCTGTGCAGAGCCAGGCCGTAGGGCGGCCCACGGCCCGTCCCTCACGGCCCGCCGAGGAACGTTCCCTGCTGATTTACCCGAATCCCAGCACCGGCATCGTCCACATTGCCATCAATGGCTTTGAGGGCCGCAAGCTGGAGCTACGGGTGCTCAACGTCATCGGGTCGGTTATCTACCGCGAAACCATCACGGAGCTCAACGACCGGTTCACCAAAACCCTCGACCTGAGCAAGTTCGCCAACGGTCTCTACTACGTGAAGCTTGAAGGCGACAACGCCAGCGAAATGCGTAAGCTCGTCATTCGCTGAAGTGCAGCTGGCATAATGCCACTGACCTCCCCATAAATGAGAAGCCCCGTCTGGTTCCAGACGGGGCTTCTCATTTATGCGAAAAACCAGCCGGTTAGCGGCGATTCTTGGCGCGTACGGGAATCGGCTTCAGCGACGCTTTCAATTGGTCGAAGGTATTGAGGGCAAACAGGGCCGTGGCAACCGCTACGCCCAGAAAAATCAGAAGTGACATGCTACAGTGCGTTAGAAACAGCGAAAAAAATCCCGGCACCTTACTCGCCTTGGAGGCCATATAGCGGCGTCGGGAACTGCCTATACAACTACGAAAGCCCCTCAGTAGTTGCAGCATAATTTAGGCTTTCCTGAAAAGACGGGTGCTGGCCGGGCCGGCACTCCAAAACGGAGTAGCGCTGCGCCGGCCATGGCTCAGGAAGCCGCCAGCAGGCGCTCCACTACGTGGCGGGCGTCGGGGCCGGCCCCACCCATCAGGGCCGAGCTGCGGCTGTTCAGCCAGGGCAAACCCATGAAAGCCACTCCCGGCGCTTCTGTGAGACCGTAGTGGTGGCGCGGCGTGCCATCAGCTTCGAAGATAGGCAGCCTGATCCAGTCGAAATCGGGGCCGAAGCCGGTGGCCCATACCACGGCTTCCAGGGCAGGCGTGGTGAGGCGGCGGCCCTGCAGTGTGCCTTCGGCAGTGGCCCCGGTGGCCCGGCCCATAAACTGCGCGTTCGGGAAGCGGCGCAGGCGCTGCAGGTCGCCGAGCACCACCGGCTCGGGTCGGTGCATCATGGCCCGCCCTGCAAAGTTGTAGCGCGACACGCGCAGCATGCCGGTGCCCTTCAGCAGTACCCACGTGGTCTGGTTGTTCGGGAAGGCTGGGGTCTGGTCGTCGAAGGCAGCATAGACGGGGCGGCCGCTGCCGGCCAGGTCGGCGGCAATCTGCAGCGCCGAGTTGCCGCTGCCCACCACCGCCACCGGCCCCGCGCCTGCCACCTGGGCCGGGTTGCGGTACTGGCTGCTATGGAGCTGCTGCACGCGGCCCGGCAACTGCCCGGCAAACGCTGGAATGCGCGCCGCCGAATAAGCCCCGGTGCTCACAATCACCCGCTGAGCGTGGTAGGTCTGGCCGGTGGCAGTGCGCACCACGTAGCCGCTGCCGGCCGGGTCCGGCGTCAGGGAAGTGGCTTTCTGCCCCAGGTGCACGGCGAAGCCAAAGTGGACAGCGTAGTCGCGCAGGTAAGCGGCGGCCTCGTCCTTGGAGGGATAGTGCAGCGCCGGTCCCGGCCAGGGCCGGCCGGGCAGCCCGCTGGCCCACTGTGGCGAAAACAGCCTCAATGCATCAAAGCGCGTCGCCCAGATGTCGCCAACGGCCGGCCGCTCGTCGAGCAGTGCAAAGGCCACGCCGCGCTGCTGCAGGTAGTAGGCGGCCGCCAGGCCGGCCTGGCCGGCCCCGATGATGAGCGTGTCGAGCGGGAGAGAGGTCATGGAGCAGCAAAAGCAATGAGTGCGGGAACCGGACAAAGGTAGGCGCCGGCTGGGCCGGCGCGTGGCTGGCGGCTTACAGCCCGGGAAAATCCAGGCGCAGGCCGTCCATCACCTGTTCCGTCACGCTGCACACGAGGTCCACGAGCTGCTTGGCTTCCTGCGGGTCGAGCGGCTCTTTGCGGCAGGCTTCCAGGCGCCGGATGGGCGCGTGCAAACTCCGGATATGGAGGCCATCGAGGGAGCTTTTGAGCTGGTGGGCCGCCGCGCCCAGCTGCTCGTAGTTGGCGGCAGCTAGGTGCTGCTCCAGCTCCCGCACAGCGGGTGGCGTGGTCTGGATGAACAGCTGGGCCAGCCGGCGCACAAACTCTTCGTTGCCGTGGGCCAGCCGCCGGATGCCGCTCAGGCTGTACAAAGCCGTGGCCGCGGGGTCGGTGTCGGGGGGCGCGGGGGCCACCACCACGGCCGGGCGCTGGCCCAGCGCTCCGGCGATGGTCTGGAACAGCTCTTCCTCCTGAAACGGCTTGGACAGATAACCCGAGAAGCCCGCCTGCCGGAACCGCTCGGCCTCGTCGCGCAGGGCGTGGGCGGTCAGGGCCAGGATGGGCGTGGCGGCGCGTGCGGCGTCGGGGTGCTGGCGGAGCCGGCGGGTGGCCTCCACGCCATCCATGCCCGGCATCTGAATGTCCATCAGCACCACGTCGTAGCGGTGCTGGTTGAAGAGCAGGAGCGCATCGGGGCCGGTGCCAGCCGTGTCTACGGTCCAGCCCCAGCCTCTGAGCAGGGTTTCTACCAGAAACTGATTGATGGCATTGTCTTCGGCCAGCAACACCCGGCGGGCTCCAAGGCTCCAGTAATTGGGGGCCGGGGCCGACTTGCTCTGGGCGGCAGCAGTGCCGCTGGGTACGCCGCTGAAGGTGAGGGTGAAGGAGAACGTACTGCCTTCGTGCAGGCGGCTTTCGGCGGTGAGGGTGCCGCCCATCAGCTCCACCAGGCCCCGCGAGATGCTCAGGCCCAGCCCGGAGCCGCCATATTCGCGGGCCGTGCTGGAAGAGGCCTGCATGAAGGGCTCGAACATTTGCTGCAACTGATGCTCCGGGATGCCCGTGCCCGTATCCATCACCTGAAACTGCAGCGTAGCCTGCTCGGGCGTGAGGTGCAGAGGCCGGCACGAAACCACTACCTGGCCGTGCGCCGTGAACTTCACGGCGTTGGAAAGCAGGTTGAGCAGGACCTGACGCAGGCGGTGCGGGTCGCCGAGCACGGTGGTGGGCACCGAGGCCGGCGGCAGGTCCAGCTCCAGCGCAATGCCTTTTTCCTGCGCCCGGGGCAGCAGCAGCTCCCGGCTGGCCGTCAGCACGTCGCGCACGTCAAACAGGATGCTTTCGGGCCGGACCTTGCCCGCGCCCAGCTCCGCCATGGCCAGCACATCGTTGATGACGACCAGCAAATGGTCGGCGGAATAGCGGATGTGACGCAGGAACTGGCTTTGCTGGTCGTCGAGCGGGGTTTTGGCCAGCAGCCCGGCAATGCCCAGAATGCCGTTGAGCGGCGTCCGGATTTCGTGGCTCATGTTGGACAGGAAATCCTGCTTGGCCTGCGCGTTCTGCTCGGCCGCTTCTTTGGCGGCGTGCAGGTCCAGCTGGGTACGCTTGAGTTCCGTGATGTTGGTGTCGATGCCCAGCACCTGCATGCTGCCATCGGCCAGCACAAACGGGCGCTTGATGCTGTAGAACCACAGCAGCTCGCCGTCGGGCTTCGTGAAGCTTTCTTCCAGCACCATCTCCTGGCCGGTGCGCAGCAGTTCTTCGTCCTGCTGGCGGTAGCGCTGGCCGTCGGTGGGCACGTTGGGTAGCTTTTCGGGCTTTATGCCTACCATCTGCTCGGGCGTCATGCCGTAGAGGTCGGCAATGGCCTTATTGGCCAGCAGGTAGTTGCCGAGCCGGTCTTTGAGGTAGATCAGGTGCGGGGCGGTATCAATTACCTGCCGAAACAGGCGGTTCTGCTCGGCCAGACGGCGGTTGGCGGTGCGGCGCTGCTCGTCGGCTACTTTCCAGCGCGTAATGTCTTCGCCCACGCCTACCAGCTGCCGCACCCGGCCCTCGGCGTCGCGCTCGAAAGGCGTATCCGTCACGCGCATCCAGCGCACCGACCCATTGCGGTGGTTGAGATAGTATTCCAGCGTGAGCATCTGGCCGTCGGCCAGCTGGGCCACCTGCGCGTAGTGCTCCTGCATCAGCTTCACCTGCGAGGGCGGCATAAGGTGGCTGTATACCTGGCTGCCAAGAGCCTGGATTTCGGTTCCGGTATACCCCAGCATATGCTCAACGGCACGGTTGCAATAGATATTGCGGTTTTCCTGCAGATCCTGGATATAGATGAGGTTGGGCGCAGTGTAGGCTACCCGCTCCATCAGCAGCTGGCTCTGGCGCAGAGCCTGCTCCGTTAGCTTGCGTTCCGTAATGTCCTCGGCGCTTCCCAGAAGCTGCTGCACGCGGCCCTGCGCATCACGCAGGAAAACCCGGCTCCGCACCCAGATCCAGCGCCAGCTGCCGTCGCGGTGCCGCACGCGGTACTCGCCGGTGCTGAGCTGCTGGTCGGTCATGTTGGCTAGAAATTCCTGCTTACCGGCTACGTCCTGCAGGCCCTGCGGATCAAACATGTGCTGCACTATATCATCGCCAAGCTCCTTAAGGTCTGCCTCCGAGTAGCCCAGTATCTGCTCCATCTGCCGGTTGAGATAAATCATTCTCTGGGCCTGGATATCGAACAGATACACGATGACCGGAATGGTGTCGTTGATGCGGGTCGTAAACCGCTGGCTGTGGCGCAGCTCGGACTCCGCCCGTCGCCGGGCCGTAATATCAGTCAGGTAGACATTGGCGGTCTGCTCCGCTGGCAGCGGCACAATAGTCCAGTGATAGAAATTGCCGTCGAGGCGACGCTCCACCACCCGCGTAGCGCCTTCCTGCAGCGCCTCCGTAACCTGCTGCTGCAAAAATTGCCGGTCGTGCTGCCACTCGGGTTGGCTGAGGGCTTGCAGCACGTGGCCGGCGGCGGAGTTGGCATAGCGTGCCTCGCCATCCATCCCGAAGCAGATAATAGGGGAGGGGCTCTGCTCAGCCAGCCTCGACAGCTCCCGCACGCGCCCCAGCACCTGCTGCTGCTGGGTCACGTCTTCGTAGCTGAACAGGTAGAGTTGCGTGAGGCCCTGGCTTACTACCGGCAGGTATTCCTGCTGCAGAACGCACCCGTTTACCAGTTCAATCAGCGCACAGCTGCGCTCCTGGCTGCGCATGGTTGCTATCGTTTCAGTCTCCAGTTCTGCTGCGTTGCGCACCCGCGGCCGGCATACGGTCCAGAGCTCCTGAATCAGGCGGCCCAGATAATAGGCCGGTGGTTGGGGCAGCTCCAGCAGGTCGCAGTAGTTCTGGTTGAGCAGCGTGATGCGGCGGTTGTGGTCGGCTACCAGCAGGCCGGTGTGCATGGTCTGGAGCAGGGCCGCTACCTGGTTGGCCGCGGCCGTGCTCTGCCGGGCCAGATCCTCGCGCAGCTGCTGCATCTCCTGTTGCTGAGCCTGCAGCGCCTGCTGCGTTAGCTGAAGCCGGCGTTTCAGCTGTCGAAGAGATATAGAGCCTGATGTCATGGAGTGCGTCTGCAGAATGGAGCGTAGCGAAATGAGAAGGCTACTGTTCCGCTAGAAACTATCGCAACCGCACCTCGTTGTTTTGAGCCATACGATAAATAGTGGACTTCCCGATTTGCAGCTTGGCTGCTACCTGCAGAATATTCCCCTGGTGGGCATCCAGGTAGCGCTGTACAATGGTGGCCACCTGCGTCCGCAACGATTCGTTGGCGGAAATGAGGCCGCTACTGGCCCCGCTCTGTGCCCGCAACGACAGATCCTGAGGCTGAATCAGGTCGTTTTCGGCCAGTACGGCGGCTAGCTCTACTACGGCCTTCAGCTCGCGCACGTTGCCCGGGAAAGAGTAGCGCAGCAGCAGGTTGCGGGCCTCGTCTGAGAGCCGGCAGGAGGCCATCTTGTTTTGCTGGCAGAACTCTTCCAGGAAGGAGTCGGCCAGCAGCAGCACGTCCTGGCCTCGCTCGCGCAGGGGCGGCAGCACAATGGGCAGCCCCAACAGGCGGTAGTACAGGTCTTCGCGGAAGTTGCCCTGCTGCACCTCGGCGGCCAAGTCGCGGTGGGTGGCCACCATCAGGCGGGCATCAAACGGAATGGGGGCGCCTCCGCCCACGCGGGATACTTCGCGCTCCTGCAGCACCCGCAGCAGCTTGGCCTGCAGCTCCAGCGGCATCTCGGCTATTTCATCCAGAAACAGCGTGCCCCGGTTGGCTTCCTCAAAGCGCCCGATACGGCGGCTGACGGCCCCGGTGAAAGCGCCCTTCTCGTGCCCGAACAATTCGCTTTCCAGCAAGTCGCGCGGAATGGCGGCCAGGTTCACGGCCACAAAGGCGTGCTCGTGCCGCGGCGACAGGTAGTGAATGGCTTTGGCCACCAGCTCCTTGCCGGTGCCGGTTTCACCACTCACCGAAACGGTAATGTTGGTGCGGGCGGCTTTTTCAATCAACGTGTTGAGCTGGCGCATTTGGGCGCTATTTCCCAAAATGGCACGGGTAGGATCGTATTTGAGACCAATCTGTTCCCGCAGCCGCTCGTTTTCGCGGCGCAGTTGAATCTGTTTGCGCACGTTGCCGACGGAATTCCACAGCCGGTCGGCAGTTTCCTCGTCTTTCACCAGGTAGTCGTAGGCCCCCTGGCGGAGCAGGCCGATGGCTGTGCGCACATCTTCCTGGCCCGAAATGATGATGACGGCTACCTCGGGCAAACGCTCTTTGATCTGGCGCAATACTTCGTCGCCTTTCCCGTCGGGCAGGTTGTAGTCGAGCGTAATCAGGTCCGGCTTTTCGCCCAGGTGGTCGAGGCAGGCCTGGGCCGTAATGAAGCGCTGGATCTGATAATCGGGGTTCTGGCCCAGTTTATACTCGAGCAGTTCGCCGTACCAGGCATTGTCTTCGACAATGAAAATATGGATGGGGGAGGAGGCAGACATGTATAGCAGAAATGCTTAACCGACTGTAGCGAAGCCAATCAGACTACAAACTCCGCAAACTGGACACCCTGTAAGGCGCCTATGCAATGAGGCAGGCTGACTGTGTGGTTTTCGATAGCTAGGGCGGGGGTGAAAAGGGGCAGAAAGATGCGAGTATAACAGGGAAATATGGGCTTTACCATTTATTCCCTAATTGGGAATCATAATCTATAAATGGGATAATATATTAATTTTCTAATATAATTAACTTGTTGAACGTCAGTGTATAAATAAAATGAGTGCAGTGTGGCAGTGGTATTGTACCAGGCAAAGCAGGGCAGTGTAGTTCGCTCTGCCTGTACCTGACCTACCACTATGACACGCCATATCTACTTTCGAACCATTGCGTTAGCCATCGTTTGGCTAACAACCATGTCGCTCAGCTGGGCTGCCGGCCCCGCGTATTATGGTGCCTCGGTACAAGGCATCACTACTACCTGTGGTCTGGCGCTGCCATTTCCATGCGGCCAAGTGCTAAATGATAACAACGCCGTGGGGGATAAGGCACAGTTTGCTACTCTACGACTGCCCACCGTGAGTTTGTTGGGTGGGGCCTCAGCGGCCATCCGGCTCAATATGAGTGGCACTGTTCCGGCAAATTACCGAGCGGGCTTTGTGCTCGGTACTTCCGGGCTGCTCTCAGCGGTCGGTACGGTTACAATCACCACCTACCTGAATGGGCAGGAGCGTGAGTCGTTCCCGGCTACCGGACTCGTCACGGCACTGCTTGGCTCTTCAGACCCTATGCGAGTGGAATTTATTACTAAACAGAGTTTTAACAGAATTGAAATAGAGGCGCGGTCGTTGCTTAGCGTAGGCTATGAATTACGGGTCTACTATGCCTATGGCGTGGATGCCAACATTGTAGAAACAGCCAAAGGCGTGGTTTCGCGCTTCCCAAACCCTGCTGCCGGCACCGCCTACAGCACGCAGGTAGTCGACAACGGCGTGACGGTGTGCGTCAACTCCAACGTGGCCAACGCGGACCGGGCTGCCGATACCGACCTAACCAATTTTGCGACCTTCAATACCGTGTTGGGCGTTAGCTGCCCCAACACCTTGCGCGTGAAGCTGGAGGCCGCCGTGCCGCGTGGCTTCTACGCCGGGTTTGTGGTGGGCCGGCAAGGGCTGGCTGATCTTCAGGCGCTGGGAAGTCTGCAAATCAGAACGTTCCTGAATGGAGAGCCGCGCGAAACCGTTTCGGGACTGGGCCTGCTCCAGGTGACAGCTTTGCCGGGGGATAAATATCAGGTGAGCTTCCCGACCAACCGGGCGTTCGACGAGGTGCAGCTCACCCGTAGCAGCCTGTTGGGGTTGCTCGACAACCTGAATGTGTACTACGGTTTCGGAATTGAGCCTTCGGCCTTCCGCGACCAAGACCCCATCCGGTCGGACTTTGCCAGCGGCGTCGGAAAGTTTCAGGGCAGCCGGAACGGAGTAGCGCTGGTAACCCTCAACGACACGACAATCATCGTGAACGGAGAGCGGGCCGCTGACGCCGACCTGAACAACTTCGCCGTTATCCGCACGGGTTTGTTAGGGGTACTTTCGCGCACTTCGTTGCGCGTGGACCTCAATGGGGCAGGGCAGGCCGGCAATGCGGCCGGCGCAGTTATCCGGCAGGGTACGGGGCTGCTCAATACCCAGCTGCTCAACGCCATTACCCTGCGCACCTATAATGCCGCAGGTCAGCTGCTCGAAACGGCAAGTGGTAGCACGCTGCTCAATCAGTCGTTGCTGACGAATGGCCAGGTAGAAGTGTATTTCAATACCACCCAGGACTTTGCCAAAGTGGAAGTAGAGGTAAGCTCTACGGCGGCCGTGCTGGCGCGTACTTTGGTGTACCAGGTGTTTGCCGAAGACAAGCTGTCGGGCTTCCCGGCCACCATTACGCCCACGGGCCCACTGCCCGTAGAGCTGGTGGCCTTCACGGCGCAGGCGGCCGGCCCGGCTGTGCAGGTAGCGTGGCGTACGGCCTCGGAGCGCAACAACCAGTATTTTGAGGTAGAGCGGGCCCTGAATCCGGCCAGTGGGTTTACGCCAATCGGGCGGGTGGCCGGCAGCGGCACCAGCAACGGCCGCAGCTACAGCTTCCGCGACGAAACGGCCGCTGCCACCCAGGCGGCCACCCTCTACTACCGCCTGCGCCAGGTAGATACGGATGGCACCCCGGAGTATTCGCCAGTGGTGGCCGTGTCCTGGAAAAGCACCACGCAAACCGCCATTTCTCTGTATCCTAACCCCGCTGCGCAATCCAGCACGGTGCGGGTGAGCCTGACTAACAGCAGCGAAGCGGCGGCCGTGGCCGTGCTCAAGATATACGACATGCGGGGTGTGCTACTGCGCCAGCTGCCAGCCGACAAGCTCACGCTGCAGGGCGAAAACCTGCCGGCAGGGCTCTACCACGTAGTCCTGACCAGTGCCCAAGGCCAGACGATCGGTAGCCAGCGCCTTGTAGTGACGGGCCCTTAGGCAGTGCAGCTAACAAACATTGAGTAACGATTGGTGTGTAGAATACAGCCGGAAAAGCCGTTGGCACTGCCAACGGCTTTTTTAGTGCGCCAGTCAGGCGGTCATAGGGGCCATACTGTGGGCCCCGGGCAGGTGGCGGTCAAGATGGAATTCATCGGAATAAGCAAAAGATATTGGATGAATTAAATTTTGAGTTTTTTTCAATAAAGTAGAGGTCAAATGAATAAAATGATAATATTTAAGTAACATCAGCCTGAAAACAAAGCATAACCTTTGCCGCATCATCAACCTGCTGCCTCTACCCGAGGTAGCAGCTACCGCTCCTTCTTCTCTTCTTACTTCACACACCTCCAACACATGAAGCGTACTGGTATTCGTTTGCTCACCTGGGGCGCCCTGCTGACACTGGCTGCCGCTTGCTCGAAAGAAGAGTTGGTTTCACCGCAGGCGCCCACCGCCGTGCAGGCTTCGGCCGATGCCACAGCCACGCGTGACAGCCATCTGGCCCTGGGCAACCCCAGCGGCGCCGTTACGGATGCCGCCCAGTACACCAACTACCTGCTTGTGAAGCCTCAGTTTGTGATGTCGTATCACCGCGACCGGGCGGTGCCGAACTGGGTGAGCTGGCACCTGAGCAGCGCCTGGCTGGGCAGCACTCCCCGCCAGGATAATTTCGCGGCCGATAACAGCCTGCCCAGCACCTGGTTTAAGGCCACTACCAGCAGCTACACCGGCTCGGGCTTCGACCGGGGCCACAACTGCCCCAGCGCCGACCGCACCGGCTCGGTAGCCGATAACTCGGCCACGTTCTTGATGACCAACATGATGCCCCAGGCGGCCAACAACAACCAGCGCACCTGGGCCGGCCTCGAAAACTACTGCCGTACACTGGTGAATGCCGGCAATGAGCTCTACATCATCTGCGGCAGCTACGGCAGAGGCGGCACCGGCGTCAATGGCTACGCCACCACCATCGCCAGCGGCAAAATCACGGTGCCTAACCGCTGCTGGAAAGTGATAGTAGTGATGCCCAACGGCACGTCCGATGCCAGCCGCGTAACCACCGCCACCCGCATTATTGCCATCGACACGCCCAACGACCAGACGGTGGCCACCACCTGGGGTACGTATCGTACTTCCGTAGATGCCATCGAGCAGGCCACCGGCTACAACTTGCTGTCGGCGGTGAGCAGCACGGTGCAGGCCACCATCGAATCCCGCATCGACAACGGCCCGACCAACTAACGGCTGCCACATTCCGGTTTTGGATGTTTTGTGCCCCGGCTAACAGGTGTTAGCCGGGGTATTTGCTTGAAGGGCAAATTTTGACGTTCAGGGAGTTAGCCTGTATATTAACATTTCATTATTCTGCCCTTTAACCCAACATCGCCTGCTTCCCTGTCGTACATTTGCAGTGAGTGAAGTAAGTGGAAAATGTGAAGGAGATGGAGAGCCGCGCTGCAACGCGGCTCTCTGCATTTCTGGCCGGCCGGTCAATCTTAATAGTTTGATAATCGGGGCATAACGAGCGGCTAATTTGCGTTTCGGAGGTTTGGGAGCTATGTCCTGGTGATGCCAGGCGCTACCTGGCCATCCATGGAATTACAGCCCCATTCCTCCCTGTTTCCGGCACCTCTGCGCCGCTCACGTGAATTTCTGCGTCCTGTATGGGAGCAGCTGGTGCAGCTGCGCAAGCTGCAGGACCTCTACGCGCAGAGCAGCCACCTCAATGGGCTGGACTTTGTAGCGCAGCTGCTGCGGCATCTGCACATCAGCGTGCGCTACGATGCCGCCGAGCTGCGCCGGCTGCCGGCCACGGCCTTCGTGGCCATTGCTAACCATCCGTGCGGCCTGCTCGATGGGTTGGTGCTGCTCCATGTGCTGGGGCAGGCGCGGCCACAGCTGCGGGCTGTGGCCAGCGAACTGCTGGCCCCGCTGCTGCCCCAGCTGGCCCAGCAATTGGTGCTGGTGAGCCCGGAGCGCCAGGCAGCTGGCCGCAACGTGCCCGGTGTGCGCCAGATGCTGCGCCACCTGCACAACGATGTGCCCCTGCTCCTGTTTCCGGCCGGCGAGGTGGCCCACCGGTCCCATCTGTTTCGGCCGGCCCACGACTCGGCCTGGAACCCTACGGCTGGCCGGCTGCTGGCTTTGGCGCGGGTGCCGGTGGTGCCGGTGTGGCTGAGCGGGCAGAACAGCGCCACTTTCAGTGTGCTGGGGCTGTTGCATCCGCTGTTGCGCACGGCCCGGCTGCCCGCCGAACTGCTCAACAAGCGCGGCCAGACCATTCAGGTCCGGATTGGCCAGCCGGTGGCGCCAGCTGAGCTGGGCCGGTTGCCGCTGGCCGAGCAGCTGCCGTATCTGCGGGCGCGGGTGTACGGGTTGGGCTCGGCACCTGAGCGGCGCTTTGCGGCGCTGCTGCCCCCCTTGCCCTTGCCGCCCGTGCTGGCCGAAACTCCGGCCGGGTTGCTGGAAGCCGACATTGCCGCCCTGCGCCCGGGCCGCTGCCTGGTGCGCCACGGCCGCTGGGAAGTGTATTTGGGCAAGAAGGCGGAGCTGCCCCATGTGCTGCGCGAAATAGGCCGGCTACGCGAGCTGACCTTTCGGCGGGAAGGCGAGGGCACCCAGCAGCCCACCGACCTGGACCACTACGATGACTATTACCGCCACCTTTTTCTCTACGACCGTGAAAATCGGCAGCTGGTGGGGGCCTACCGCCTGGGTTTGGGCCGGGCTATCCTGCGGCAGCACGGCCGGCGCGGCTTCTACCTGCACTCGTTGTTTCGGCTGAAGAAAGAGCTGATTCCAGTGCTGCGGCAGTCGCTGGAGCTGGGGCGCTCGTTTGTGCGCGCCGAGTATCAGCGCCAGCCCCTGCCCTTGGCGCTGCTCTGGAAAGGCATTGCCGAATACCTTGCCAACCATCCCGAATATCAGTACCTGCTGGGCCCGGTTAGCATCAGCAACCGGTTTTCGATGGTTTCCAAGGCGGTGATGGTGGAATATCTGCAGCGGCACTGTTTCGATACCCAGCTGGCAGCGCACGTGCGGCCCCGGAAGGAGTTTCGCTACCGGCCCCTCGACGACGCCTCCGGCCCCACGCGGCTCCAGGCCGGCCTCAACGATCTGCAGCAGCTGCAGCAGCTGGTGTGTGGACTTGAGCCTGGCGGCAGCGGCGTGCCGGTGCTGCTACGGCAATATTTGAAGCAGAATGCCCGCTTGCTCGGCTTCAACATCGACCCCCGTTTCAGCAACACGCTTGATGGGCTGCTGCTGCTTGATGCGCGGGAGCTACCTGCCCGTACCCACCGGCTCCTTGGCCGCTACTAGCCCCACCCGTAGCAGAATAGCGAGATAGGGATTAGGCGGTGGTTGGTAAAATAGTCGGATATGATAAGGGAAAAGTGCAAAAAAATAGTCCGGGTACCGAAGGTTGCCAGTGGCTGAACCCCGGTGCCCGGACTACCTGATTCCTGCTGGCAGGAGGCTGGCAAGCCCTCCATTGCCTGATGCAGGCAAGATGCAGCCTCTCTGCGTTGCCGGCATTGCTACGCCTTTACTCTACGGCACCCTCAGCAGGCCGGCTATTCATAAATGAGCGGAAAGACATAGCAATTTCGCTGGCCAGGGAGGTTGCCTGAGCCGTTACGCGGCGGTCGTTGTGCGTACGGTCGTTGGTGCGCTCGGTGGCTAGCTGCGCCACAAACTCGTCGAAATTCACGGTGTCATTGGGTTTGCTGGCATCAGGCACCACCTGAAAACCGCCTACGCTGTAGTCGTAGCCGGTTGGCAGCGCATGGAAGACAAACTCAAAGCGTACGGGCCGCTCTTTCAACTGGCCAGACGGGGTAGTAGTTTTTACCATTGCCGTGCCCTCCACGCGCATTTCACCTTTGGCTGTATCTGTGCGTGTTATGGCTTTGGGTACGTACGTGAAGTGGTTTTCCACCCAATCAGTGGCTCTTTTGTATAAGACTACTTTATCTGAACTATCATCAGGAACCCGCTCGCTGTAACCAACCTGGCCATCCTGCGCCTGCGCGGCCTGGCTCATTGCCAGTAGTCCGCCCAGTAGAAACATGAGTACCGATTTTTTCATGGAGTAGTTTGTTGGATGAGGTGGCGGATGCCGCAAAAATACAACTTGTCTTTGAGATTGAAGTGGCGAAATGTGATTGTGATTTTGTTAAGAATTGGTCGGGTACTAGGAAATTATTGCGCTACCTGAAAATTGTCTGGCAGCAGGAATAATCGTCGTGTATATTATAGAAGTAGGTGGTACCTCGTAAAATATAATTATTCTAATTGAGTAGATTGGTGTGGCTGTGGCGAAACCAGGAGTCAGGCAGCGTTCCGGCTGTGCTGGCTCGCGTGGATATTATACTGAATTGCTAAAATGGCTATAGTGTAAGAATTTGATAGTCAATGCGGTATTGGAGTATGCGGAGTTTCGTTTTTGAGTGTCGTTACGCAGTGATCCAAGAATGCGGCGGCAGGTTGTTGAAAAATAATTTTCGTTTCTGTTTGGTGGCAACGAAACGCATTGGTACTTTTGTGGCGTGCTTCTCCTCAATCAACACCATTTGATGAAGCGCGGGACCGAGCCAAACGCCGTCCTGCGAGATGACCGCAAGGTCGTTTCCCCCGTTGACTCTTCCATTTTTATTGGTTCTGCTGCTTTCACCGCTTCGGTTTTCGAGGCGGTTTTTTTATGCCCGGTCGGTTCGGCCAGGCTGGCAGAATCCGGCACGCACCTTCGCATTTTCTAATTCTTCACTCCATATCGGCAATCAACCTTGAACGCCACCACCACTCTCGCCCGGCAGATGGTCGCCGTCGCTCCTGCTGCCACCCGCCATGGCTTCTGCAGGGAAATGCAAGCTGACGGCCGCCTGGCCCGGTTCGTCCCCGGCCAGACCGACATCCGCCCCTTTGTTGCTTTCCTGGTAAACCATGACAACGTCATCTAGTTGCCTTCCGGCTAAGCGCCCGGCCTTACACCGGGTACTTAGGTAGAGAGGATGCCGCGGCTGGCCCGGCCGTGTAGCACCAGCGCAAACCCGACAAAACCCTGGCTCCGAAGGCCGGGTAGGGGTGGCTCAACCAGCGGGGTGATGGAAGATCAGAGGGGATTCTGGCGTAAGTCAGTCCGTGGTTGACCACCCCGTTTCGGGGGGTATGTTTTTTTGAATCCAGTCCTGACGAACAGCAGGGGAGTTTCCCCCGCCGACCGATGGATTTTTCTATTTCTAAACCTATGCAACTCGGACAACTCACATTGCGCAATCCGGTATGTCTGTCGGCCGCCGCCTGGCAGTTGGAAGGCACGGGCTACGAGCGGCTGGGCGCCATCTTCACCCGCACCGTCACGATGGAGCCCCAGCCCGGGCTCTATGAGGAGGGCATCTGGCAGGTGAACGAGCAGACCCTGCTCAACGCCACCCACATGCGCACCGAAAGCGCCGAGATTTTGGTGCAGGAGCACTTGCCCAACCTGCGCCGCTACGGCGTACCGGTGTTCGTGAGCATCACGGCCCCCGGCATCCCCGGCTTCCGCAAGATTGCCCGCTTCCTGGCCCGCGAAACCGCCGGCCTGATTGCCGGCGTGGAAGTGTACATCGCCCAGCCCGACGCCGGGAAAGGGGAGGAACTGACCGCGCAGTTTGTGCGCGACGCCACCCAGGCAGTGCGCAACGAGCTAGGACCCACGGCCGCCGTGGTAGTAAAGCTACCGCCGTGGCCCGAGCACATCCGGGGCTTGGCGCTGGGGGCGCAGGAAGGCGGGGCCGATGCCCTGGCCGCAACCAACCTGCTCAAAGCCCTGCACCTGCCCGAAGATGCTACGGCCGCGCCGATGGTCGGGGGCCTGTCAGGCGAGGCGCTGCGCCCCGTGGCCCTGCGCTGCGTGTGGGAGCTGGCCCATGATGAGCGGATTACGCTGCCCATTTTCGGGACGGGCGGCGTGTTTACGGCCAGCCACGTGACGGACTACCTGCGCTGCGGGGCCTCCGCCGTGCAGATTGCCAGCGGCGAGTGGCTGGAGCCCGGCCTGGCGGCCCGCCTGGCCGCTGAGTGCAGTCAATTGGTGTCCATAAATCAATAATTGCAGTAGCGCGAAGCCTTCGCTTCGCGTGTAGTTGAACTGTCGGTACTGATAATATTCGGCATCAGTGACCATCCGCGAAGCAAAGGCTTCGCGCTACAACCCACCTTATGCAAAAACTTCTCAACCGCGTTCAGGCGGCCAACAGCCTGCTTTGTGTGGGCCTCGACCCGGTAGGCGACGATGCGCAAGTAGCGCGCCGGCTAGCTGAAGTCATCGACCAGACCAGCGAATACGCCGCCGCCTTCAAGCCCAATCTGGCCTTTTTCCTGAGCCGGGAAAACGGCGTACAGCTGCTGCGCGAAACCGTGCAGCGCGTGCCGGACGGTATTCCGGTGATTCTGGATGGCAAGTTCGGCGACATTGCCAACACCGCCGACCACTACGCCCGCTTCGCCTACGACGTCATCGGGGCCGACGGTGTGACGGTGAACCCTTACATGGGCGACGACGCCATTGTGCCCTTTGCCCGTCCCGGTAAGCTGGTGTTCGTGCTGGCTAAAACCTCGAACAAGCCAGCGCACTCTTTGCAGGATGTGGCCCTCACCCGCGGCGGCAGCCTGTCGGATTGCGCGGCTACTATTGCCCGCAAGCTCGATGAAGCACACGGCGGCATCGGGTTGGTGGTAGGTGCCACCAACGCCGAGGCTGTGGCCCGCCTGCGCGCCCTCTGCCCCGAGCAGTGGTTCCTGGTGCCCGGCGTAGGTGCCCAGGGCGGCGACCTGGCCGCCACCCTCCGCTCCGGCCTTCGCCCTGATGGCTCCGGTCTGCTCATCAACACCTCCCGCGCCATCTGGCAGGCCGAAGATGCCGCCGCTGCCGCCCGGGAGCTGGTGGAGCAGATGAATCAGCTGCGGCCGGTGACGGTGTAACCTATGCCCATTCTCCCAGGGCTGAAGCCCTGGGCTACTCAGCGGGTAAGGTGCTTGATTCACCACAGGCCCCCTACGTAGCCCAGGGCTTCAGCCCTGGGACGTCCGAATCCATACGTTATATAAATAGAACACCTCCCTTGACTTCCACCCAACCCACCCAACCCACCCCCTTCACCCCCGAAACCCTGGAGCAGCAGCTGTTGCAGGAAGATGCGCTGCTGCGCGGGCACTTCCGGCTGTCCTCGGGTCTGCATTCCGATACCTACGTGCAGTGCGCCCGGTTCCTGCGCCGCCCCGATCTGGCCGCGCCGGCCGCGGCCGAGCTGGCCCGCCGGATTCAGGAGGCCGGTTTGCAGCCCGATGTGGTGGTAGGCCCGGCCATGGGCGGCGTGGTGATTGGCTACGAGCTGGCCCGGCAGCTGGGTGTGCCCGGCATCTTTACGGAGCGCGACGAAACCGGCCAGATGACCCTGCGGCGCGGCTTTACCATCGAGCCCGGCCAGAAAATTATCATTGCTGAGGACGTGGTAACTACCGGCAAGAGCACCAATGAAGTAGCGCGGCTGCTGGAAGGACTGGGGGCAAAAGTTTTGGCCGTGGCCAGTTTAATTGACCGCACTAGTGGGAAAGCTGGCCTTTCTTTTCCGAACTTTGCCTTGCTGCCGGTCACGGCGGCTACCTACGCACCCGATGAGTGCCCGCTGTGCCGGGCAGGTATTCCGGTGGTAAAACCGGGCAGTCGGCCCGATAAAGCGTTTTCTTAAACCTACTGCGGCGCAACCGGCGTTTCAGCAAGGCATTTTCGGCGTACCCTGCGTGGGTATGCTTCCTCACGATGGCAATTTCGCCAGGCGTGGGAAACCCGAAAAATAGACAAACCTCCCTCTTTTGGAAGCTAGCCAAAGAACCATTCAGCTGCTGCTCAAGCCCGGCCAACACGACGGCGAGGGCCAGCGCGTAGCCGAAGCTGCCCACCGCCACCTGGGCCTGCGCACCGGCCGTGTGCAAAGCACCGCCCTCTACACGGTGCGCTACCCCCTGACCGACCAGCAGCTGCGCGACTTCGCCACCCACTGCCTCCAGGACCCGGTGCTGCACGACGTGGCCTTCGACGAGTTCCGCCACGACTCACTATATAAGAGCTATATTCTCGTTGCCAAGCTGCCCGGTGTCACCGACGACGAAGGCATCTCGGCCCAGAACGCCCTCGGCGACTTCCTCAACGAGCCGCTCGACACCCACACCCAGCACATCTTCTCGAAACGGCTCTACTTCCTCGAAGAAGCCCTGCCCGAGAGTAGTCTGCGCCAGCTCGCGCAGGATCTGCTGGGCAACAAGATGATTAACCGCTTCGAAACCGGCCCCATCACCGATATCCGCGACTACACGCCGCGGCCCGGTGGCGGGGCCGAATCCGTTACGGAGACGGTACAGCTGGTGGGCCTCACGGACGAGGAACTGCTGAAGCTGTCGAAGGATAACCTCTACGCCCTGAATCTGGAGGAAATGCGCGCCGTGCGCGACCATTATACCAGCATCCGGGAAGGGCGCCAGGCCGCCGGCCTGCCCCAGGACCCCACCGACTGCGAGCTGGAAATCATTGCCCAGACGTGGTCGGAGCACTGTAAGCATAAGGAGTTTTCGGCCCTGATTAAGTACAAGGATGCCGACACGGGCGAGGAGTTCGAAGTGGATTCCCTGTTCAAAACCTACATCAAAGACGCTACTTCGGAGGTAGACCGCCAGCTGCGCGCCAACGGCAACGACTGGCTGATTAAGGTGTTTAGCGACAACGCCGGGGCTGTGCGCATCAACCCCGAGTCGCTGTTCGTGTGGAAAGTCGAAACCCACAACTCGCCCTCGGCCATTGATCCGTACGGCGGGGCCATTACGGGCATTCTGGGCAACAACCGCGACCCGCTGGCGACTGGTATCGGGGGCGCGCGGCTGCTGTTCAACACCAACGTGCTGTGCTTCGGCAACCCCGAGTTTGATGGTACGCTGCTGAGCAACCAGTTGCACCCGCGTCGCATTTTTGAGGGCGTGCGCAAGGGTATTGAGGACGGCGGCAACAAGTCGGGCGTGCCCACCGTGAACGGCAGCATCGTGTTCGATGACCGCTACGCCGGCAAGCCGCTGGTGTATTGCGGCACCGGTGCCGTGATGCCCATGCAGCTGGCCGGCCTCGATTCGTGGGAAAAGAACATCGACGCTCAGGACCGCATCATCATGGCCGGCGGCCGGGTGGGCAAGGACGGTATCCACGGCGCGACCTTCTCTTCTATTGAATTAGACGAAACCTCGCCCGCTACGGCCGTGCAGATTGGCTCGCCCATCACCCAGAAGCTGGCCATGGACTTCCTGATCTTGGCCACACGCCGCGGCCTCATCAAGTGCAGCACCGACAACGGCGCGGGCGGCCTCTCTTCGAGCATCGGCGAGCTGGCCACCATTAGCGGCGGGGCCGTGGTGGAGCTGGAAAAGGTGCCGTTGAAATATCCTGGTCTGCGGCCCTGGGAAATCTTCGTTTCGGAGTCGCAGGAGCGGTTTTCGCTGGCTGTAGAGCCCGCCAAGCTGGATGAGCTGCTGGCCCTGGGCCGGGAGATGGAAGTGGAGCTGACCGACATCGGCTACTTCACCGCCGATGGCAGCCTCGACGTGCGCTTTGATGGCGAATCTGTGGCCCGCCTCGATATGGAATTCCTGCACAATGGCGTACCGCGCAAAGTGCTGGAAGCCGAGTGGAGTAAGCCCACAGCGCATGAGCCCGAGCTGGCGGCTGCCACTGACTACACCGACGTACTGGGCCGTCTGCTGGGCAGCCTCAATATCTGCTCCCGCGAGTCGGTGATTCGGCAGTACGACCACGAGGTGAAGGGCCGCACGATTATCAAGCCCCTGATGGGCGCTACCGGCCAAGCTCCGCAGGATGCGGCCGTAGTGCGCTTCAACTTCGAGAGTTGGGAAGGCGTGGCCGTGAGCAACGGTATTCTGCCCCGCTTCGGTGATTTGGACGCCTACCACATGTCGGCCGGCGCGTTTGACGAGGCTGTGCGCCAGATCGTGGCCGTGGGCGGCAAACTGCCCAACCTGAGCTACGGCGACGGTAACTTTTGGTCGGTGAACGACAACTTCTGCGTGCCCGATTCGGTGTACGATGCCACCACCAACCCCGACGGCAAGCACAAGTTGGCCAAGCTGGTGCGCATGTGCCAGGCCCTGCGCGACGCCACGGCGGCCTACTGCATCCCGCTGACCTCGGGCAAGGACTCGATGAAAAACGACTTCAAAGCCGACGGCGTGAAGATTTCGGTGCCGCCCACGGTGCTGTACTCCATGACGGCCAAGCTGGACGACGTGCGCCACACCATCACCTCCGACTTCAAGCAGGCCGACGACGTGGTGTACCTGCTGGGCGAAACCTACGACGAGCTGGGCGGCTCGGAGTTCTACCAGCTCTTCGGTGAGCTGGGCGCCAATGTGCCCAAAGTGCGGTTCGAGCAGGCCAAAGCCTTGTATATCCTCATGGGCGATGCCAACGACCAGAACCTGATTCAGAGCTGCCACGACTTGTCGGATGGCGGCTTGGCGGTGGCGCTGGCGGAGGCTACGTTCGGCTACGGTTTCGGGGCCGAGGTGGAATTGCCGGAAGGCTTGCCGGTGCACGTGCAGCTGTTTTCGGAGTCGCACTCCCGGTTTGTGGCCACGGTGGCGCCCGAAGATGTGGTGGCCTTTGAGCAGCACTTCGGCGGGCGCGCCACGCGCCTGGGCCGGGTCACGCCGGACGGGCAGCTGACGGTGCGGCAGGCGGGCAAAACCATCATTTCGGCCAGCACGGCGGCTTTGCGCCACGAGTGGACCAACGGTCCGGTAAACCGCATTATCGGCTTCGGCCACCACGAAGCCGCGCTCTAATCATGGAACAGACCCCCCAACTGCCGGACCAGCACACGCCCCCGCGCCCCCAGCACGACGACCCCGGCCACGAAATCGTGAACCGCGAAGGCCAGATTGTGCTGCCCGGCTTCAAGAGCGTTGACCCCGGCCACGAATCCGCCGAACCCCTGAAAAGCAAGGAAGAACAGTCAACTGACAACCAACAACTGGCAACTGACAACTCAAAAGTGCAGGCTCTGATCCTGACGGGTTTTGGTATCAACTGCGAAGAGGAATTTGCCGCCGCCTACCGGCTGGTAGGTGCGCAAGCCACCATCGTGCACCTCAACCAGGTGTTGCACGGCCACGTGAGCATCCACGACTACGACATCCTGAACTTCCCTGGCGGCTTCTCTTTCGGCGATGATTTGGGCTCGGGTGTGGTGCTGGCCAACAAGCTGCGCTACCGCCGCAACGCCGAGGGCCGCACGCTGCTCGACGATATCAACGAGTTTATTGCCAACGGTAAGTACGTGATGGGCATCTGCAACGGCTTCCAGGTGCTGGTGAAGCTGGGTTTGCTGCCCGACCTGAGCGGCACCGTAACGCCCGAAGTGACCCTGACGCACAACGCCTCGGGCCGCTACGAGGACCGTTGGGTGAAGCTCAAAGCTAACCCCAAGGCCAACACGCCCTTCCTGCGGGGCCTCGACACGCTGGAAGTGCCCGTGCGCCACGGCGAAGGCCGCCTCATCATTCAGGACGCTGCCACGCGGGCCGCTATTGAGGACCGCGGCCTAAACTGCCTCACCTACACCGACTCCAACGGCGCGCCCACCGAGGTTTACCCCTTCAACCCCAACGGCGCCGACCTGAACTGCGCGGGACTCACCGACACCACCGGCCGTGTGTTCGGCCTGATGCCGCACCCAGAGGCGTTTTTGTCGCTGTACAATCACCCGGATTGGGCCCGCCGCAAGCGGCAGAACCCTGATCTGAGTGAGGAGGGCGACGGGTTGAAGCTGTTCCGGAACATTGTAGAGCATGTGCAAAGCCAGCGCCGTGCCCCCGCAGTGCAGCCAGCAGCCCACCAGTTTTCATCCTAACGAGTCACCTGCCAGCCCCGCCGGTTGACACCTACTTATATGAACACCCTCAACCACTTCGATACCCCCCAGCTCGAACTTTTGCACCGTGGCAAAGTCCGTGATTCGTACCGCGCCCCTTCCGGCGAGCGGCTGATTGTGGTTACTGACCGGTTGTCGGCGTTTGACTCGGTGCTGGAAACGCCCGTGGCCCACAAAGGCGCGGTGCTGAATGGGCTGGCGGCTTTCTGGTTCGACAAAACCCGGCACATCATCCCCAATCACGTCATCAGCCTGCCCGACCCCAACGTGACGCTGGCTCAGGAAGCCGAGCCGATTCGGGTGGAAATGGTGGTGCGCCACTACCTCACGGGCTCCATGTGGCGCGGTTACCAGCAGGGGCAGCGCAGCTTTTCGGGCGTAGCGGTGCCCGATGGCCTGACCAAGCACCAGCAGTTTCCCGAGCCCATCGTGACGCCCACCACCAAGGAAGAATCGGACCGCGAGATTACGCCGGAAAACCTCGTGTCGGAAGGCTGGGTGACGGCCGAGCTGTATGAGCAGATGCGGGTGAAGGCGCTGGAGCTTTTCAACTTCGCCTCGCAGTGGATGGCCGAGCGCGGCATCATTCTGGTGGACACTAAGTATGAGTTTGGGCTGCGGAACGGGGAGCTGATCCTGATTGACGAAATCCACACGCCAGATTCGTCGCGCTTCTGGAGCGCCGAGGACTACGCCGGGAATCCGGAAACAGCCGAGCAGATGGACAAGGAGTACGTGCGCCAGTGGCTGATTGCCAACAAGGAGGATGGCCAGTACCCTCGCGCCCTCACGCCCGAAGTATCCGCCGAAGCCACCCGCCGCTACCTCGATATCTACGAGCGTATCACGGGCGCGCCGCTGCCCATCATTTCCTCCGACGACGATGTGCAGGCCCGCCTGGTGGGCAACCTGGTGCGCGCCGGTATCATGAAAGACGCCTAACAATGCTGGCCCACTCCGCGACGCGGGCACTCATCTTCGCATGAATAACTGGAAACAAACGGTACGCTTCGATGAAACAGAAGGACTGATGGCCGACGTGCCGCTGGACTTCGTGCCGTCGAAACCCTTGGTCAGGTTGATGTTCGACCTGTCGGGGCAGGTGCAGACGCTCACGCCGGAAATGGCCGCGGCGGCTGAAGCCGTGCTGCAGCAGTTGCCCGGCTTGAACCAGTCGGTAGCAGAGGCCGCCTTCGAACATTTCCAGATGATGCGCCAGATGTGCGGCGACATCTACAATGAAGAGGACGAACTGCTGACGGCTGCCGATGCCACGGAGCTGCAGGCGCTATACCAACTGCAAACCATCTACTTTCCCGAAGAGCCGGAAATCGGTCGGTTTGGGCTGAGCTTCGTCTGCCAGTGGGAAATAGAGCACGGCTTTGGGCTGCAGTTTCGTAATTGGAACATCGTAGAGGTAGGGGGTGAGGCGGAAGCTTTTTCCTTCTACGACTGATCTTCCCTGACTTATCAACCACACGATAGTGAGTACCAGCCATAAATCCATAGTACTTCTCGGCGGCGGGGCCCGTGAACACGCCATGGCGTGGAAGCTGACCCGCGACGGTGCTACCGTGCACGTGCTGCCCGGCAACGCCGGCATTCCGAACAGCCACCCCCACATCAGCGCCACCGACTTCCCGGCTATTCAGGCCTTCTGCCAGGAACACGGCGTGAAGCTGATTGTGGTGGGCCCCGAAGCCCCGCTGGCGGCAGGCGTAACCGACTTTTTCCAAGGCTCCGATATCCGGGTATTCGGGCCGGGCCGGGCGGGGGCAACGCTGGAAAGCTCCAAGGTGTGGAGCAAGGATTTCATGCGCCGCCACGGCGTGGCTACGGCCCTTTCGTGGCAGTTCCGCAGTGACAAGATGGACGAGGCCCGCGCCAAAGCCACCGAACTGAACGGCGACGTGGTGGTGAAGTTCGATGGTCTGGCGGCCGGCAAGGGCGTGTACGTGTGCTCTTCGGTGGAAGAAGCCCACGCCGCCCTCGACGATTTGGCCCGCCTGCACAGCGGGTGGTTCAGCTTCCTGCTCGAAGAAAAGCTCACCGGCCCCGAAATCAGCATCATCGGCATCACCGACGGCAACCGCATTCGGTTGCTGGCGCCTTCCCAAGACCACAAGCAGCTGCTGGCCGGCGACAAGGGCCCCAATACCGGCGGCATGGGCGCATACTGCCCCGTCCCGTTTGCCGACGACAACGTGCTGGCTGCCATCCGCACCGACATCGTGGACCCCACGCTGCGCGGGCTGCAGAACGAACAGTTCGACTTCAACGGCTTCCTGTATTTCGGCATCATGCTCACGCCCCAGGGCCCCAAGCTGCTGGAATACAACACCCGCCTTGGCGACCCCGAAGCCGAGGTGCTGCTGCCCGCCCTGGAAAGCAGCCTGCTGGAATTGATTGAAGCCACACTCGACGGCAAGCTGCAGCAAACCGTAGTGCGCCAGCGGCGCGGCTACTACGTGGGCGTGGTGCTGGCCTCGGGTGGCTACCCCGCCGCCAGCTTCCCCACCGGCTTCCCCATCACCGGCCTCGACCAGCTGCATCCCAGCATCCTCGCCTTCCACGGCGCCACTAAGCGCACCGAAACCGGCGAGCTGGTGACCAACGGCGGACGGGTGCTGGTGCTGGTCGGCCACGGCGAGGAGCTGGAAGATGCGGTGGCCCACGTGTACCGCGAAGTAGAACGAGTTAACTTCCAGGATGCCTACATCCGCACTGACATCGGCCAGCGGCCGGAACCGACCCTTGCCGGCAACTGGTAACCATAGCACCCGTAAAGCGCGCCTGGCCATTTTGCTGTCGGGCCGGGGCTCCAATATGGTGGCCCTGGTAACCGCCGTGCAGCAGGGCGTGCTGCAGGAGCTGGCCGAGGTGGCCGTGGTGTTCAGCAACAAGCCCGACGCGCCCGGCCTGGAAACAGCCGCCGCCCTGGGCTGCCCCACGGCCAACCTCAGCAGCCAGGGCCGCAAGCGGGCCGAGTTTGATGCCGACGTGGTGGAAGCGCTGCAACAGTATCAGCCCGATTACGTGGTGCTGGCTGGCTACATGCGGATTCTGTCGCCCACGTTCATCCGGGCGTTTGCGGGCCGCATCCTCAACATTCACCCCGCCGACACCCACCAGCACCAGGGCCTGCACGCCTATGAGTGGGCCTTCGAAAACCACCTGCACGAGACTAAAATCACGGTGCATCTGGTAGATGAAGGCCTCGATACCGGACCTATTCTGGCCCAGCATGCTGTTGACTTACGCGGGGCCGACACCTTGGCCGAAGTAGAGCGCCGCGGCCTGGCCGTTGAGCACCGCGTGTACGCCGAAACGCTTGCGGAACTCATCAAAAAAGAACGTCATGCTGAGCTTGCCGAAGCATCTCGCGTGGCGTCGTCTGAATAGCAATCCAACGTCAGCACGCGAGATGCTTCGGCAAGCTCAGCATGACGTTCTTGAATTTTACCCTGTAACCACCCGATTGCCATGTGCGGAATAGTAGGTTTTTACGGTCCTGATGACGTTGCCCACGATATCGTGTTCGGCCTCACCGCGCTCCAGCACCGCGGCCAGGACGCGGCTGGTATTGCCACCTTCGACGAGAACTTCCACCTCTGCAAGGGCAACGGCCTCATCTCCGACGTGTTCCGGCCCAAGCAACTCAAGAAGCTGAAAGGCAACATCGGTATCGGGCACGCGCGCTACACCACGCAGGGCTCCAATGATGCCGAGCTGGCCCAGCCGTTCACTACCAGCTACCCGTTTGGGCTCTCGATGGTGCATAACGGCAACGTCATCAACTTCCGTTCAGCCGCCAAGCGCCTGCATGAGAAGTACCACGTGCTGCCCAAAACCAGCAACGACCTGGAGCTCATCATGTACACCTTCGCCTCGGAGCTGCGCCTGAAAAACCTCGATGCGCTGTCGGTAGTGGATATTTTCGATGCTGTGGAGACGACGCAGGAGCTGGTGAAGGGCGCCTACGCCACCATCACCATCATTGCCGGCCATGGCCTGCTGGCCTTCAACGACCCGCTGGGCATCCGGCCGCTGGTGCTGGGCCGCCGCGAAACGGAGCGCGGCCCGGTATACGCCTTCGCCTCGGAAAGCACCTGCTTTGATTATCTGGGGTTTGAATTTGTGGAGAATGTAGGCCCTGGCCAAGCGGTGTTCATCGACAAGGATTTCAAGGTGCATCACAAAAACCAGCAGGAGCAGCCCAAAAGCTTCTGCGTGTTCGAGCACATCTACTTTGCCCGCGAAGACTCGACCATCCACGGCCGGCTGGTGGCGCGGGAGCGGGTACGGCTGGGCAAGATGCTGGCCAGGAAGGTTATCGAATCAGGCATTCAGCCCGATATGGTGATTGACGTGCCGTCATCGGGCTACTTCTCGGCCTCCGGCTTGGCCGAAGCCATTGGCGTGCCCTACCGCCGGGCCATGGTGAAGAACAACCACATGGGCCGTTCCTTCATCGTGAGCAGCCAGGCCGGCCGCGAGGACATCGTCAAGAAAAAGCTCAACCCCATTCGGGAGTTCGTGGAAGGCAAGAAGATTGCCGTGGTGGACGACAGTATCGTGCGCGGCACCACGTCGCGGCGCATCGTGCGTATTCTGCGCGAGGCCGGAGCGGCCGAGGTGTACTTCATCAGCAGCGCCCCGCCCATTATTGCGCCCTGCATCTACGGCATCGATATGGCCATGAGCACCGACCTGATTGCGGCCAACTACACCGAAGATGAAATCTGCCAGTACATCGGGGCCGATAAGGTGATTTACCAGTCGATTGAGGATTTGCAGGAGTTGTTTTCGGAGGATAAGGGCCACGGCGGCAGCTGCTTCGCCTGCTTCACCGGTAACTATCCGACCGGCGACGTGACCAAGTACCTGCGCCACATCCAGGAGGAGCGCCAAAGTCACCGCTCCAACAAAAAAGGCCCCGACGTTATTCCTTCCGTCAGCGCCAAAGCCCCCGAGCCGACCGAGCATTAACCCAACCGCCTGTCATCCTGAGCGGAGCGAAGGACCTTATCACGTCTGAATCACTAGTGAACGACTCGTTCCAGTGTGATAAGGTCCTTCGCTCCGCTCAGGATGACAGACGCCTTCCCTGATTCGTCCTTCTCATGAGCCAGACTTCCAACGATACCAACCTCAAAGCCACTGCCGGCTACTCCATCGAAGAAGGCAACGCAGCTTCCAAAAACGCCTACCACTGGGCCCAGAAAACTTTCAGCACCCGTGCAGGCAAGCCTGGCGAGCCGGCCCAGGACCTGGCCGGCGGCTTCTCCAACGAAATCCGCTTCGGGGCCGAGCGGCTGGGTATCGGCTCCGACGGCATCGGGACCAAGATTGAGGTGGCCGAGCGCCTGGACCGCTACGACACGCTGGGCTACGACCTGATTGCCATGGTGGCCGACGACCTCATCGTGGCGGGCTTCGTGCCCACCAACCTCTCCAACATCATCGACGTGAACACCCTCAACTACGAGGTGGTGGACGAACTCATGCGCGGCCTGCACGACGCGGCCCAGTTCAGCCAGATTGCCGTGACCGGGGGCGAAATTGCCGAGCTGGGCAACCGCATCGGCGGCTACCCCGGCGCCAAAATGAACTTCAACTGGTGCTCGACGGCCGTGGGCGTGCTGCACCCCAGCCTGGAGCGCCCCCTGAGCGGGGCTAACGTGCGCGCCAGCCAGGCCGTGGTGGCGTTGCACTCGCCCTCGTTCCGCTCCAACGGCTACTCCCTGGCCCGTCGCGCCCTCACCAAAACCTTCGGCGAAAAGTGGCACGAGGCCCCTTTCGGGGAATCAAGAAGTAAGAATGAGGAAGTAGGAACTGACGGCACCAGTGCTGACAACCAGCAACTGACAACTGACAACTCCAAAACCTGGGGCGAGGTGATGCTGGCGCCTTCGCTCATTTACTCGCCCGGCGTGGCGGCGGTGCTCGATGCCGGCCTGCCCCTGCACGCGGCCGCGCACATCACCGGCGGTGGCATTGCCGATAACTTCAAGCGTGTGCTCAAAAACGGGGTGGGCGCTGTGCTGGATAACCTGTTTGCGCCCCTGCCCGCCATGCAGCAGCTGGCTGAGCTGGCTGGCATCAGCCCCACGGAAGCCTACCTCTACTGGAATATGGGCAACGGCATGCTCCTCGTCACCGACGAGGCTCAGGCCGAAGCAGTAGCCGAAACTCTGCGCGCCCACGGCTACCAGGCCCAGGTGGCCGGCCGCATTACCCCGGAAACCGATGTTGTGCTGCACGTAGGAGCCGGCGAGCTGCGCTACGAAGCGTAGCCTTACGATGAATACGCTGTCATCCTGACGAAGGAAGGACCTTATTACGTTAAAAAAGCCGTGTAAACGACTAGTTTCAACGTAATAAGGTCCTTCCTTCGTCAGGATGACAGGCGAGGGGAGGAGTGCTTGCTAAGCGGCTGCCGGCTCAATATCAAACCCGGCTTGCGACACGGCTTTCATCACCTGCTCGGGAATAACATTTGCGCCTTCCACGGTCAGGATTTTGGCGGGGTTGTTCGTGTCCACGCTCCACTTTTCTACCGTAGGCTCGGCGTCGAGGAAAGGTGTGACGGCGCGCAGGCAGTTGGCGCAGTTGATGCTGGTTTTGAACTGGAGGGTGGGCATGGGAAGTAGTAAGTGAAGAGGCGCTGGCTGCTACGGCTGCCGCCAGCAGCGGGTGAAATGATGCTGATAGTAACGCAGCGGGAGCAAAGGTAGCCGCCAGCTGTGGCTAGGTAAGTACAGGCTTTGGCTGGCGTTGTGTAGAGTTTTGCCGTATTTCGCTGCTCATGCTACACCCGCAGGGCAAATGGACAAGAAAGAATTCTGGCAGCTAATCGAATCGGCTAAGAAAACCGCCCAAGGCGACCAGCAGCAGCAGGAAGCGGCACTAATCAGCCACTTGGCGCAGCTGGAGCCGGAGCAGATTGTCGGGTTTGAATGTCGCCTGCGTGAATACCTGCTGGAAGCCGACCACTTCAATATCATGGCCGCCCAGAAGATCATCGACGGCTACGTTTCCGACGACCCCTACCTGTACTTCCGGTGCTGGCTGATCGGGCAGGGCGAAACCGTCTTCACCAACGCGCTGCAGAATGCCGATTCCCTGGCCAGCGTCATGGACGAAGGCTACCAGAATTTCGAGGAGCTGTTGTACGTGGCAACCGAGGCCTTCGAGCAGCGCACCGGCAAAACCGAGGAAGACGACACCTTCCCGCGCAACGTGGCAAGTGCGCAGGGGCTGAACTATGATTTCGGCTCCGAAACCAAAGGCGAAGACTGGACCGAAAACCAGCTACCCAAGATGCTCCCGAAGCTGTGGAAGAAGTTTGGTGCCGTGTAATATGTCACCGTCTTACCAGTTGGAAAAATGGATCTGGACCGAAGCTGACTATGAGCAGATGGGCTGGCATGATGCCAGGATATATGCGGTCCAGTTTGGGAAGGATATTAGCTTTGATATCGATTATATCTTTCAATGGGTTCAGGCAGACAAAGACGACTACTTCTCTTTCTGGGTAGCGCCGGCAACGCTCATATTTACTGAGGCAACCCACGTTGCCTTAACTATGGATTTTCGGCCGAATCAAGAACTAGAAATAGAAGACATTCGCCGTGAATCTTCTGCAGCCGGTGTTACAGAGTGGCACCTTGAAACCCATCAAGGTGATATAATAATTACGGCTGAAGGCTTCCGGCAGGTTATCCGGCGTCCGCCAACGCTTCAAGTTGGCCAACAGATTATTTCCGAAGAACGTGGCGCTTCTAGTTTCGACGTGACACCGGATGCCGCTTTCGCTGAATCAGAGGAAGTCAGCCGGTTGAAAAAGGCTGATTTTGCTTTGCGCCAAAAGGCAACAGAGTTAAGGCGGCTACGTCGTCAATTGGATGCGCTGGTAGAGCAACGGAGTGCGGGTGCAATGGCAGTAAAGCGGTATTTGCAGGAAAAGCTCACCTTGGAGAAAAGGATCAAAGATCTGCTAAAAGAGCTGGATACGACCGAATGGCAGTAGCTCGTAAAGGAGCAAGGCCCGGCTGCTACAGCAACCGGGCCTTGCTCCTTTACCCCAGCCGCACCGGCCGCTTCTCCAGAATCAGCTTCGTGCGGAACGTGTTGAGCGACTCTTCCAGGCCCACGGGGTAAGTGTGGGGATTGAGGAAGCGGCGGATGCTGGGGTCGAGGCTGAGCACTTCGCGGTGGGCGTGGGCGCGGCTTTCCGGCAGCGTGGGTAGCGTGTGGACCAGCTCACCGCGGCGGAAGATAGGCTCCAGCAGCTCCCGAAACGGCGCTTCGGGCCGCACGGCGCGGCGGCGGGTGGCATCCAGCGGGTCCACGAGGGTGAGCTGTTCGGGCAGTGTCTCGGCCACGTTGTAGAGCATGTCGGCGCGGGGCTGGCCTTTGTCGGTTTCGTAGCGGCGCACCTGCAGGATGCCGGGAATGCTGGTCTTGGCCAGCTGCTCCGAGAGTTTGATCGTGAAGTCCCAGCCCGAATCGTCGGGTTTGCGCAGGGCGGCCAGCTTGTACACGCCACCAAGCGCCGGCTGGTCGTAGGCCGTCACGAGCTGCGTACCGATGCCCCAGGTGTCGATTTTGGCGCCCTGCTGCTTGAGGCTGGTGATGAGGTTTTCCTCCAGGTCGTTGCTAGCCACGATGCGCACACTTTCAAAACCGGCCTCGTTGAGCAACGCGCGGGCCTCGCGGCTGAGGTAGGCCAGGTCGCCGGAATCCAGGCGGATGCCGCCCAGCTCGTGGCCCTGGGCGCGCATCTCGCGGGCCACCTTGATGGCGTGGCGCACGCCTTCCAGCGTGTCGTAGGTGTCCACCAGAAACACCGAATCATCCGGAAACGCCTTGGCGTAGGCGGCGAAGGCGGTTTCCTCGTCCTCGAAGGCCATGACCCAGCTGTGGGCGTGGGTGCCCTTCACCGGAATGCCGAACCGCTGCCCGGCCAGCACGTTGCTGGTGGCATCGGCCCCGCCCAGGTAGGCAGCGCGGCTTGCCCCCAGGCCGCCATCCACGCCCTGGGCGCGGCGCAGACCGAATTCCAGCACCGTATCGGAGCCGGCGGCCTCGCGGATGCGGGACGCCTTGGTGGCAATGAGCGTCTGGAAGTTGACGAGCGTGAGCAAAGCCGTTTCCACCAGCTGGGCCTGCAGCAGCGGCCCCTGCACCCGAATCAGCGGCTCATTACCGAATACCACGGTGCCCTCGGCAATGGCGTCTACGTCGCAGGTGAACTTCAGCTCGCGCAGATACTGCAGGAACTCCGCCGGGAACATGGCCGCGCCCTTGCTGCTTTTCAAGCTGCCCAGGTAGGCCAGATCGTCCTCGGAGAAGCGCAGGTTCTGCAGGTAATCGACGGCGTAGGCCAGGCCCGCCGCCACGGCGTAGCCGCCCTGGAAGGGAGCCTTGCGGAAATAGAGGTGAAACACAGCCTCGCGGTCCTGCAAGCCCTGCTGCCAGTAGCCGTAGGCCATGGTAACCTGGTAGAGGTCGGTGAGCAGACTCAGGGACGGGGAGTAGAGGCCGGAAAGGGGAGCTGAATTCATGGGTGCATCAGGATAGATGCCGTAGCTTACGCAGAATATTTCATTCCGTCGATGCTATGGCCCCTTCTGCTTCTTGGTCCGGTCAGTTCCTGTTTCAGCGCCTGGAGCTGCTGGCGGCCTGGAAACGCCTGTCTATCGGGCTGTTGCCGGCAGTGCTGCTCTACTGGGGCACCCCGGCCGCCTGGCCGCTCATGATGCGGCTGTTTCTGGCCTGGGACGGGTTTGCCCTCTGCACCGTGCTGCTCACCTGGGGTATCATGCTGACGGCCGATGTGGGCCATATCCGCCGCGTATCTACCCGCGAAGACCCGGGACGGGTGGCGTCGTTTGGGGCGGTGCTGGTGGCGTGCAGTACCAGTCTGCTGGCTGTGGTGGGGCTGCTGGCCTCGGTGCGGCAGGGCCCCGGGCCGCTGCAGCTGGCGCAGGTGTTGGTGGGCGTCGTGGGCGTGCTCACGGCCTGGCTGCTGGTGCATACGCTGTTCACGCTGCGCTACGCCCATTTGTTCTACGACAACGATGGGCGGCCGGAAGGCGGGCTGTCCTTCCCCGGCGGCGAGCAGGAACCGGATTACCTGGACTTCGCCTACTTCTCGTTCGTGGTGGGCATGACGACCCAGACCGCCGATGTCAGCATCGTGGACCGCAGTATCCGGCGGCTGGCGCTGCTGCACGGGGTGCTGTCCTTCGGGCTCAATACGGCCGTGGTGGCCCTCACCATTAATGGGCTGGCTGGCGTGGTGTAGCCGTCCGGGGCTGCGAGCGGCAATAGGTGGCCGCTGCGCCCACGGCAGCTGCTGCAGAGTAGCCGCGGCGGCATCGGTAAGGTGGCACAGCACCAGCAACAGCCGGCGACGCTGAAACTGCAGGTGGTAGTCGCTCAGCAGATCCAGCGCTGCCGTTGGCAGGCTGGCCACGGCGCTGCAGTCCAGCCAGATGCTGTTTTTGCCGCTGGCGCCCGCCCGGTGGAGTACCTTTTGCAGATCAGGCAGGTCGTCGGGCGTTGCGGAGCCGCTGAGAATCAGCAGGTAGCTGTCTGGTAAGATTTCCCGGTACACGTTCATCACATCTCAACTGCTTAATGCGCTCTGCGACGTGTACAGCGCCCGGTAGTCAACCTGAATCCTGAACCTGTCGCTGTAAAAGAGATGATTTTCAGGATCTTGTTATAGAAGCTGAGTGCGCAAGGTTCTATTGGTTATTGTAAAAGTATAACAGGATGTTTGTCTAAAAAAGTGGTAAACCCTGATTTTATAGTAATTATTCTGCATTTTTGATTGCCGGGCTTGCATGGCAACCGAAAATCAGGCCCCATAAAATCACGCTTGGCAACGCCTGCCGCCGCTACATCTGCGTAAATGTGGCTTGCCGCCCGAAGTATGGTGGCCCAAACCTCTGCGTTGCCGAAATCAGGCAGCCTTCAGGCTGTAAGTGCCGGGAACTGCCTTGAATGATGAACCAATAACGTTGCCGGGAATAGAAGCAGGCTGCGGCCAGACGTTTCCGGCAGACCTATCCGCCACCATGATTAGAGTTCTGCTCACCGACGACCACACGATTCTGCGCGACGGAATCAGGGCGCTCCTCTCGCTGCAGCCTGACCTTCAGGTGGTAGGTGAGGCGGGCAATGGGCAGGAGCTGCTGGAGCTACTGGCCTCTACTCCGGCTGATGTGGTGCTGATGGACATCAACATGCCCGTAATGGACGGGTTTACCACGATGGGACACTTGCGCGAACAGTACCCCGAACTGCGGGTGCTGGTGCTGTCTATGCTGGACCACGAAAACTACGTGCACCGCATGCTGGGCGCCGGGGCCCATGGGTACGTGCTCAAAAACGCCGACATCACTGAAATCTCCCATGCCATCCGGACGGTAGCTGCGGGGCGGCTTTTCCTGTGTACTGAGCTGGGGCTGGATCTGCTCAATAAGCTGGTGCGCACGTCGGTGGGGGTGGTGGCCGAAGGCAGCCGGATGAAATCCGGAGATTTATCGAAGCGGGAGCTGGAAGTACTGCACCTCATTTCGGAAGGCCTCACCAATGCCGAAATTGCCGATCAGCTCTTTACCAGCAAGCGTACCATCGAAACGCACCGCCAGAACATTATCGAGAAGACGCAAACCAAAAACACCGCGGCGCTGATCAAATTCGCGGCTTCTAATGGTTTGCTGGATCACTAGCTCAGGATTTCGCCAATCAGTACTTCGCCAGGTGCGGTACCGATGGCATACTCCAGCTTCCGGCACATCTGTGCTACCGCCGACCGAAATGAGTCAAGGGCTGTGGGTAGGCACAGATCCGGATTGGTCTGCTCGTAATTGTGGTATTGGGCCGGGGCTGGCTGACAGGGTGCTACCCATTCGGCCGCTTCCTGTTCCGTCACGTTATTGGGCATCCCCCACCAGAGCAGTCGATAGCCATCAGTTTGCAGCAACTCATTATGTTTGAAGTAGAGAGGTATGCCATCGGATAAGGCATACAGGTAAACCCGCCGGGCGGAGCCGGAAGTAGACAAAAGCAAGGATTCCATTGAGCGGAACTACTAAAGGGTACTGGGCAAAAGATGTGTAAGCAGGATGTTCGGAGCGGGTAACTTTACGCAAAGCCCTTAAACTAGGATTCGGTACTTGCAAGATAGGCAGCAATAGTTACTGTTTTCTTGAAATGATATACGTACATAGGATAGTTGATGATGCAAAAAAAAAGTCCTTCCCGCATACTTATGCGAAAAGGACTTTACAGTAGTAGCCGCGACGGGAATCGAACCCATATCAAGCGTTTAGGAAACGCCTATTCTATCCGTTGAACTACGCAGCCGTGGCGCAAAGATAGGGGGAGATGTGCTGGTTTCTGATGTGCCAGCTAGTGCATCATGTCCTTGACGCAACGTGCAGCAGCTCATCAACACATCAAAAACCAGCATATCACTACATCTTGTACAGCAGCGCAATGCCGAACGACAGTGCCGTCAGGATCAGGCCGACCATGAAAATGGTGTAGCTGATGCGCAGCAGGCGGTATTTGCGCGTCAGCACGTCGCCGAGGTAGTAGATGTCGGTAACCATGTTGGTGTAGAGGGCATCTTTTTTGCCCATCAGTTCGGTCATGCCACTCTGGAAGTCGTCGAGGCTGAGCTTGCTGAAGTTGCCGAAGAACAGCAGGTTTACCCGGCGGTTGGTGGCAATCTGGGGGCTTTTCTTGAGCCATTTGAAGCTCGTGACATCGGGCTGGGCACACAGGATGGCCGATACCACCGAGCCCAGCGCCGTGGCCAGCAGCAGCCCGATAGGAATGGTGAGCACCGGGTTGTTCATGATGGTAGGGCTCAGCACCCCGGACTTGGTGCCGGCCTTGGCGCCCAGGTAGGTGATGATGACCGACAGCAGCACCGCGTTGAGGCTAATCATCATGTTGGCCTTCTTATCGGCCATGTCCGAGAGCTTCATGTGGTTGCTGTACATGGTCCGGAACATCGTCTCGATGCCCCGTTTGGGCTCTGCAAACGTGCCGTTTTCTTCCTCGTCCTTCTTCTTTTTCTTCTTCTCGGTTTTCTTCAGCAGGTCACGCTGCTCCTTGAGGTTGGCCTTGAACTGCTCGCCGTAGCGGCTTCTGGCGGCGTCGGTGTGGAACTTGGCCGCGTGCAGGAAGTCCAGCTGCGACTCGGCCCATTCGGTGCTAGAGTAGGTTTTGCCCAGCGTGGTTTCCCACTCGGCCCGGAGCAGCTCGGCGTTGCCGAAGAAGTCCTCGCGCCCCATGCCGCTCATGTCGGCGTCGGCCAGCAGCTGCTGCAGCTCGGTTTCGGCGGGCTCGTTGCGGTGGGTGGTCCGTATAAGGTCCTGCACCAGCGCAATGCGCTCAGGGGCGTCCTGCTGCTTGGTCAGCCAGTCTTTGGCCAGCTCCATGCTGCGGTACTCGTGGCCGTCGTACACTTCGGTGTAGCCGGTGTCGTGAAACCAGGCGGCCAGTAGCAAGGTTTCCTGATCGGGCGCGCTAAGGCCTGTATCTTCGCCGAG
This sequence comes from Hymenobacter canadensis, assembly GCF_027359925.1. Classification (NCBI taxonomy): domain Bacteria; kingdom Pseudomonadati; phylum Bacteroidota; class Cytophagia; order Cytophagales; family Hymenobacteraceae; genus Hymenobacter; species Hymenobacter canadensis. The sequence goes on along the minus strand of NZ_CP114767.1, from coordinate 3,046,411 downwards.
CTTACGCGCTTCTTTCACCACAGCCACCGTATGGTCCAGCGAATGGTATACCAGTTGTTTGGGCAGTTTTTCTTCGAAAAGCTGCGTGACATAGGCCTTGGCCTGTTTCAGAATTTCTGACTTTTCAGCCTTGGCAGGCCGGAGCGTTTCCGTGGGTTCCATGGAAGAAAAAAGAGGTGCAACAGGGACGGATTCCGCCTCCCAACCGCCTTTCAACGCGAATCGGCCGATGGGGTTTTTGGAAGGAGGCTCAACCGTACACCAAGAGTTTTCGTACGGCAGGCACCCGGCCACATAAACTGACCGGACTGCAGCAGCCGTTTGGGTAAGTTACTCGTATTTCCGCTAACTACCAGCGGCGCACTGCAGCTCCCGGCCGCAACCCGCCCCTGCTCTTTCTCTCTACTGGCTCTTTATGAAGCATTTTTTGATTTCCTGCGGCTTGTTGCTGGCCGCGTGTAGTGCTCCGGCCTGGGCACAGAAACCTGTTCAAACCCCGCACCCTACCCGCCCCAACTACAACCACGGTGGGGAAAACTGGGAAGCCAGCACGCCACCTGATAGCGCCAACATCCGCTACACAGTGTTTCTGATTGGCGACGTGGGCAAGCCGATTGCGGTGGATAAAGGCGGCGAGCCTTCGCTGAATTATCTGCGCAAGCAGATCACGGCGGCCGGCTCGAAAAGCACCGCCATCTACCTCGGCGACAACATCTACGAGTACGGCATGCCCGAGGAAGGCTCTTTCGACCGCAAGGAGTCGGAGCGCCGCATCATCGACCAGCTAAACGTGCTGCGCGGTTACCAGGGCGAGAAGTACATGATACCGGGCAACCACGACTGGAAACAGGGTCGCGTCGGGGCCGTGGATCAGGTGAACCGCCAGCAGCGGTTCGTGGAGAACTTTATGACCAACGACTCGGCGGCGTTTTCTTACACCGGCGACTTTTTCATTCCGCGCGACGCCTGTCCCGGCCCGTTTGAGGTGCGCCTGCAGGACAACGTGGTGCTGATTGCCATCAACTCGCAGTGGTTTCTGCAGGGTGAAGGTGAGCGGCCGTACGGCTCGAACAGCGGCTGCGGCGTGGCCAACGAGACGGACTTCTTCACCCAGCTCGAAGACATCATCAACCAGAACAAGGACAAGAACATCATGGTGGTGGGCCACCACCCAATTCTGTCCGACGGTATCCACGGCGGCTTCTTCACCCTCGGTGACCATTTGTTCCCGCTGAGCATCGTGTATAAGTACGCCTTCCTGCCGCTGCCCATCATCGGCTCGGTATATCCGTTTGCGCGCAAATACGGCGGAATCTCGCAGGACATTCCGCACCCGCTTTACCAGGCGTATAAGAAAGGGCTGGAAGATATTTTCGCCAAGCACCCCAACATCGTGTACGCGGCCGGGCACGAGCACAACCTGCAGTACTTCAAGGCGCCCACCTACCACCAGATTGTGAGTGGCTCGGGTTGCAAAACCCAGCACGTGCGCGCCGGCCGCGACGCCGACGCCAACTTCTCGGACAAGGAAAAAGGCTTTGCCCGCGTCAACTACTACAACGACGGGCAGGCGTGGGTGGAGTTCTGGATTCCGGAAGGAGCCGGTGAAACCGGCCGCCTGGTGTTCCGCACGCCGCTGTACGCGCAGCCGGTAGTGGCCGAAAACGGCCCGGCCGCCGCGCCCGCCACGGCCCGCCCGGACTTCCGCGACTCCACCGTGACGGTGGCCGTGAACCCGCGCTACGCCGACCGCAGCAGCTTCCATAAGTTTCTGTTCGGCGAGCATTACCGGCAGGAGTGGGCCACGCCCGTGACCTTTCCGGTGCTGGACTTGGCCACTGAGAAAGGCGGCCTGACACCCTATAAAATCGGCGGCGGCAAGCAGACGGCCTCGCTGAAAGTACGCAACGAGGAAGGCCGCCTGTTCACGATCCGTAGCCTCAACAAAGACCCTTCGGCGGTGCTGCCCGAAGCCCTGCGCTCCGGTGCCGCCGCCGACATTCTGCAGGACCAGATTTCGGCCCAGCACCCGTTCTCGTCGCTGCCGGTGCCACCGCTGGCTACGGCGGCCGGCATCCTGCATACCAACCCCGAGCTGCGCTTTATTCCGCAGGACCCGCTGCTAGGCCAGTACCTGGAGCAGTTTTCCAACAAGCCCGGTGCTATTGAGGAAGACGCCAACGAAAACCAGAGCAACGTGGCCTCGCTCGGCAACGCCAAAAACCTGGTGGGCACCGACCGGGTGTTTGAGCGCATCACGGAAGACAACGACAACCGCGTCAACGAAAAAGCCTTTGCCCGCTCGCGCCTCTTCGATATGTGGATCGGCGACTGGGACCGGCACGAAGACCAGTGGCGCTGGGCTGAGAAGAAAGACAAGGACGGTGACCGGAAGTTCACGGCCGTGCCCGAAGACCGGGACGTGGCCTTCTTCAAGGGCGACGGCCTGTTCCCATACCTGGCCTCGCGCAAGTGGGCCATCCGCAACTTCCAGAACTTCGGCAACGACTACGCCGACTGGAAAGGCCTCAACCTGACGGCCCTGAGCAACGACCGGGTGTATCTGGCCTCCGTGAGCCGCGAGCAGTGGGTGAAGGAAGCCGAGGAAATGAAGGCGTCCCTCACCGATGAGGTCATCGAGAAAGCCTTCCGTGAGCGGTGGCCCAAGCAGATCTACGATCTGCACGCCCAGGAAATCATCGGGAAACTGAAAAACCGCCGCGACCTGCTGCCCGAAGTGGCTGCCGATTACTACACCATGCTCAACAAGGTGGCCGAAGTAAAGGGCTCCAAGAAGCGGGAGAAGTTTGTGGTGGAACGCCTCCCCGACGACAAAACCCGCGTGACGGTGCAGAAAATCAATAAGGAGGGCGAGTTGAGCAAGGTGCTGTTCGACCGCACTTTTGAGAACAACGTCACCAAGGAGCTGCGCCTCTATGGCTTCGAGGGTGAGGATATCTACGACGTGAAGGGCGACGTGAAAAGCGGCCCGCGCCTGCGCATCATTGCCGGCACCGGCAAGGACTCCATCACGGACCGCTCGAACGTAGCCGGTTTCCGCCGCTATACCCACATCTACGACGCCGATTCCGGCAACGTAATTACGCCCGGCCGCGACTCGCGCCTGCGCACTGAGCCCGGCATCGACGTGAGCCGCTACGATGTGCACAACCGCTCCAACCGCAAGGACTACACGCTGAACTACTTCGGCCCGACGGCTTATTTCGGCTACAACATCGACGACCGGCTGTTTGTGGGCGGTGGTGCCGTGTACCGCACATACGGCTTCCGCAAAGAGCCCTACTCTACCGAGCAGAGCCTGGCCGCCAACTACTCGCCTTCGCAGCAGGCTTATAACGTGCGCTACCTGGGCCACTTCGTAGACGTTATCGGCAAGTACGACCTGCGCGTGAATGCCCAGCTCTACGGCCCGCAGTTGCTCTATAACTACTTCGGCGAAGGCAACGACTCGCGCAACCTGCTGGATACAGATGAGGGTGGCGTGCGCAACCGCGACATCAACGAAACTTACCGGGTGCGTTTCTCGCGCCTCTACGTGAGCCCCGTGCTGGAGCGCGACGTATTCAGCTTCATGAAGTTTGGTGTGGGCCCGCAGTACGACCAGTTCCGGGTGAGCCGCCTGCCCATCGGCAGCGAAATTGCTAATGGCCTCGACGCCAACGGCAATGGTGTGCAGGGTGCCGGCCTCGGCATCCGCAGCTCTGATTTCCAGATGAACCGCTACCTCGGTGGCCGCGCCTACCTCAACATCGACGCTGCTTCGTCGCCGAAAAACCCCCGCATCGGTTTGCGCTGGTACAACGCCATCGAGTACAACTACCAGCTCAACGCCGAGCAGCTCAAGTACGGCCGCGCCAGCTCGGAATTCCGCTTCTACCTGTCGCCTAACTTCCCGTTCCAGCTGACGTGGGCCGGCCGCATCGGGGGTACTCGCAACTTCGGCGACTACCGCTTCTACCAGGCCAACACGCTGGGCGGCACCACCAACCTGCGCGGCTACCGCCGCACCCGCTATGCCGGCCGCAGCTCCGTATTCGCCAACGCCGAGGTGCGCGTGCAGCTCTTCGAGTTCAACGCCTACCTCGTGCCCGGCAAGTTCGGTATCCTGGGCCTCACGGATGCTGCCCGCGTGTACTCGCCCTACGACGTGAAAACCGGCGTGAAGGCCTTCCACACCGCTTTCGGTGGCGGCGTTTGGGTGGACGTGCTCAAGCAGGCCGTCATCAATGTCACCTATTCTGTAGGGGAAGAAAACCTGGTGTTCGTGGGCTTCGATTTCCTGTTCTAGGCAGAAGTGAGAAGTAGCGCGGCGCTTCGCGTTTCGTTGAACGGCATCGTACGAAAGTCAGCCGCGAAACGCGAAGCGGAAGCGCTGCGCTACTTCCCACAGGCCCCGTTAACCCCCGTACTGCCCCACCTCCACCACACGTAATTATTCGCTTTCATGCTCCTGTCTTCTATCCGCCGTACGCTGCCCGCGCTGGCGCTGCTGGCGGCGGCCCCGGCCCTGGCCCAGCAAACCCCGCCTGCTTCGCCCACGCCGGTATTCCCGCGCCCGGCAGCCACGCCCGGCGACACCACTGCCGCCGGCGCCATCGACCGGCAGGAGTTTGCCACGCCCTCGGTGGTGGGCATGGGCCCCAGCAAGGGCCTGATTTTTCACTATGAGCGGATGCCTACTTTCGGCATAACGTCCAACGCGCAGGTGGTGGGTCTGGGCGACTTCTCAGCTGATGCCAAGAAGAACGCCCGGCTGGTTATCAAGGGCTATATCCCGATGCTCAACCACCCCCACCTCAAGCTGATTCTGGGCGTGAACTACGAGCGGGAGGAGTTCCAGTTCCGCAGCACGCCCACCCGCTACGAGCTCTACGACAACATCGAAAATAAGGCCCTCAAGACCCTAGGCACTCAGCTGGCCGTTATCCGGCCCGTGAACGAGGTGAACTGGTACATCTTCCGCGTGAAGGGCGAGCTGAGCGGCGACTACACCTCCTCGGCGCTGAGCGTGAGCGACTACCTGCGGGTGTCGTCGGAGTTTTTGTACGGCTGGAAGCGCAGCCCCAATTTCTCGTGGGGCGTGGGCCTGCAGCTGGGCTACACCTTCGGGCGCCAGAGCATCTACCCGGCCGTGCTCTACAACCGCACTTTCAACAGCCGCTGGGGCGTGGAGGCGCTGTTCCCGGCCCGTATTACGGCCCGCTACAATGCCTCGCCCAAGTCGCTGTTCTTCGCTGGCTACTCTGTTGATGGCTTCAACTATATCGTGAAGCTGAACAACCCGCTGGTGCGCCAGAACCAGCCCGACAAGCAGCCGCTGCGCACACTGGAGCTGCGCGAAACCGAGGTGAAGTTCCGGGGCCGCTGGGAGCGGGAAATCTACGACTTCATCTGGTTCGGGGCCGAAGCCGGCTACCGCTACAACTACGCCTTCGACGCCTTCGACCGCACCAACGCCGACCGCGAGAAAATCATCGACAGCAAGTTTGCCGGCGCGCCATACGCCTCGCTGGAGCTGTTCATCGTGCCGCCGCGTAAGTTCCTGAAGAAGCAGTAAGCCTGCGCCGCCTTTACTACCGGGCCGCCGCCTGCCAACGTTGCTGCCCCGGGCAGGCGCTGGTGGGCGGCGGCCGGTCTGTTTGTGCGGCAGCCCGCCTAGCCTAGCGGCAACTTCAGGGCAATTATGTTGCGTTAGTATATGTATTCTTCCGCTACTCTCAGGTTATGCATATGCGCATTTCCCAACACCTCGACCAGACGGACGTTAGGAGCTGCACGCTGGATTATGAAGAGGCCGAGACTGCGCGCCACCTGGTTCGGTTATATTGATCCGCAGGAGGCCTACGACGAGGCCACTCACATCCTGGATGCCATGCAGCAGCGGTCCTACCGGTATCTGCTCAACGACAACAGCCGCCTGTCCGGCCCGTGGTTCGACTCAGTGGAGTGGCTGCGCCGCGTGTGGGCCCCGCAGGCCATGCAGTTGGGGATGCGCTACATTGCCCACGTAGTGCAGCCCCACGACCTGCTCGGCGAAGCCGCCATGTCAGCCACCCATCCATTCACCAAGCAGCTGCACCTGCAGTTCTTCGACACGGTAGAATCGGCGGAGGAATGGCTGCGGGCCGTGCGCGCCGGCCAGCCGGCTTAGCGCGGCAGCTGCCAGCCAGAATGCCGCCCACTATGCCACCAGAAGGCCTGATTTTGTTCGTCGGCTTTGCAGAGGTGCGGCAGGACATAGCCGCCCGCCTCCTGTTTCCAAAAAGCCCCGGATTATGTGGGCTGAGCAGCGAGCCAGGCGAGGGCCTCGGCTTCGGTCAGGAATACGCTGGTGGAGTAGGGCTGCTCGGGTGCCAGGGCCCGCTGCACGGCCGGGGCCACGGCGGCATCGGTGTGGAGCTGCTCCAGGCGGGCCTGTGAGCTGAGCGCGGCCATGCACAGCCGGGCCGGGGCCAGGGCGCGCACGGCTTCAGGGAAGAAGTGGCCAACCAGCCAGTGGGTGGTATACACGTCCAGGGGGCCGTCGCGGCGGCCATCCAGCAGCCAGCGGGGGCAGCCGTACTCCTGCGCCAGAGTTAGCAGCTGCTGGTAAGACTCCTGCGTTTCGTACAGCGTCTGGGGGTGCAGCCAGCGCAGCACCAGCACGCGCAGATCGGGGCGATGCTGTATTGTATAGCCCTCGGTGGTGATGGTGGGAAGCAGCGACATGCGGGGGGAATGAGTGGTTATAGTGGATAGTTTGGCGGGCCTTGGGGCACAGGCAGCCGGGGCGCTTGCTGCTGTCATTACTGGCTGAAGCGGAATTCCAGACGGCTGCCACTCGTTGGGCCGGGCGGTAACGCAGGCCCATGGCCCTACTAAGGTTGGCTTTGCCAAGGCAGGGGCATAGTGAGCAGCGCAATAAATGCCGGCTAGCCGAAGCGCTTTTGCACGGGCTCGTCGCAGGTGGCCACCCGGCGGCAGGTCGCACCGGATCCAGTGAATAAATCAATGCCAAGGGCTTCTGCCTGCTCCTGGGTTGCGCCTGGCCACTTCTGGGTAAAGCAGATGGTGCGGTTTTTCGCTGCGGATAAGGAAAACGGCATAGAGACAAGAATAAAACGGCACGGAAGATAGCACGGAATTTCGCCCCGCGCTCTTCGGCTCCGGTCCGATGGTACCAGCCGGCTGGCGGCCTAGTTATTCAGCCTTTCCGATGCAGGAAATGGGGAAAGGGTGAGGCAAAAAAAAGCCCCAACCGGGTGGGCTGGGGCATATGGGTGAGGGGAAGTGGCAGGTAGCTACCAGAGGCGCGTATCGCTGACGCCGGCCGGCAGGGGCGGGTGCTCGGCCAGGCCTAGCACGCACCAGCCGTTTTCCAGGCCGAATGCGCCGCCCTGCAGCAGGTAGCTGATCCAGCGCTCGGTACTTCGGCCGCTGAACTGCTCACTTTCGGGCTCGTACTCGCGCAGTAGCACGGCATCACCGATCTGGTAGTCCCGGTCATTGAAGCGCACGTCGAAGGCCTTGCGGCCATCGAGGACGGCGGCAAAGCAGGCGGGCCAGACTTTCAGTTCGTGGAAGGTAGGGGTGAGGGCTGAAGCGAAACGGGTGACAGAGGACGAATACAACATGGTGTGGAAGTGCAAAGGGTGGAACAGGAACCGCCCCGGCAAGCTGCCGTGGGCTGACTATCAGGGTATTTTACCTGATGCGCGCGGCGTTGGTTGCCGCGGGCGGGCGGGCCGGCGCAGGCCGGCGGGCAGCACAAAGGTACTGCTCCTGTGTTACTTCCGTGTGAAGAGAGGGTTTGCCGGGCGTTATGATGGGACAGCAGAACGTTAAGCAGAACGGAGCGAAGCATCTCGCTAGTGCAGGAATTTTTACCACACTAGCGAGATGCTTCGCTCCGTTCTGCCAGACGTTCTGTTGCTAAATGACGCTATGCGGTTTTGCGTCGGCGGCTATTCTTCTTCAGCCAAGCGTAGGTATCAAACTGGGCACGCACGGCGGCGGCGTTGGCGGCCGGCTCGGTGGTGGGCCCCACGAAGTTGTTCTGCCAGTCGCGCGACTTCACGCTGTCTTGGCGCTGCAGGTCCAGCATGTGGCGCACTTCTGTCCGCAGCTTAGGATCTAGAATAGGGAAAGCCACTTCCACGCGGCGGTCGAGGTTGCGGGCCATCCAGTCGGACGAAGCCACGTAGAGCTTTTCGTCGCCGCCGTTGCCGAACACGTAGAGGCGGGCGTGCTCCAGGTAGCGGTCCACGATGGCGCGCTGGGTGATGTTCTCGCTCTGCCCCACGCGGCCCGGAATCAAACACGAAATACCGCGGATCAGCAGCTCCACCCGCACGCCGGTCGTGCTGGCTTCGTAGAGCTTCAGGATCATGCGCTCGTCCTGCAGGGCGTTTAGCTTGAGAATAATGTAGGCGTCCTCGCCCTTGCGGGCCCGGGCTATTTCGGCATCAATCAGGCCGTTCAGCTTTTCGCGCAGCTCAAATGGCGCCACCAGCAGGTGCTCGAACTGCCCGGTTTTGTCGAGCCGGTCGTGGAAATAGCGGAACACCTCGCCCACCTCGCTGGTCAGGCGTGGGTCGCTGGTGAACAGGCCGTGGTCGGCGTAGATGTTGCTGGTTACCTCGTTGAAGTTGCCGGTGCTCAAGTAGGCGTAGAGACGGTTCTGGCCTTCCTCAGCCCGCGTGATGAGCAGCAGCTTGCTGTGTACTTTCAGTTCCGGAATGCCATAGATGACGTTGGCGCCGGCCTTTTGGAGCTTCTCGGCCCAGTACATATTGCTTTCCTCGTCGAAGCGGGCTTTCAGCTCCACCACCACGGTCACCTGCTTGCCGTTTTTCACGGCTTTCAGCAGCGCTTTGGCTACCTCGCTCTTGCTGGAGACGCGGTAGAGTGTGATGCTTATGCCGCTGACCTGCGGATCGAGGGCGGCCTCCGTAATCAGGCGCGTCACGTAGTCGAACGACTGGTAGGGTAGGTTGAGCAGGTGGTCGCGCTCGGCAATGGCGGGCAGCATCTTGCCGGTGCGCGGTAGCGTGGGGTGCGGCAGCGGCGGGTGCGGCTCGTACACGAGGTGCGAGAGGCCCAGGTCGGGGAAGCCGAAGAAGTCGCGGAAGTTGTGGTAGCGGCTGCCTTCCACCAGCTCGTCTTTGCCGATGCCGGTTTTCTGGATCATGGCTTTCAACACGGCCTTGGGCATGGCCGGGTCGTAGAGCAGGCGGGCGGGGTAGCCGGTTTCGCGCTTCTGCAGGCTGCTCTTGATCTTGAGCATCAGGTTGCCCGATACCTCCTCCTGAATGTCGAGCTCCGCGTCGCGGGAGAGTTTCACGGCGTGCACCTGCACCTTCCCAAACTTCGGAAACAGCGTGTGCGCGCACACCCGAATCACGTCGTCGAGGAACATCACGTACCGCTCATCGCCGATGGCGGGCAGCTGCACGAAACGGCCGCCGTGGCGCTTGGCAGGCAGCTCCATCACCATCACCCGCTCGTCGGCGTCGTGCTTTTTCTTTTTGCCAGTGGCCTCGGGCTCCGTGAGGTGGAAGGTGAGGTACACCGTTTGGTCTTTCAGAAACAGGTGGTGCAGGTTGTCATCGAGAATCACGGGCGAAAGCAAATCCTGCACGTTCTGCTCGAAATACTGCTGCACCCACTGCTGCTGCTCCTCGCTCAGGTCGTGCTCCGACACCAGGTGGATGTGCTGCTCGCGCAGGGCCGGCAGCAGCCCGTTGCGGAACGTGTCGCCGAACTCCTGCTGCTGGCGGCCCACTTCTTCGAGCAGGTCTTTGAGCTGGGCGGCCGGGTCTTCGCCCAGCTTGGCGCGGGTTTTTTTCTTGAGCTTCACGAGGCGCCGTAGCGTGGCTACCCGCACCTTGAAATACTCGTCGAGGTTGGAGCTGAAAATGGCCATGAACTTGAGGCGCTCCAGCAGCGGCACCTGCGGATTCTGGGCTTCCTGCAGCACGCGGCGGTTGAAGGCCAGCCAGCTCAGCTCCCGGTTCAGAAGTTCAGGTTTCGCCGCTACGGACTTCTTCTCAGTCTTTTCCATGAGGTAAAGGTAAAGGGAATGGCAAAAGGACTGTCATGCTGAGCGAAGGGCGCAGCATCTCTACCTCTGGCTAATTATACGCCATTGCAACGAAGCGGGAGGGATGCTTCGGCTACGGCTGCGCACACTGGCTTGATGCGCCACATGCTCAACATGACGTTCTTTTACGATTGTTAATTCGAGTCTCGGGGGCAGTCGAAGAAATAGAACTCAGCGTTTTGAGTGTCGGCGTCGGCCCAGCGCTCCACCTGAAAGTGCAGGCACACAATGGCCGCGGTGGGCATTTCCTCACTCAGGGGGCTGGGTGAAAGCAGGTTGGCCAGCTCCGTGATGCCGGGGTTGTGGCCCACCAGCAGCACGCTTCCCGCTTCGTCCGGCGACTCGCGGATGACGCGCAGCAGTGTCATCGGGTCGGCATGGTAGATGTCGGGCCGCACCACGATTTTCTCGTGCTGGTACTCGATTTCCTTGGCCACCAGCGCGGCCGTGGTGAGGGAGCGTACGGCCGTGGATGCCAGCAGCAAATCGAGTTTGATGTTGCGCTCGGCCAGTGCCTGGCCCATGCGCGGGGCGTCGGTGCGGCCCCGCTCGTTGAGGGGGCGCTGCTCGTCGGAAAGGTCGTCGAAGCTCCAGCTGGATTTAGCGTGGCGCATCAGGTATAGGGTCTTCATAGGGCAGGAGGAGCGAGGTAGAGAAGTCGCGGACCAGAAGCAGGCCTCTTTACTGAGGTGCCTGAAAAAGGTTTTTGCGGCGCCGCGTATGCTGGGCGGTAGTCTGTGCAAGATAGCATGCGTAGGCCGGCAGCGTCCTAAAAAAGAAAGCCCGCCAATGCGGCGGGCTTTCTTCAGGAGGCTGGAGCAGGGCATCGGGGCGCCCGATTAAACCTGCAGCCCGCGCCGGAGCGCGCTATTCCTTCACGAAGCGCTGGTGCGACACCTGCTGGCCATCGGTGATGGTAAGCATATACACGCCTTTGCTCAGGCCCGACACGTCGAGCTGGCCTTCGGCGCTGTAGGTGGCCTGGCGCTGCTCGGCCCCGCGCACGTCGTATACTTTCACGCTTACAGCGCTCAGGTCACGGTCGGCGGGCAGGGCAATGTTCAGCACGCTGGTGGCTGGGTTTGGATACACGCTGTAGTCGGTAGAAGCCAGGCGGGCCGAGGTGCGGGCCGTACCACCCGAGATGGTCACGGTGTAGTCTTCGGTTTCGCCGTAGCTGTAGCTGTTGCAGCTGGTCGTGGCCGAGGCGTCGCTCATCACCACGCGCATGCGGGTGCTGCCGGTTTTGGCAGTAGCCGGTACCGTGAACGAGCTGGTGCGGGTGGTAGTGGCGGAACTGCCGGCGGCATTCACCACCAACTCACCAGCGTCCGTGAAGTCACCATCCCGGTTGTAGTCGATGTACACCTTAAAGTATTCAGTATAAGCTGTGCCGGCGAAACCAGCGCTGTAGCTAATGGTCTGCGACGAGCCAGCGGCCAGAGTAGTGCTCAGGGCGGTGCCGTTGTAGTAGCCGGCATCAGCGCCCGAGGTGCGGGCAATGGTACCCAGCTTCACGTAGTCGATGAACTCATACGCTACGCTGGTGCCTTTGCTGGCGCAGTACGTAATGGTGGTAGGAGGAGGCGTGGTGCCGCCACCGCCGCTTGGCGCCGTGCCGCCCAGCGAGGAGAGCAGCGAAGCGCGGCTGCCGCCGCTACCGAACAGCGCGTTCATGCGCGTGCTCTGGCCGGTGGAGAACATGTACATGCAGGCGTCATTGGTGTAGTCCATGTAGTTCATGAACATGTCGCCGTTGGTGGTGTTGCCGCAGGTGCGGCGCGGGAACACGGGGCAGCCGGAGTTGTCGGCCTGCTGGGTGGGCGTGTCGCTCACCAGGTCGTTGCCACAGTTGGCATCACCCCAGATGTGGCGCAGGTTCAGGTAGTGGCCCACCTCGTGGGTGCCCGTGCGGCCCAGGTTGAACGGCGCCGACAGGTAGCCGGTGCGGCCGAAGTAGTTCGGGCCGATTACCACGCCGTCGGTGCTGGCTGCGCCGCCCGGGAACTGGGCGTAGCCCAGGATACCGCCGCCGATGTTGCACACCCAGATGTTCATATACTGGCTGGCAGGCCAGGCGTTGAGGCCGCCGGTAGTGGTGCTCTTCATGGCGTCGGCGGTGCCCCAGGTGGTTTTGGTGCTCGATTTACGTTCGATGCCGGTGGTGGCGTTGCCGCTAGGGTCGCGCTTGGCCAGCACAAACTGCAGGCCGGCGTCGGCGGCGAGGCCGGCAAAGGCGGCTGGCGTCTTGCTCACGTCGGAGTTGAGCTTGCGGAAGTCTTCATTAAGCACGGCAATCTGCGAGGCAATTTGCGCGTCGGAGATATTCTCGTTGGCGTTGCTGTACAGCACGTGCACCACCACCGGAATGGTGCCGAGCAGCGCCGTGCCCCGCTGGGCCACCGGATTAGCGTCCAGCTGGCGGGTTACGTTCTCAATGGTCTGCATGCGCTGGGCCATGCCGGGGTCGGTGGCCAGCTGGCGCTCCAGCACTTCCATAGAGGCACACTGGCGCTGGGCTAGTGCTTCCGTGCTGAGACCCAGCCCCAGGCAGGCAAGCAGGGTTGCGTAAAATGTTTTCTTCATGTGAAAAGGAGTTTGGTTGTGGAAAAGGGAACGGTTCTGCTAACTTATTGAAAATATGTCAAAATAGTAAACTGTTTATGGCATGAATTTTCAATAATAGCCCAAAAAGCCGTTGTAGTGATAATCAGGCTAAAAGAAATACTGCAGCGGTAAACCCGAACAAGCGTTTGTTTTTGCACTTTCAGTATGTGCCTGTATCACAGGCACCGGGCGGGCCTCAAACAGGAAAAGCCCACCATAAGGCGGGCTTTTCGAGCTGGTGAGCAAATGGAAAATCAGAAGGGCTGTACTGCCGGGGCGCTGCAACACCTGTCGGAAGCAGCGCTAATTACGCTATTCTTTCTCAAAACGCTGGCGAATCGTTTGGCTGCCGTCGGTCAGTACCGCCTGGTATAGGCCCTGCGGCAGACCGGCTACACCGATATGGCCCTGGTTGTCGTAGCTCACCTGCTTCATTTCGTAGCCGCGCAGGTCGTACACCTTCACGCTCCAGCTACCGAACTGCTCGGCTGGTACCGACACGTTCAGCGTCTGGGTGGCGGGGTTTGGGAACAGGCGCACCTTGCTCTGGGCCTCCACCACGCTGGCCGACTGGCGCAGGGCCGTGCCGCCCAACGACGTGGCGAGCGAAGCGCGGGCTCCACCAGCGGCGAACAGCGCGTTCATGCGGGTGCTCTGGCCGGTGGAAAACATGTACATGCAGGCGTCGTCGGTGTAATCCATGTAGTTCATGCTCATGTCGCCCTGGTTGGAGCACGACACCTTAGGGTAGCTGGGGCAGCCGTAGTTGGCCGCCTGCTGGGTGGGCGTGTCGCTCACCAGGTCGTTGCCGCAGCTGGCATCACCCCAGATGTGGCGCAGGTTCAGCCAGTGGCCCACTTCGTGCGTGGCCGTGCGGCCTTTGTCGTAGGGGCGCGAGGTGCCGCCGGGCAGCGACGAGTACAATACCACCACGCCATCGGTGCTGGCGGTACCACCCGGGAACTGAGCGTAGCCGAGCAGGCCCTGACCCAGGTTGCATACCCACAGGTTGAGGTAAGCGCTGGTAGGCCAGGCATTCGAGCCGCCGCGCTTGGCGTTCTTCACGGCGTCGTTGCTGCTCCAGGAAGTGGTTTTGGTGAGCGTCCGCACAATGCCGGTGGTGGCGTTGCCGTTCGGGTCGCGCTTGGCCAGCACAAACTGGATGTTGGTGTTAGCCGCTAGGCCAGAGAAAGCCGCCGGCACGAGGCTGGCATCGGCGTTCATCTTTGCGAAGTCCTTATTCAGCACGTCAATCTGGGCCTGCACCTGGGCTGTCGATACATTCTCGGCGGCCGTCTTGTATACCACGTGCACCACTACTGGAATCGTAACTATGCCGGCCGTGGCGCGGCTGAACACCGGCGACTTCTCGAAGGCGCGGGTCTGAGCTTCCACGTTGGCCATGCGCTGGGCCAGGCTGGGGTCGGCCTGCATCTGAGCGGCCAACACTTCCATAGCGGCGCATGAGCGGCCGGCTGGGGCTAAATCCAGATTGCCTTGACGGAAATCCTGCGCGAAGGCAGCGGAAGTCAGGCCAAGAAAGGCAAGGGCGAGCGAGTAAACGTTTTTCTTCATGTTCCAGGATTTTGCTGATGAGGAATGGGGTATGACGCTCAGTTTATTGATAAAATTTCAATAAAATAACGTGTAGCATCGCAATGTTATAATAATATATGTTGGGCCCGACATGTGAGCATAAGCCGTTATTGCTTGAAAGCAGCGGATGGTGAATAGGCGCTACCGGATATCCGCGAGCAAAAAAAAGCCCTGGCAACTATGCCAGGGCTGGAAATGGACTGTCGCGAAATGGCTATTCCTCTACGCTGAAGCCGGGCACGAAATTGGGGTAGCGCTCCATATGAATCTTGCCCACGTGGCGCGTGATGAGGGCGCGCAGCTCATCGATATTTTCACGCTCCTGCGCCGAGATGAAAATCACCGGGTCGTGGAGCTTGGCCATGTACGTATCCTGCAGCTGGGCTAGCGAAGGGCGCACGGGCAGGTCTTCGTCGAGGTTCATGCCCTCGAAATCGGGCACGGCGTCGGCGGGGGCATCGGCGCGGTACTGGTCAATCTTGTTGAAGACGAGCAGCATGGGCTTGTCGGCGGCCTCGATGTCCTTGAGCGTGGCATTCACCACCTCCATCTGCTCCTCGAAGGTGGGGTGCGAGATGTCCACAACGTGAATCAGCAGGTCGGCTTCCCGGATTTCGTCGAGGGTGCTCTTGAAGCTCTCAATCAGGCGGGTGGGCAGCTTGCGGATAAACCCCACGGTGTCGGAGAGAAGAAACGGCACGTTGTCGAACACGATTTTGCGCACCGTGGAATCGACGGTGGCAAACAGCTTGTTTTCGGCAAACACGTCGGAGCGGCTCAGCAGGTTCATAATGGTGCTTTTGCCCACGTTGGTGTAGCCCACCAGCGCCACCCGCACCACGCCACCGCGGCTTTTGCGCTGGGTGTGGCTTTGCTTGTCGAGGTCCTTGAGCTTTTCCTTCAGGAAGTCGATCCGCTCGCGCACCACGCGGCGGTCAGTTTCAATCTCGGTTTCGCCCGGGCCCCGCTGGCTGACGCCACCGCCGCGCTGCTTGTCCAGGTGAGTCCAGAGGCCGGTGAGGCGGGGCAGCAGGTACTGGTACTGCGCCAGCTCCACCTGCGTGCGCGCCGTGGCCGACTTGGCCCGGCGGGCGAAGATGTCGATGATGAGCAGGGAGCGGTCCACGATTTTCACCTTCAGCTCGGCCTCCAGGTTGCGCAATTGCGAAGGCGAGAGGTCGTCGTCGAAGATGACGACGTTGGTGCCGGAGTGCTGCACGTAGGCCTTGATTTCCTCAAGCTTGCCTTCGCCCACAAACGTGCGGATGTCGGGCTTGTCGAGGCGCTGCACGAAGCGCTTGGTGACCGTAACGCCGGCCGTTTCGGCCAGGAAGGCCAGCTCGTCGAGGTATTCCTGGGTGCGGGCGTCGGCCTGGCGCTTGTCGGGCACGGCCACCAGCACGGCGGTTTCTTCCTCCACGGCGGTTTCGTAGGTGGCGTCTTTGTTGCCTTTGGCCAGGATGCGGCCAGCGCGGCCCTTGGCGCTGTCGACGGCGCCGGGGTGGCGGGTGCTGTTGGTTTGCTGGCGGCCGCCGGAGTTGGATTTCTTGGCCATATCAGAAGGAGTAGGGGAGAGCAGGTAAATGAAAAAGCGGGTAGCGGAGCGGAAACTCTACCGCAGCGTGAGCGAATAGGCCACTACCTGCTGGATTTGCGCGTCGGTGAGCTTGCCCTGGAAGGCCGGCATTTTGCCGAGCCCATTGGTGACGAGGTACACGCGGCCGGCGGTGTTGAGGTTGCTTTTGGTGAGGTCGTGGGCGCCGTTGAGGCCGCGCTGGCCGTCGGGCCCGTGGCATACTACGCAGTTCTTTGTAAACAGGGCCTGCCCGGCTGCCAGTTCCGGATTAGCACTGGTAGCGGAAGCTTCGTCAGAGGCGCTGGCAATGGTAGCTGCGTCGGCATCGGACAGGCCGGCTGAGGCAGCTTCGATGGGCACGTCGGCGTCGGGCGTGGCGGTGGTTTCCGGCAGGCCGGCGGCGGTGGGTATAGTGCCCGACAAAGCCGCCGCATTAGGAGCTTCTCCCAGCAGCGCCTGCCGCAGCACGTTGGGCTGCTGCTGCCCCTGAATGACGAGCGCGCTGTACGTATGAAGGCCGTAGCTGACTACCAAGCCCAGCAGGAAGAGGCGGGCTGCCCCCCGGCGCTCTTGCCGTAGTGCCCGGACAAAGCCCAGGGCAACAATCATTAAAAACACCGCCCTGACCCAGGCCCACGGTATTTTGGGACCCGTGTAGGTGACGTAGGCGGCTGCAAACGTGAGCAGGCCGGCACCCAGCAGCAGGCTGTCGGCCCAGCGGGTGCGGGCGCGCAGGCGGCGCAGCTGTTCCTGGCGGTCCGTGAGCAGCAGCAGCAGCTTGTAGAGGAAAAACAACAGCGTCAGCACCACCACAACGGCGTGCAGCCGCCACAAAACGATATTCAGCATCAGGAGGAACGGTCAGGAGGAGCGGCAAAGATACGGGTGCCGGCAACTGGTAGTGGCCGGCGGGGCAGGGCGAAGCAAGTGTCGGCAGCCGAAAAAAGTTTGGGGCCGTATAGGCCGGCCGGGCGTTTGGTACCTTTGCCGGCCCGCCCAGTCTGTTTGCTTTTCACCTGTTACCCTGAAGAATGCGCGTTGCCCTGGTCATCAATACAAGCTGGAACATCTGGAACTTCCGCCGCAGCCTGGTAAAAGCGCTGCAGGACGCCGGGCACGAGGTGCTGGCCATTGCCCCGCCGGATGCCTACTCCGAGCGCCTCGAAACCGAGCTGGGCTGCCGCTACGTGCCCATCCTGATGGAAAACAAGGGCACCAACCCTGTAAAAGATGCCTTGCTTACGCGCCGCTTCTACACTATCTATAAGCGCGAAAAACCCGATGTAGTGCTGCACTACACCATCAAGCCCAACATCTACGGCACGCTGGCCGCTAAGCTGGCCGGCATCCCGAGCGTGAACAACGTGAGCGGGCTGGGCACGGTGTTTATTGTGAAAAACCTGGTGAGCCAGGTGGCGCTGGGCCTCTACCGCTTCGCGTTCCGGTTTCCACGCAAGGTGTTTTTCCAGAACGACGACGACCGGCAGCTGTTTCTGCAGCATCAGTTGGTGCAGCCCGCCATTACGGATCTGCTGCCCGGCTCCGGCGTGGCTACCGACAAGTTCCGGCCCGCCGCCACGTTCCGGCGCAACACGCCTTTCGTGTTCCTGATGATTGCGCGCGTGCTCTACGAAAAGGGCGTGGAAGAGTATTTCGAGGCCGCCCGCCTGGTGCGCGAAGCCGTGCCCGGCACGCGGGTGCAGCTGCTGGGCGGCGTGGATGAAAGCGGCGGCGTGGGCGTGAAGCGCGCCGTGTTTGAGCAGTGGCTGCAGGCCGGCCACGTCGAGTACCTGGGCACCTCCGACAACGTGGCCGCCCAGATCCGGGAGGCCGATTGCGTGGTGCTGCCCAGCTACCGCGAAGGCACGCCCAAAACCCTGCTCGAAGCCGCCGCCATGGCCAAGCCCATCGTCACGACGGACGTGCCCGGCTGCCGCGAAACCGTGGTGGACGGCCAGAACGGCCTGCTCTGCGAAGTGCGCAACGCCGCCGACCTGGCCGCCAAGATGCTGCAGATCCTGCGCCTGCCTGCCGCCGAGCTGGAGCAGATGGGCCGCGCCGGCCGCCACCTCGCCGAAACCAAGTTCGACGAGCGGATTGTGCTGGACAAGTATCTGCGTGAAGTAGCCGCCGTAGGAAAACGGTAACGGCCGGGCCGTTTGGCCCCCGCAAAATCTGCCTAACTTGCGTCCCAAAACCCGGCGGAACCGGCCACTAGAAGCTGTTATATGGAGTTTAAGTATTTTGATATTGCCGGGACGGTGGAAATCCTGCCGCGCGTATTCGGGGATATTCGGGGCGCCTTTTTCGAGTCGTTCAGCGAGCGGCGGCTGGCCGAAGCCGGCATCAGCGGCGAGTGGGTGCAGGACAACCAGTCGCGCTCCGACCGGGGCGTGGTGCGGGGCCTGCACTTCCAGAAGCCGCCCTTCGCCCAGGCCAAGCTGGTGCGCGTGGCCGCCGGCCGGGCCCTCGACGTAATCGTGGATATCCGCCGAGACTCGCCCACTTACGGCCAGCATTTGTCGGTGGAGCTGGACTCAGAGCGCTTCAATATGCTGTATGTGCCCGTAGGCTTCGCGCACGGCTTCACGGCCCTCGAAGACAACACGCTATTCCTGTACAAGTGCACGAACTACTACGCCCCGGAGTCGGAAGGCGGCCTGCTCTGGAACGACCCCGCGCTGGGCATCGACTGGGGCGTGCAAAACCCCACCATCTCCGCCAAAGACCAGGTGCTGCCCACCCTGGCCGGGTTTAACTCTCCGTTTTAACTGTCATTGCGAGCGAAGCGAAGCAATCCTTCCTCTCAGCAAGCAAAGCAACCCTGAATGCAAAGCCCTCCGGCGTTAGTGTACTACACTAGAGCCGGAGGGCTTTTTTATTAAGGAAAGTGTCTGCCACGAGAGGAAGGATTGCTTCGCTTTGCTCGCAATGACAGCTACACCATTTTCAGCAGGCTTTCCAGGCCCATGCCGCGGGAGCCTTTGATGAGAATCTGGCGGCCCTGCAGGGGCTGCTGCTGCAGCCAGCTGGCCGCCTCGGGCTTGGAAGCGAAATATCGGAACGATGGATCGACGGCGGCGGCGCGGGCCATGTCGGGGCCGATGAGCACGACGGTGCCCAGGGGCAGCTCGGCCAGCAGGTGGCCCAGCGCCTGGTGTTCGGCCAGGCTCTCGTCGCCCAGCTCAAACATATCCCCCAGAATCACCACCTTGGCCGCATTCGACACGCCGGGGCGGGTGGCAAAGCTGCGCAGGGCGGCGGCCATGCTGCTGGGGTTGGCGTTGTAAGCGTCCAGCACTACTTCGTTACGGCCGGTCTGCACCAGCTGCGAGCGGTTGTTGGTGGGCGCGTAGGCGGCCAGCGCGGCGGCCACCTCCTGGGTCGGCACCTCAAAATAAGCCCCCACGGCGGCGGCGGCGGCCAGGTTCGGGAAGTTGTAGTCGCCGGTGATGTGAGCCTCGGCTACGGTGCCGTCGGCGAGGCGCAACACTACCTGCGGGGCGGCGCTGAGCAGGGTGGCCGGGTAGGTGTCGGTGGGGCTGGGGTACGTGACGTGGCCGGGCACGAGGTCGGCGAGGCCAGCCAGGCGGTGGTCGAGGGTGTTGAGGAAGGCCGTGCCGCCCACCGTGGCCAGAAACCGGAACAGCTCCGACTTGCCCTTCAGGATGCCCTCCTGCCCGCCAAAGCCCTCCAGGTGGGCCTTGCCGATGTTGGTGATGAGGCCGTGCGTAGGCTCGGCCAGCTCGCAGAGCAGCGCAATTTCGCCCTGGTGGTTAGCCCCCATTTCCACGATGGCCAACTCATGCTCGCCGCTGCGGATGCTGAGCAGCGTGAGCGGCACGCCGATGTGGTTGTTGAGGTTGCCGCGGGTGTACTGCACGTTGTAGCGGCAACTTAGTACGGCATGCACCAGCTCCTTAGTAGTGGTTTTGCCATTCGAGCCCGTGATGGCCAGCACCGGAATGATGAGCTGGCGGCGGTGGTGCCGCGCCAGCGCCTGCAGCGCTAGCAATGGGTCGGGCGCGTAGGTGTAGTGCTCGGGGTCGTGCGTGGCCTGGGCGGCATCGTCCGTGACAGCGTGGTGGGCACCCTGCGCCAGGGCCCCGGGGGCAAAGTCGGCCCCGCGGAAACTGGGGCCATTCAGGGCGAAAAACAGGGTTCCGTCCTGCGGCTGCCGCGAGTCGGTGCTAACGGCCGTGCAGGCGCGAAACCGGTCGTAGAGCGCCTCAATATCTTCCATGGGCTTTGTGGTAACTTGGAGCTTACTTTTCGTGTCTTACAAGAAAAAGGTATTTCTATGTTTCGACGGTTTATTCTCGCTGCTGCGGTGCTGACGAGCTTTGGCTGGGCCGGTTCGGCTACCCGGGCAACTGCGCAAAATACGGCTTTTGGCTTTGAGTTTCGGGAGGTGGCAAAAGTAGTGCAGGGCTCCGATACGCTCCGCAACGCCTGGGCCGGCGGCCTCGACTCACCCCAGTTTTCGGGCATCGACCTCGACGCCGACGGCCGGCAGGACCTGTTCATCTTCGACCGCCGTACGCGCCGGGTGCTTACCTACCGCAACGCCGCCGCGCCGGGCGGCGCGCGGCGCTGGCAGTATGCGCCCGAGCTGGCCACGCTGTTTCCGGCCGGTTTGCGCAACTGGGCCCTGCTGCGCGACTACGACTGCGACGGCCGCCCCGACCTGTTCACCTCCGCCGAGAACGGGGCCGATATCCGGGTGTTTCGCAACGTGGCCGGTGCCGGCGGGCTGCCGTCGTTTCAGCTGGTGACGCCCCAGATTCGGGCCACGCTGCCCGGCAGCACCATCACGGTTAACATCAACGTCGGTACCAACATGCCCGCCATTACGGACCTGGACGGCGACGGTCGACTCGATATTTTAGTGGCTAGCTGGGAGAATTTTCGCACCATCTATCACTACCAGAATACGGCCACTGACGCCTGCGGGGGACTGGCGTTCCGGGAAGTCAACGATGCCTGGGGCAACATTCGCAACTGCTTGGGCGAGTGCGGCTCCTATGTATTCAGTGCCACGCCGGTGCTATGCCGCGAGGCCCGGCCCCAGCATTCGTCTAGCAGCAGCCTCACAGTAATGGACCTCGACGGCGACGGCGACCAGGATGCGCTGATGGGCCGCGACTACTGCCCCGAGCTGGTATCGACCCTGAACGAGGGCACACCCCAGCTGGCCCGCATGACTACGGCCAATGTCAGCTTCCCCACGGCCGCGGCCGCCATCCGGATTCCGTTTTTTCCGGCCGGCTACGTGGTGGATGTCACCTTCGACGGCCGCCCCGACCTGCTGGCCGCCCCCAACCTGTTCGATAACCTCGACAGCGTGGATACGCGCCGCACGGTGCTGCTCTACGAGAATACCGGCATCGGCCCGGCCTACAATCTGCAGCCGCGGCAGACGGGTTTTCTGCAGCAGGATATGCTGGAAGTCAGCTCGCAGGCCGCGCCGGCTTTCCTGGACGTGGACGCCGACGGCCGGCTGGATCTGCTGGTGGCCGGGGTGAAGCGCCTGACGCCGGCCAGCCCGCTGGTGGCCTCGGTGGCGCACTACCGCAATACCGGCACTGCCGCCCGCCCCGTTTATCAGCTGGTTACGGAAGACTACCTGGGCTTATCGGCCCGTAAATTCGGGGCGCTGCGGCCTACGGTGGCTGACCTCAACCGTGACGGGGCGCCGGACCTGGTGTGTGCGGGCTACCTAGCCGTAGGGCGCCAGGCGTTTGTGGGCTACTACCCCAACCGCGCCCTCGCCGGGCAGCCCGCCAGCTTCGACCGTAACGACCTGCGCCTGATCAGCAACCTGCCCAACGCCCCCGACGACAACGCCACCTTCTTCGACGTGGATAACGACGGCTTCCTGGATCTGCTTTACGCCACCAACTCCACCCGTACGGATCTGCCCGGCCAGGCCCTGCGCTATTACCGCCACAGCGGCAGTGCTACGCCCGAAACGGCCTTTGTGCTGGCCAATGCCGACTTCGGCCAGCTGCGCACGGCGGCCGGCACGCGCCCCGCTAACCTCTCATTGGTAGTGTCCGACTTCGACGGCGACGGCACGCCCGATCTGCTGACGGCCGACGCCAGCGGCCAGGTGCGGCTGTTTGCCAACCTGCGCGCCCAGTCCGGTATTTTTATTGACCGGTCGAGCTTGTTCTACAACGCTGCCCAGGCCCGCTACGACGATGGCTACCTCGGCACGCACTCGCCCAACCACTTCGCCCTGGCCGCCGCCGACGTGAATGCCGACGGTAGCCCCGAGCTGTTTATCGGGATGGAAGCCGGAGGCGTGCTGGCGGCGGCCACCCGCAACCGGGTGCTGAGCACCCGGGCAGCAGCGGCGCAGGCCCTGCCGCTGAGCGTGTATCCTAACCCGGCCGCGGCGGCTGCCGCCGTCGAAACCACTCAGCCCTCCCGCCTGACGCTGCTCGATCTCACCGGCCGCACCGTGCGCACCGGGGCCACGTTCAGCCGCCGCCACCAGCTGGATTTGCGCGGGCTGGCTGCCGGCGTGTACGTAGTGCGCTGCGAAACCCCCGCTGGCCAGCTGGGCATGCAGCGGCTGGTCGTGAGTGAATAGTTGCCTGCTCTCGTCGCCCATGTCCGGTGCGGCTAGGCCCTTTTAAGAAACCCAATGCCCCCCGGCTGCAGCATCTGCTACGGCCGGGGGGCATTGGGTTTCTTACAAGGATCTTCCGATGAATAGTCCTGTCGGCTAGTGCCGAATCATTTCGGCTGACGGATGCAGCAGCTCGAAGGGGTCGGCGTCCTTCAGGGCCGGAAAACGCTCCCGGAAAGCCTCCAGATCGGTGCGGCGCAGGGTGCGCGTGATGCCGGTTTCCTGGTTGCCGACTTCCACCAGATACTCGCCGCGCATGTCCAGCAGGGCCGAGTCGCCGGCGTAGGCCAGGCTGTTGCCGTCGATGCCCACGCAGTTCACGCCCATGGTGTAGGCCAGATTTTCCATGGCCCGGGCCCGGAGTAGCGTCATCCAAGCGGTGCGGCGGGCGGCCGGCCAATTGGCCACGTACAGCAGCAGGTCGTAGGGCTCGTGCATGGGGTTGCGGCTCCAGACCGGAAAGCGCAGATCGTAGCACACAAGCGGGCAGATGCGCCAGCCGCGCCATTCTTCTATCAGGCGCTCATGGCCGGCCGTGTACACGGTATGCTCGCCGGCCATCGAGAACAGGTGACGCTTGTTGTAGTAGCTCAGGCTGCCGTCGGGGCGCACCCACAGCAGGCGATTGTAATGCTGGCCGGCCTCGTCGCGGATAATGATGCTGCCCGTGATGACGGCGTTGCGGGCGGCGGCCAGCTGGCGCATCCAGGCTACGGTAGGGCCCTCCATGGTTTCGGCCAGGTGCGCGGCGTCCATGCTGAAGCCGGTTGTGAACATCTCCGGCAGCACAATCAGGTCGGTGGCTACCGATATTTCGTCGATGTGCCGCTGCAATTCTTTCCAGTTGGCGGCCGGATCATGCCACTGCAGTGAGGTCTGAATAAAAGAAACGGTTAAATCAGGCATAAGACCAGGAGCAATTTAGGTGTAGTAGAAAGTGGCGGCGGCAGACCAGGCAGCGGGTGCAGAAGTGAGCATGCATACCAAAATGTAGATAATATGAAATATGCAATAAACTTTTTGCTTTACCCAATGCCAGGGCCGCGCCAAGCACGGTGGTATCGGGGGCACATACGAAAAACGCGCCCCGGCAGATTGCCGGGGCGCATTACGTAGGGCTGAACAATTCATGGATTTACAGCACCCGCAGCCGCTCGGCTGCCGCCTGCAGGGTGGCATCCTGTTTGGCAAAGCAAAAGCGGATCAGGCCCGCGTCGTGGCCGTTGTGGTAGAAGGCCGACACAGGCACCACGGCCACGCCGGCTTCCCGGGTGAGGTGCCGGGCAAACTCCACATCGGGCAGGGTGGAAATGCGGTGGTAGCGGGCCAGCTGGAAGTAGCCGCCGGGCACGGGCAGCAGTTCGAAGCGCGAGCCGGCCAGCAGCTCCCGGAACAGGTCGCGCTTGTGCTGGTAGAAGGCTGGCAGGTGCTGGTCGTGGGCGGCGTCGGTTTCCAGCACGTCGGCTAGGGCGTGCTGGGTGGGCGTGCTCACGGCAAACGTGAGAAACTGGTGCACCCGGCGCACTTCGGCCGTAAGGGCCGGCGGCGCGATGCAGTAGCCCAGCTTCCAGCCTGTGGCGTGGTACGTTTTGCCGAACGACGACAGCACAAACGCCCGCTCGCGCAGCTCGGGGTGCTGCAAAACGCTGCGGTGCGGCTCCCCATCAAACACCATGTGCTCATACACTTCGTCGCTGAGCAGCATCGTGGCGGTATCGCGCAGCAGGGCGGCCAGCGTATCGAGGTCGGCGGCAGTCAGGACTGCGCCGCTGGGGTTGTGGGGCGAGTTGAGCATGACCAGCCGGGTCCGCGGCGACAGCGCGGCCCGCACTAGGTCCCAGTCGGGGCGGAAGTGCGGGGCGGGCAGCGGCACGTACACCGGCACGCCGCCCTGCAGCCGGATGGCCGGGCCGTAGAGGTCGTAGGCCGGCTCCAGCACCAGCACCTCGTCGCCGGGATGCACCACGGCGGCCAGTACCGCATACAGCGCCTCCGTGGCACCACAGGTCACGGTGATTTCCGTGGCCGGGTCGGGCTCCGGAATGCCATAGACGCGGGCCGTTTTGCGGGCAATGGCTTCGCGCAGGCGCGGCAGACCCGGCATGGGCGCATACTGGTGGTGGCCGGCGGTGGTGGCGTGGCGGGCCAGCGCCTGCTGCAGGGCCAGCGGCGGGTCGTAGTCGGGGAAGCCCTGCGCCAGATTGATGGCCCCGCATTCCTGGGCCAGCTGCGTCATCACGGAGAAAATACTGGTCCCGATGTCGGGCAGCTTGGAAACAGGAACGGGAAACGGCATGCGCGTAAGGAACCTTCAGGATGAGCCCGAAAGTACATAGCGGCGGCCATTTTGCGCCAGGTGGCCGGGCGCCTGCTGCTACTGCCCGCGCAGGGCCGCTTCTTCCGTCGCGTCGCGCATGGCGCCCACCATGCGCACCGGCAGGCCGGCTGCGTCGTGAATCACGCAGGCGCGGTCCTGGATGGTGAGGTAGTGGCCGTCGGAGCGGCGCAGGCGAAACTCCGATTCCAGCAGCTTGGCGCTGGTGGTCAGGTCGTCCTGCACGCCGTTCTGCACCCGCTCCAAGTCGTCGGGATGGATCAGGCTCAGCCAGAAGGCCACCGTTTCGGTGTCGGGGCGGGGCGGATAGCCCACCAGCTGCCAGAAAGCCTCGCTGTACCACATCCGGCCCGAGGTCATGTCCCAGTCCCACATCAGGTCGTTGGTGGCGCGGGCCATCAGCTCGAACAGCTCCCGGCCGCGGCGCTCCTGGATTTCGGCCCGCTTCTGCTCGTCGATGTCGGTGGAAGTACCCAGCCAGCCCAGCAGCTTGGTGTCGGGCCCATACAGCGGCACCACCCGGTCGAGGTACCAGCGGTAGCGGCCGTCTTGGCCGCGCCAGCGCAGGTGCAGCTCCATGGTTTTGCCGTTGGGCAGGTGGCGTAGCTGGGCATCGGCGGCTTCGGCGCGGTCGTCGGGGTGCAGATACTCCACAAAGCCGCCATCGGCCAGGGCATCGGGGGGGGCGCCGGTGTAGCTGTGCCAGCGCCGGTTGCAATGGATAACGGTGCCATCGGGGGTGGAGAGCCAGGCCAGATGCGGCAGCGCATCCAGCATGGGCACTGGCTGCAGATCCCGCATCAGGGTGCGGGCGGCGGCAGTTTCGGTGGTGTCAGACCAGAGCATAGGTGCGGGAAGAAGAGCAGGCGGAGCGAGGGTGCAAGATACAGGGACTGGCATAATATAGCCATTCAGCTATGACTGGGCCTTGCCTGAGGGCCGAAAGCCAAGAGCGGCCGCATATGGGGTATGCGGCCGCTAAGGCAGGAAACCAGTGAGGTGCGGCGCGCTACAGCGGGTTTTTCAGCAGCTGCGGAAAGGCCTTGCGGAACTTCTGCACCTTCGGCACCGACACCGACTGCACGTAGGGGTTGTCGCCGTGGAGGCGGAAGTAGCCCTGGTGGTAGTCTTCAGCGGGCCAGAATTTGGTAAAGGCCTTCACCTGGGTCACGATGGGGTTGGGGTAGTGCTTCGAGGCATTCACCCGCTTGATGGTAGCCTCAATGAGCTGCTTTTCCTGGGGCGTGCGGTAGAAGGCCACCGAGCGGTACTGCGCGCCGGCATCGGGGCCCTGGCGGTTGAGCGTCGTGGGGTCGTGGCCGGCCAGGAAAAACACGTCCAGCAGCTGCTGGTAGCTGATCTGGCCGGGGGTGTAGTACACTTGGAAGCTCTCGGCGTGGTCGGTGCGGCCACTGCCCACCTGCTCATAGGTGGGGTTGGCCTCTTTGCCGCCGGCGTAGCCCGATACCACGTACTGCACGCCTTTCAGCTCCTCAAATACTTCTTCGGTGCACCAGAAGCAGCCGCCTGCAAACGTGGCTACGGCCAAGCCTTTGGCTTGGGTAGCGGTGGGCAGGCCGCCAGCGGTGGAGCGGCTCAGGGCCTGGGCGTCGGCGGGGCGCTGCTGGGAGCAGGCCATCGTGAGCAGTAGCATGCTCAGCAGGTAGGGGTTCTTTTT
Organism: Hymenobacter canadensis; assembly: GCF_027359925.1. Classification (NCBI taxonomy): domain Bacteria; kingdom Pseudomonadati; phylum Bacteroidota; class Cytophagia; order Cytophagales; family Hymenobacteraceae; genus Hymenobacter; species Hymenobacter canadensis. The sequence continues at coordinate 3,019,880 of NZ_CP114767.1, read as the reverse complement.
CAGAAAGGACAGCATAGAGAAACGGGAGGGAAACAGGGAAAAATCAAGAAGGGAATATACGCAGGAAGCCGACAGCCGGACTTGGCCGCCTGCTGTCAAACAACCGCCGGGAGCTCTGCCGTTCCAATAGCGGGCAGATGGCGACCGGCAGGTGCTGCTGCAACCTGGCTAGCCGGCGGAGGTTTGTGGTTTTAGGGCCGGCGGCATTACTTTGGCCGGCGTTATAACCGAAATCAAGGAGAAGAAACTCTTTAAATCAAACAACGTATCGTTATTTTGTTCAAATAAATAGTGAATTATGTCAAATTCAGATGATACGCGTTTTCCGGCTGGCAGTGTGCCCGATAACCCACGGGTGCGAGAGGCAATGGCGGCCCGTATGCGGGCTTTCCACCGGGAAGCAGTTGCGAAAATTGGCCGGCCGGAAATGCTGAAAGTATACTGCCATGCGCTCAGCAACTGGGTACTCAACCCCAATATCGACCCCTACCAGATAGAAATGTTCTTCGACGAAATCTGCCTCGGCGCCCAGCAGGAAGGCCTGGACGACTGGGATGCCTAGATGGAGCAGGTAGGCACAAACCCGGGGTTTCTGGCTATATTGATGGCCCCTTCTGCGCGGCCGACTGGTTACGTCGGTAGTGGCACTTTTTTGGAAGCGCTGCGTGTTGGGCCTGCACTGTTCCACGGTTGTTTTGTTTAGTCTATGATAGTTTCGACGCGTGCCATCCTGTTTGCTGCCGGCAGTTTGCTGGCCGCCGTTCCGGCTTCGGCCGGCAATCCGGCGGGAACGTCGTCCATTACGGTGGTCGTTTCGGCACTGGCCTCCACGCAGTCGGTGGTAAAATTGTATTTCTACAACCTGCGCGACCAGTTTCTCAAGCCCCAGGGCTACGTGTTCAAGAAAGTGGTGATGCCCGCCGGCCAGCGCCAGATTACGCTGCCCGTAGACCTGCCCAACGGTGAGTGGGCCGTGGCCATCACCCAGGACATGAACAACAACGACAAGCTGGACAAGAACTTCGTGGGCATCCCTACCGAGCCGTTTGCCTTCTCCAACAACGTGCGCCCCACGCTGGCCCCGCCCGATTTCAACGAGTGCAAGTTCACCGTGAGCGGCCCGCGCGTTGTCACCATCAAGCTCACCAAATAGCGCGGCGCCACTGCCGCCCCGCTGAAAGTGCCGGTCTGGTTGCGCTGTTAAAGCGTGCCGGACCGGCACTTTTGGCTTTTCGGTGTGCGTAGGGTTTCTTGCAAGCCGCCCACTCCCTGTTCTATGCGTACTCTTCTGCTGGCTGCCGCCGGTCTGACTTCGGTGGTTACTGCCGGCGCCCAAAGCCTGCCCATTCTCGACCAGAATCCGCCCACACTGCGCTGGCAGGAAGTGCGCACGCCGCATTTCCGGGTGCTGTACCCGCTGGGGTTTCAGGAGGCTGCCCAGCGCACGGCCGGGCAGCTGGAGCAGGTGCACGGGCCCGGCGCGGCCACGCTGGGCATCAGCCCGCGGCCTATTTCGGTGGTGATGCAGACCCGCACCAGCGTCAGCAACGGCTTCGTGACGTTTCTGCCGCGGCACGCCGAGTTTTTCAGCACCCCGCAGCAGGGCATGGGTTTGGGCACCGTGGATTGGCTGGCCGGGCTGGTGGTGCACGAGTACCGGCACGTGGCGCAGTTCGAGAAGGGCCGCCAGGGAATAGGCCGCCTGCTGGGGCCGCTGCTCGGCGACGGGGCGCTGGGCGTGGCGGCCGTGGGCGTGCCGCAGTGGTTTTTCGAGGGCGACGCCGTGGGCACCGAAACGGCCCTCACGCGCAGCGGCCGGGGCCGCATTCCGGAGTTCGGGGCCGGGCTGCGGGCCAATCTGCTTTCGGGCCGCACCTACAGCTACCAGAAAGCCGTGAATGGCTCTTTGCGCGACCAAGTGCCCAACTGGTACGTGCTGGGCTACTACCTCACGTCATACGCCAAAACCCACTACGGCGCCGACGTCTGGGACCGGGCCCTGACTGGCTACTACCGGTTTCCGTTCTACCCGTTTTCTTTCTCTAATGGCCTGAAGCGCACCACCGGCCTGCGCGTAGAGCAGCTCTACCAGCGCACGATGCAGGAGCTGGACTCCATGTGGCGCACGCAGCAGCGCGCGGTGCAGCCCACCGCGGCGCGGGAGCTGGCCGGCCAGTACCAGGGCCCGGTGTTTACCGAGTATCAGTACCCGCAGTATGTGAATGACAGCACCGTGCTGGCGTTGAAATCCGGCCTCGGCGACATTGCGCAGCTGGTGTTGCTGGGCCGGCGCGGGCAGGAGCGCAAGCTGTTCGTGCCCGGCCTGCTGAACCTGCCCGAGCAGCTGAGCGTAGGCGGCGGCAAGGCTGTGTGGCCCGAGCTGCAGCCCGATGCCCGCTGGGGCCAGCGCATCCATTCCGAGCTGAAGGTGCTGGACCTGGCCACCGGCCGCATCGGGCGCATGGGGCGCCTCGGCCGCCGCCACCGCTACACCGCCGCCTCGCTCTCGCCCGATGGCACGCGCCTGATAGCCGTGGAAACCGACAGCGCCTACCGCCACGCCCTGCACCTGCTCGACGCCCTCACCGGCGCCGTGCTGCAAACCCTGCCCAACCCCCAGAACGACCTGTACTTGCAGCCCCGCTTCACGCCCGACGGCCAGCGCGTGGTGGCGGTGGTGCTGAAGCTGGCCGGCAAAACCATCGATGAAATCGACCTGGCTACCGGCGCGGTGCGGGCCCTGCTGCCCGTGGCCAACGTCAACCTGACAAACCCCCAGCCCTGGGCCGACTACGTGCTCTACAACTCGCCGCAGTCGGGCATTGATAATGTGTATGCCGTGCACAACATTACCGGGCAGGTGTATCAGGTGACGAGCCGGCCGCTGGGGGCTTACCAGGCGGCCGTGTCGCCGGATGGGCAGCGGCTGGCGTTTCACGATTTCCAGGCTACCGGAGCGCGCATCGTGGAGATGCCGCTGCAGCCGGCCACGTGGCGCGCCGTGCCGCCCGCGCCGCCCGAAGCCGCCGATGCCGGCCAGCCCTACGCCGCCGCACTGGCCGCCCGCGAGCCGGGCGCCGCCACCGTGGTGGCGCAGCTGGGCAGCGCCTCGCGTCCCGATTCGGCCACGCGCTACCCGGTGCGGCCCTACTCGGTGCTGCGGCACGCATTCAATGTGTTCAGCTGGGGCGTGGTGCAAAGTCCCACCGGCAACAGCGTCAGCCTCGGCCTTCGCTCGCAGGATCTGCTGAGTACCACCCAGGCCGTGGCCGGCGTCAGCTACGACCAAAACGAGCGCACCGGGGCCGTATTCGGCGGCGTCAGCTACCAAGGCAAATACCCGGTGTTCGATGCCGAAATCAGCCACGGCGGCCGCAACGCCGCCCGCTACATCGACCGGGCCCGCAACCAGCCGCTCGATAGCCTCCGCGCCGACCGCTGGCAGACCACGCGCCTCACGGCTGGCCTGCGGCTGCCGCTCACGCTCACCCGCTCCAAATACCTGTCGGCCCTGACTTTGAGTAGCTACTACTTGCTGGAGCAGGTCAGCGGCTACGATCTGCCGGTGCGGTTCCGCTCCGAGCCCGGCCCCGGCCGGCCGGTGCACGCCCTGCAAACCACTCTCAGCTTCGTGCGGCAGCTGAAAATGAGTGCCCGGGACGTGGCCCCGCGCTGGGGTGCTACGGCATTGCTCACCTCGCGCCTCACGCCATTCGGGGTGGGGCTGGAGGCCCGTCAGTGGGGCGCGCAGGGCAGCGTGTACGTGCCCGGCCTGGGCAAGCACCACAGCCTGCGCCTGCGTGCCGGCTACCAGCGCCAGCAGCAGCGGCAGTATCAGTTTGCCTCGGCCATCAGTTTCCCCCGCGGCGAAAACTACGTGAGCTTCGACCAGCTCAGCGCTGCCTCTGCCGACTACTACCTGCCGCTGGCGTTTCCGCACTGGTCGGTGGGGCGGCTGCTGTACGTGCAGCGGCTGCGGGCCACCGGGTTTCTGGATGTGGCCCAGGGCCGCAGCACCGGCGTGTCGGGCCGCGGCAACTACCGCAACGTGGGCCTCGACGTGGCGGCGCTGTTCAACGTGCTGCGGCTGCGCACCCCGCTGGAAGGCGGTGTGCGGGTAGTCGTGGATACCTACACCAATGATTTGATAATCGAACCCTTAGTGTTCAGCATTCGGCTGTAACGTGAAGCTCCCGCTGGGTGAACGAGCGAAGCGAATATCAGGCATTGGCGCAAATGGCACGGCGCCGCATATTCGCTGCACAGGTAGCACCAAGCAGAAGCTTCGCGTTGTAGCGTCTTTCCTCTATTTTCGCCTCGATTTATTCATTCACTACCAGTATCCTGTGAAAACTACTTTACCTCTCCGCCTGCAGCATTTAGCCCTGGGCGCTGCCGCTGCTTCCATGGCCGCCATTAGTCTGGCTTTCCAAACCCCTGCTGACCCTGCCGGGCGCCTCGTGGAGCGGCTGCTGGCTTTCTATACCGATGCTCAGCCCGAAATCAGCTATCTGCACCTCAACCAGGCCGCATATGCCGCCGGCGAAACCGTATGGTTTAAGGCCTACGTGGCCGATGCCCGGCATCACCAGCTCGACTCGCTCAGCCGGGTGCTGTACGTGGATGTAGTCAGCCCCTCGGGGCGGCGGGTGCTGCTGCGCCGCACGTTGGCCCTGCGCGGCGGCCTTGCACACGGCGACCTAGCCCTGCCCGATACGCTGGCGCAAGGCATATACACGGTGCGCGCCTACACCCACTGGATGCGTAATACCAGCGAGCAGCTGTTTTTCTCGCGCCGCGTGCCCGTGTGGCAGGTGGCGCCGCCCGCTCCCGACGCGGCCAGTGCCTCAGCCGGCAAGCCCACTCCCGCCCGCCGCAGCGTAACCCGTCCGGCAGCCCCGGCCCGGCCCGACGTGCAGTTTTTTCCGGAAGGAGGCGACTATGTGGCCGGCCTAGCCACGGTGGTAGGGGTGAAGGCCCTTGATGCCACCGGCACCGGCCTGGCCGTGCGCGGTGACATTCTCGACGACCAGAACCAAGTGCAGGCCAGCTTCAGCACGCCCGCGCTGGGCATGAGTTCCTTTAACTTCACGCCGGCCGCCGGCCGCCGCTACCACGCCCGCGTGGCGCTGCCCGCCGGTACCACCGCCGACTACCCGCTGCCTGTGGCCCAGCCCAGTGGCTGGGTGATGAACACGCGCGAAATCGGCAACTCGTTTAAAGTATTTATTCGCCACCAGCCGGCAGCGGGGGCGCCGGCCGGGCCGGTGGGTCTGCGGCTGCTGGCGCATGTGCGCGGCGTACCCGTGTACGTGGGCGAGGGGCAGATTCAGGGTAATGAAATATTCGCGGCTACCCTGCCCAAAGGCAAAATGCCCGCCGGCGTGCTGCACATAACGCTCTTCGACGACCAGCAAGTGTCCCGCGCCGAGCGGCTGGCATTCGTGCCCGATGCTAACCCCCTGCGCATCACTGTGCGTCCCAACAAACCCGTCTACGGCCCGCGCGAAGCCGTGACCGTAGACGTAGACGTGCGCACCGGCGCCGGCGCCCCGACCGCCGCCGAGCTGTCGTTGGCCGTGGCCACGGATGGCGGCCTGCCCGCCACCGCCACCACCGACGCCACTATCGAGTCGCAGTTGCTGTTGACCTCGGAGCTGAAAGGCTACGTCGAAAATCCCGGCTACTACTTCCGCAACCCTACGTCCGACACGCGCCTCGCCCTCGACCAGCTGCTGCTTACGCAGGGCTGGAGCCGCTTTGTGTGGCGCGAGCTGGTGGCTTCCAACGCCTCGCCTGTGGCCGCGTATCAGTTTATGACCGAGCAGAACCTTACGCTGGGCGGCCGGCTGGTGCGCGCCAACCAGAAACCTGTGCCCAATGGTAACGTCACGCTGTTTCAGCAGGCCGAAAAAAGCATCAGCGCCGGGCAATCCAACGCCGACGGACAGTTCCTGTTTACTGGCTTTCCCGGGCAGGATTCGGCCAGGGTGCTGGTGCAGGCCCGCACCGAGAAAGGCGGCAGCAATGTTCTGATTCAACTCAACGAGCTGTGGCCGCTGCCGGCTAAACCATTGCCGCTGCCTCTACTGGCACCTGCTGCCGCCCAGCCCGAAGTAGCTGCCTACGCCCAGCGCAGCCGCCGCCAGCAGGTGCTCGAACAGCAATACCGCCCAGATTCCAGCCGCAGTATTATGCTTCGCAACGTGACCGTGAAAGGCAGCCGCCCCACGCCGCCCCCGCGCGACCCCCGCTCCATCCACGGCACCGCCGACAACGTACTGACCTTGCGCGACATTCCGCTGGCTGACACGTATTCCGATATTTTTCAGCTGATGCAGGGCCGCGTGGCGGGCGTGCAGATAACGCGTACCGGCTTCTCCTACAACGTCCAGATCCGGGGCATCTCCAGCTTTTCGGGCTCTAGTCAGCCCTTGTTTCTGCTCGATGGTATGCCGCTTTCGGATATTGATGGGCTGGTGGGAATTCCGCCCACGATTGTGGAGCGCATTGAAGTACTGAAAGGGGCGTCGGCTGCTATTTATGGTAGCCGCGGCGGCAATGGCGTCATTGCCGTATTCACCAAGCGCGGCAACCCCGACTACAACTACAGCAAGGAGCCTGCTGCAGGCGTGGCAGTGCGCCAACTGCCGGCCTATCACCGCGCCCGCGAGTTCTACGCGCCCCGCTACGAAAAAGCCCCGGCCGCCAACCGCCCCGACCCGCGTGCCACTACGCTCTACTGGCTGCCGCGCCTAGCCGTGCCGGCCTCCGGCACGGCCCGCTTCACGTTCTATACCGCCGACCAAGGCGGCACTTTCCGCGTCAGCGCCGAAGGTATTGGGGCCACTGGCCAGCCGGCGGTGGGCAGTTCTTCGCTCTCGGTGTCGGACCGGTAAGAAGTAACACCAAGCTCCCGCTTGGTTAACGAGCGAAGCGAGTGTGCGGCACCGCGCCACTTGTGCTAACGCGTGGAAACTTGCTAAGCACGTGCGCAGAAGCTTCGCGTTACTTCCGGAACGGGTGCCCGTTCAGGGCCAGCCGCTCGATTAGCTCCACGGCGCGGCGGGCGCGGGTTTCGGTCTGTTTGGCGGTGGCTACGTGGCGGGCCATGGCGCGGCGCATGCTGCCCGAGTGCCTGGCGAAGCTGGCCTCTGCTTCCGGCCAGGTTTCCAGGGCTTCGGCCAGCTCGGCGGGCAGCTCTACATAGTCGGGTTGCGGGTCGGGGGCGAGGCTGATGGTGAGGTGCTGGCCCAGCTGAATGCCCGCGGCCCGGCACAGGTCTTTGCTGAGCATCAGGTAACGGCCGCCGCCGGGTAGCAGCAGCAGCCCTAGCCGTACGGCGTGGCCGTTCACGGTGCCCATCACGCGCTTCGTGGCCTTGCCTCCCAGCGCCTCCAGCACCAGCGGCGGCACTACCACTATCTGGGTAGGCATAAAGCTGGGGCCGCCGGGCTCCAGCTGCGCCTGAAAGGTGTGGGCGGTTTCCATGCGGGAAAGGTAAACAGCAAAAGGGTGCGAGCCGGAATGTTCCTTTCGGCCCGCTAAGTACACCAGGCTGCCAAAAAAATATCCGTGCTACGGAACTATTCCCACAGAGTCTGGCACAACTCTTGGAACTCGGGCTGCCATACCCATCTATGCTCCCGGTTATGTTGATGAAACGCTTTCTAGTTACGCTCCTTACTTCTGCTACGCTATTCACTATCGCCTGCCAAAAAGACTCCGCCGACCAGCCCCAGCCCGCCGCGCCGGTGCAGGCGGCTACCCTCAACATGACATTTCATTACACCAGCCCCGACGAAACGCGCGGCATCAACCACCTGGCCGACCGGCCCAGCGGCCAGTTGCTCTCCGACCGGCTTGTGCTCAAGCTCAGCAACAGCCAAACCAGCACCACCGACCAGCTGGAATTCACACTTGCCAAAAGCCGCCAGAAGCCCGGCCTGACCGGCGCCTACACGCTGGCTTCGCAGCCCGACCCCGGCGCGGGCGACGTGCAGGTGAGCTACCTGCGGGCCAGCCTCAACAGCAGCGCCATCGGCAACCTGATAACGGGTAACAACCACCACCTCACGGGCTCATTCGTCATCAGCAGCTATGATGCCACCCGCAACCTGATCAGCGGCAGCTACACCGTAGAAGCCGCCGATAGCAAAGACCCGTTCACGTTCCTGGCCACCGGCGTCGATAACCGCCGCTCCGGCGATTTGCGCGTCTATGGTACCTTCACGGAGGTGCCGCTGCGGTAAGCTCTCATTCCGACGCACGAGGAATCCGGGGTACAGGTGCGGAAACCAGTTTACCCGGATTCCTTTCTTGCCGGAATGACAGACGAGCTGCGTAAACTTTGATTCCGGCGGATTTGGCCCCAACTTGCCTAGGCTGCGGCTTCGGCGGTGGCATTTCACCCTGGAATCCGACTCATGCTCAAGATCAACAAGCAGGACGCTCTCGACTACCATTCCCAAAGCCCCGCCGGCAAGATTGAGGTAGTGCCCACCAAGCCCGTCAGCACCCAGCTGGATCTGGCCCTGGCCTACTCGCCGGGCGTAGCCGAGCCCTGCCTGGCCATTGCCGCCAACCCCGACGACGTATATAAATACACCGCCAAGGGCAACCTGGTAGCCGTTATCAGCAACGGTACGGCCGTGCTGGGCCTCGGCAACATCGGGCCGGCGGCCTCCAAGCCGGTGATGGAAGGCAAAGGCGTACTGTTCAAGAAATTCGCGGGCATCGACTGCTTCGACATTGAAATCGACGCCACCGACCCCGACGAGTTCATCCGCATCGTGAAGGCCCTGGAGCCCACGTTCGGTGGCATCAACCTCGAGGATATAAAAGCCCCGGAGTGCTTCCGCATCGAAACAGAGCTGCGCGAGAAGATGAACATCCCGCTCATGCACGACGACCAGCATGGCACGGCCATTATTTCGTCGGCGGCGCTGCTCAACGGGCTGGAGGTAGTGGGCAAGAGCATCAAGGACATCCGTCTGGTGGTGAGCGGCGCGGGCGCGGCGGCCATCAGCTGCCTGCGCCTGTATCTGGCGCTGGGTTTGCGGCTGGAAAATGTGGTGGTCTTCGATAAGGACGGCGTCATCAATGCCAGCCGCACCGACCTTGACCCGCTACAGCGGCACTTTGCTACCAGCCGGCCCATCAGCACCATGGCCGAGGCGCTGGAAGGTGCCGACGTGTTCCTGGGCCTCTCGGCGGCCAACGTGCTGCCCGCCGAGCTGCTGCTGAAGATGGCCGACAACCCCATCGTATTCGCGCTTGCCAACCCCAACCCCGAAATTGCCTACGAGCTGGCCATGGCCACCCGTCCCGACATCATCATGGCGACGGGCCGCAGCGACCATCCTAACCAGGTAAACAACGTGCTGGGCTTCCCCTACATCTTCCGGGGGGCGCTGGACGTGCGGGCCACGGAAATCAACGAAGCCATGAAGCTGGCCGCCGTGCGCGCCCTCTCCGACCTGGCCAAGGAGCCCGTGCCCGACATGGTGAACCGCGCCTACGGCGACAACACGCTGGCTTTCGGCCGCACCTACCTCATCCCTAAGCCCCTCGATCCGCGCCTGATTACGGCCGTGAGCCCGGCCGTGGCCCGCGCCGCCATGGAAAGCGGCTCGGCCCGCGTGCATATTCAGGACTGGGTGGCCTACGAAGATGAGCTGCGCGGCCGCCTCGGCGTGAACCAGAAGCTGATGAACCGCATCACGTCGGCGGCCCGCGCCAACCCTAAGCGGGTTGTGTTTGCCGAAGCTGACAACTATAAGATCCTCAAGGCGGCTCAGATTCTGTTCGACGAGGGCATTGCGGTGCCCATTCTACTCGGTAACCGTAAGAAGCTGGAAGCCATTGCCCTGGCCAACAACCTCGACCTGCACGGCTGCCAGATCATCGACATTCTGGAAGAAGAAGCCAAGCGCGAAGAGTACGCCAACCTGCTGTATGAGAAGCGCCGCCGCCGCGGCATTACGCTCTACGAAGGCCGCCGCCTGCTGCGCGAGCGGAACTACTACGGCTCCATGATGCTGGAAACCGGCGAGGCCGACGCCTTCATCACCGGCCTCACCAAAGACTACGGCAAGAGCATTGTGCCTTCGCTGCAGGTGATTGGGGTGGAGGAAGGCGTGAAGCGCGTGGCCTCCATGTACATCATCCAGCACAAGAAAGGCCCGTTCTTCTTCGCCGATACCACCGTTAATATCGACCCCACGGCCGAGGAAATGGTGGACATCATCGGCCTCACGGCCGAGGCCGTACGCTTCTTCGACGCCGAGCCGCGGGTGGCCGTTATCAGCTACTCCAACTTCGGTTCCAACCCCGGCGAGCTACCCGACAAGGCCCGTCGCGCCACCGAGCTGGCCAAAAAGCGTTACCCCGACCTGATTCTGGACGGCGAGATGCAGGCCAATACGGCCCTCAATCCCGACCTGCTGCGCGAGCAGTACCCGTTCTCGGAGCTGGCCGAAAAAGGCGGCGCCAACACGCTCATCTTCCCGAACGTGATTAGCGGCAACATTGCCTACAAAGTGCTCCAGGAAATCGGGGGCGCCGAGGTAATCGGGCCGGTGCTGATGGGCATGCGCAAGCCGGTGCATATCCTGCAGCTGGGCGCCTCGGTGCGCGAAATCGTGAACATGGCCTCCATTGCCGTGGTCGACGCCCAGCAAAGCCAGACCAACCGCGGCCTGTAGCGCCTGTAGCGCCCGTAGCATAGGCTTTAGCCTGTGCCGTACCGGGCCTACTACCGGCGCCTCACCCCCTAGCCCCCTCTCTGTAGGAGAGGGGGCTAGGGGGTGAGGCGCCGCATGGCCAACTTATTCTGCCAATAATGCCGCGCTGCCCGGGATAGAAAACCCGGCCGCTGGTGTTGCCCCAACCCAAGCCCTCAAGTCCCCAAGTCCCCAAGTCCCACCACCCCATGATTGCCTACATCGAAGGAAAGCTCGCTTACAAAGACCACGCTCAGGCCATTCTCGACGTGAGCGGCATCGGCTACGAGGTGCGCATCTCGCTCAGCACGTTCAGCAAGCTGCCCGCCGAGGGCGACAAGGCCAAGCTCTACACCTTCCAGCACATCAAGGAAGACGCCCACACGCTCTACGGCTTCCTCGACCCCAGCGAAAAAGCACTGTTTATGCTGCTGATTTCGGTGTCGGGCATCGGGCCGGGCACGGGCATCGTGATGGTGAGCAGCATGAGCGTGGGCGAAATCCGCCAGGCCATCGTCAACGAGGACGTGCGCGCCATCCAGAGCATCAAGGGCGTGGGCCCCAAAACGGCGCAGCGCGTGATTCTGGAGCTGCGCGACAAGCTGCGCAAAGACGAGCTGCTGGCCAAAGCCGGCGTCGATACCGTACCGCTGGCCCGCGCACACAATACCAGCCGCAGTGAGGCGTTGTCGGCTTTAGTGACGCTGGGCTTCGCCCGGGCCGCCGCCGAGAAAAACCTCGACCAGATCCAGAAGCGCTACGGCAACGACCTGAGCGTGGAGGAATTGATTAAGTTTGCTCTTAAGTCCAATTAAGTATTGAGTAGTTAGTATGGAGTATAGAGTGGTAAGTAGGCAGTATCGGTAGTGGGTAGAAAGCAGTGAGCCCCACGTGCCGCCAGCTCTGCGCGGCCCGGTGTTCACTCCCAGCTACTCCATACCTGCTACTGCATGCTTTCTGCTTGCTACTCCCTGCTCCGCACTCAGCGCCCCCTGCATCCTTTTTATTTGTAGCACTTGAACTCCGGTAAGAAGTCCCTCACTGCCTCAGTTGCTGTTGTTTTTGCGTCGTTGCTGGGTGCTTGGTGGTCGCAGGCGGAAACTGCCGGGGCCGCCGCTTTTTCGCTGCGCCAGCTCTGGGCGTGGCTCCCCGAAACCAGCGAGGCCCGGCCCTGGCTTATGCCCGGGCCCGACACGCCGCGCACGGCCCTGCCCGATACCAGCCGCTACCGTACCAGCCGCCGGCCCCGCGTAGCGCCCGCCGATAGGGTGGGTACGCCGTTTTCGCCGCAGCGCCGCCGCTCGCCGCTGGTGCTGCCGCTGCCCGGCAACGTGCAGCAGGTCATCACGCCCGACGACAGCCTGCAGTATTTTGATGTGGAGGAGCGAATAGGGGAGGATGTGGACTTCCGCGACCCCAGCCGCCTTACCTTCAAAGAATACTCGCGCTGGCAGCAACAACAGGCTGTACGAGACTACTTCCGAAATCGTTCGGCCGGGGGCGTCGTTGGCGACTCCGGCTCGGCCGCCTCGCGCCGCCTGATTCCCAAGATCTACCTCGGCCCCATGGCCGACCGCATCTTCGGCGGCTCCTACGTGGACATCCGGCCGGCCGGCGCCGTCACCATCCGGATGGGCGCGCGCTTCAACCGCAACCAGAACCCCACGCTCACGCTCCGGCAGCAGCGCATCGGCGAGTTTCAGTTCGACCAGAACATGAACCTCAACCTGACGGGCCAGATCGGGGAGAAGGTGCGCCTGAACTTCAACTACGACACCAAGGCCGCCTTCGACTTCGAAAACAACATGAAGCTCGATTACACGGGCTTCGACACGGACATCATCCGGAAGGTGGACCTGGGCAACGTGAGCTTGCCGCTCAACAACTCATTGATTGTGGGCGGCCAGAACCTTTTTGGGGTGAAAACCCAGCTGCAGTTCGGGCGCATGAGCGTGACGGCCGTGGCCAGCACCCTGCGCGGCCAGGCCGACGAGGTGCGCGTGCAGAACGGCGGCCAGAGCCGGCAGTTTGAAATCAAGGCCAGCCAGTACGAGAAAGACCGGCACTTCTTCCTGAGCCAGTTTTTCCGCGACCGGTACAACCTGGCCCTTCGCAACCTGCCCACCGTGCAGAGCGGCATCGAAATCCGCTACCTGGAAGTGTGGGTGACCAACGACAACCGCCAGAGCGACAACCTGCGCAACGTGGTGCCGCTCATGGACCTGGGCGAAGCCAGCCGCGTGTATCGGAGCCCGCTGCTACTGCCCGGGGGTGTGGTGCCCACGGCCGCCGCCAACAACACCAACAACCAGCTCCAGCAGCTGCTGCAGCCCAACGCCCAGGCCCGCGGCGAGCTGACCGTGGACAACTACCTGAGCGGCGGCAGCGTGGCCGGCCAGCCGCTGGTGAAAAACGTGGACTTCGAGCACGTGCGGGCCCGCAAGCTCGACCCGCGCGAGTACACCTTCAACGCCCAGCTGGGCTACCTGAGCCTCAACACCCAGCTGCTGCCCGAGCAGGTGCTGGGCGTCAGCTACGAATACATTTACAACGGCCGCACCTACAAAGTAGGGGAGGTGGTGAACGACTACGGCAACCGCAGCCAGGACGAAGTGGTGTTCCTGAAGCTGCTGAAGGCCACCAACCCCGCCGTCGGCCTCGCCGACCCCAGCCAGAACCCGCAGAACACGAACCTGCTCACCCGGAACCTGCCCACCTGGGACCTGATGATGAAGAACGTGTACCCGTTGAACGCCTCGCAGCTAAACCGGGACAACTTCCAGCTCCAGATCATCTATAAGGACGACGTGACGGGCGTGGATTTGATTTCGCTGAAGGAAGGCGCCCGCATCCAGAACCGCCCGCTGATTGAGGTGCTCAACCTCGACAACGTCAACCCCAACAACGACCAGAACGCCGACGGTAACTTCGACTTCTTCCCCGGCATCACCATCGACCCAGAGCTGGGCAAGATCATATTCCCGGTGGTGGAGCCCTTCGGCAACTACCTGCGCAGCCAGTTTGATACGCTGGGCGTGACGCCCGGCTCCGACCCCGCCAACGAGCGGCTGCTGGCCCGCAAGTACGTCTACGATGCCCTCTACAACCAGGTGCAGAGCGACGCCCAGCAGGTCACCGAGAAAGATAAATTCGTGTTGCGCGGCCGGTTCCAGGCTACTGCCACCGACGAGATTACGCTGCCCGGCCTGGGCATTGCGGTAGGTTCGGTGCGGGTGCGCGCCGGCTCGGTGCTGCTGGAAGAAGGCCGCGACTACCAGGTGTTCTACGACCAGGCCAAGGTGAAAATCCTCAACCCGGCCTACCTCAACTCGGCCAACGAGTTGCGGGTGGAGTTCGAGAAGAACGCCCTGGTGCAGGTGCAGCCGCGCAAGCTGCTCGGTGCCCGCTTCGACTACCGCCTCAACCAAGACGTAAACTTCGGGGCCACGGTGCTGCACCTGCGCGAAAACCAGGCCCCCGGCATCAACCGCGTCAACATCGGCGATGAGCCGGGCAATAACACCATCTACGGCTTTGACGTGAACATGCGCCGCGACTCGCGCGCCCTCACCAAGTACCTGGATATGCTGCCGTTCATTTCCACCAAGGAGCCGTCGTCGGTGGCTTTCAGTGGTGAGTTTGCGCAGCTGCTGCCGGGCAAGTCGCAGCTGGGCAACGGCGAAAACGGCGTGAGCTACCTCGACGACTTCGAGAATGCGCGCACGCCCTACACGCTGGGCGGGCTGAACTCGGCCGTGGCCTGGCGGCTGGGCTCCACGCCGTTCACGTATCCGGAGTTCAACCGCAACGACATCACCTCGGCCTACCGCCGCGCCAAGCTGGCCTGGTACTCCATCGACCAGAGCTACTACACGGACGGGCCCAGCGTACCGAACAACATCGGCACGGCCGAGCTGGAAAACCACTACACCCGCGGCATCCAGCGCAACGAAATCTTCCCGAACCGCGACCTGGGCACTACCGGCAATGGCTTCGAGTATTCGCTGGACATGGCCTACTACCCGTCGGAGCGCGGGCCCTACAACTACAACCCCGCCATTGCGGCCGACGGCAAAAGCCTGCCCCCGGCACTCGCCATCCAGAATTTCGGGGCTATTTCGCGCGAAATCACCTTCGATACTGACTTCGACAACGCCAACGTGGAGTACCTGGAGTTCTGGCTGATGGACCCGTTCATTGCTGGCGTCCGGGGCGAAATCAACGACAGCGAAAACCCGCGCATCAACAATACCACCGGCGGCCGCCTGATGATCAACCTGGGCAACGTGAGCGAGGACGTGCTGCGCGACAACAACCGCTACGAATTCGAAAACGGCCTGCCGACCAGCAACGACTCCATCGGGACCACGCGCCGCACGCCCTGGGGCCTGGTGGCGCGCCAGCAGTTCCTGACCGACGCCTTCAGCAACGCGCCCGGCGGCCGCGCCCGCCAGGACGTGGGCCTCGACGGCCTCAACGACACCGAGGAATCGGCTTTCTTCGGCAAAGCCTACGCCGACCCTTCCGGCGACAACTTCCGCCACCACCTCGACCCGTTCTACGACCAGAACGACGTGAAGCTGCTGGGCCGCTACAAACAATACAACGGCCTGGAAGGCAACTCGCAGGAAAACAGCCAGCTCTCGTCTACGGCTTTCCCGGATAAGGAAGACCTGAACCGCGACAACGTCATTTCGGAGACGGAGCGCTACTACGAGTACCAGTTGGACCTGGGCGCCAACCCCGGCGACATTGCCGTGGGCAACAACTACGTGGTGGACCGCATCACCAAGCAGGTGAACGGCGACCAGGTGAACTGGTACCAGTTCCGCATTCCGATCCGCAACTACAATGCCGTGCGCAGCGCCGACGGGCAGCCGTTCGGCTTCAAGAGCATCCGGTTTTTGCGCATGTATCTCACGGGCTGGCAGCAGCCGGTGGTGCTGCGTATGGTGCAGCCCCAGTTCATTGCCAACCAGTGGCGCCGCTACCTGCAGCCGATTTCCGAAACCAGCCAGCCTTGCGTGAACTGCGGCGACGCGGCCCGCTCGTTCAACATCAGCACCGTGAGCCTGGAGGAAAACGGCCCGGCGCTGGACGGGGCCAAAGGCGCCATTCCGTACGTGCTGCCGCCCAACATTCAGCGCGACAAGGAGTACGGCTCCGGCACCGTGAACCGCCAGCAAAACGAGCAGAGCCTGCGCCTGTGCGTAGACCAGCTCCGCGACGGTTTCGGGCAGGCTGCCTATAAGAACATCAACCTGAGCTTGCTGCGCTACAAGCAGCTGCGCCTGTTCCTGCACGCCGAAAGCGAGGACGCCAACGTGCGCGACGGCCAGGTGCAGGCCTTCGTGCGCCTCGGCACCGACTACAACCAGAACTACTACGAGTACCGCCTGCCGCTGCAGATTACGCCGCGCACCGCTACCACCCAAGCCGAAATCTGGCCCACGGCCAACGAAATCAGCCTTTCGTTGCAGGAGTTCATTGATGTGAAGGCCGAGCGCAACCTGGCCGTGAACCGCGGCACAGCCAGCTACACCGGCCCCTATACCAAAACCTTCCCGAACGGCGCCAGCATCACCGTGTTCGGCAACCCCGACCTGAGCGCGGTGCAGGGCGCCATGATTGGCCTGTTCAATCCCACCAACGACGGCAACACCAAATCCTTCTGCCTCTGGGCCGATGAGTTCCGGGTGTTCGACTTCGATAAGCAGAACGGCTGGGCCGCTACCGCCCGCTTCAATACCAAGCTCGCCGACCTGGCCAACATCACGGCCACCGGCAGCTACACCTCGGTGGGCTTCGGTGGCCTGCAGGACAAGCTGCAGCAACGCTCGCTGGAGAGCATCACCCGCGGCGACGTAAACGCCACGGTGGCCGCCGACAAGCTCTTCCCCGAGCGCCTGGGCCTCCGGATTCCGGTACTGGTGCAGGCCGGCAACGAAACCCGCGCCCCCGAGTACGACCCGCTCGACCCCGATACCCGCCTGGAGCAGTCGTTGCGCAAGTTTGAGCGTGAAGAGGACAAGGCCGAGTATCGCAAGGAAGTCATCGACCAGACCACCAGCCGCAGTATTTCGGTGCTGAACGTGCGCAAAGAGCGCACCAACCCCGAGAAGAAGCCGATGCCCTACGACATCGAGAACTTCGCGGCCAGCTACTCCATCACCGAGCGCACCCACACCGACATCCGCACCGACCGGGACTACACCCGCACCTACACCGGCGCGCTGGCCTACCTCTACCAGCTCACGCCCAAGAACTACACGCCGCTGGCCAAGATCAAGGCCCTGGACAATCCGTATCTGAAGATTTTCCAGGACGTGAACTTCACGCCGCTGCCCACCCGCTTCTCGTTCCGGGCCGACATTGACCGGCGCTACAACGAGCGGTTCCTGCAGCGCGTGCTGGAGCCGGGCAATCTGCCCACCACCAACGGCATTCCGGGCGTGTTCCAGAAGTCGTTCTACTTCAACCGCATCTACGACCTGCAGTGGGCCCTCACCAAAGCCCTGACGGTAGACTACACCGCTAACAACCGCGCGGTGATTGACGAAGGCCTGGGCCGCACCATCGGCGACTCGCCGGAAGCGCTGGAAAACCGCCGGCAGCTGCGCGAAAACCTGTTCCGCCGCGGTGGCCGCACCACCAACTTCAACCAGACGGTGGCCATCACCTACCGCCTGCCGCTCGACAAGTTCCCGCTCACCGACTGGCTGTCGGCGGATGCACGCTACGCGGCTAACTACACCTGGCAGGCGGCTTCCACGGCGCTGCGGGCTCCGCTGTATCCGGCTAACCCGGACAGCACCCAGACGCGGGAGCTGAACCTGGGCAACACCATCCAGAACAACGGGGAGCTGAGTGCCAACGGCAAGATTGATCTGGTGAAGCTCTATAACAAGGTGCGCTTCCTCAACATCATCAACAACGCCCCGGCGCCCGGCGCCAACGAAGCCAGCGCCGGCAAGCGCCGCCCCGGTCTGCCCACGGCCCTCGACCGCGCCAGCCAGGCCGGCCAGCCCGACGTGCCAGCCGACACCGCCAAGGGCCCGGAGCTACGTTTGCTGAAAGCCGTGCTTCGGTCCCTGATGACGGCCCGCTCGCTGAACTTCACTTACACCCGCTCCAACGGCACGCTGCTGCCCGGCTACCTGCCGCGCACCCGCTTCTTCGGCATGAACTCCGACTTCGACGCGCCGGGCGTGCCCTTCCTGCTGGGCAAGCAGTACGACCTGGATGCCCTGTACGACCGGGCCGCCAGCCGCGGCTGGTACACCGACCAGAGCCAGTTCCTGAACACGCCCATCAGCTCCCTGCTCACCGAAAACCTGATTCTGCGCACCTCCCTGGAGCCCTTCCGCGACTTCAACATTCAACTGGAAGGCCGCCGCCAGCTGGCCCGCAACCGGGAAGTGTTCTACCGCAATGAAATCGACGAAATAACGCTGCAGCCCACCGGCAACCTCGCCCCGCGCCAGAATTTGGGTTCCGGCACGTTCAGCACGTCTTTCATCAGCATCCGAACCTTGTTCGGCGACCGGCTGAATGAGGGAGAAGATTCCAAGGCTTTTGACCGGTTTGTGCAGAACCGAGGAATCGTGCAGCAGCGGCTGGCAACGGCCAACACCAGCGGCAATGGTACCTACGGCTACAACTCGCAGGACGTGCTGATTCCGGCCTTCCTGGATGCTTACCGCGGCAAGTCGTCGGACGGCTACAAGGCTGAGAAGTTCAAGCCGTTCGAACTGCTGCCCATCCCCAACTGGCGCGTCGACTACAACGGCCTGGCCGAGTTGCCCTTCGTGAAGCGCTACTTCCGTTCCATCTCGATCACCCACGCCTACTCGTCGGTGTACACGGTGGCGGGCTACACCACGGCCTCCGGTTACACTGCCGAGCCGGAAGGCCTGAGCACCATCACCAACGCCTCGGGCCAATACATTCCGTACTACATCATCGGGCAGGTAAGCATTGCGGAGCGCCTCTCGCCGCTGATTGGCGTGAACTTCCAGACGCTGGAGAAGATTACGGGCCGCGTGGAGCTGCGCACCGAGCGGGCTATCGGCCTCAACACCACCAACGCCCAGGTAACGGAGCTGCACACCCAAGAGCTGGTAATTGGCTTCGGCTACGCTACCAACCGCTTCAAGCTGCCCTTCCGCATCGGCGGCGAGCAGCGCATCCTACGCAACGAGTTAACCGCCCGACTCGACCTGAGCATCCGCGACAACACCACCATTCAGCGCAGCATCGAAGACGTGACGGACCCGATTCCGGCCGCTGGCGGCCAGCCGGCCGTGGAAGGCGAGCTGGGCCGGGCCTTCGGCCTCACCACCAACGGTACCCGCCAGCTGCAGCTGCGCCCCACCATCGACTACGTGCTCAACCAGCGCCTCAACCTGCAGTTCTTCTTTGCCCGCACCGTCACCGACCCGCGGGTGCAGAACTCGTTCAAAAACTCCACCACCGAAGGCGGCCTGCAGCTCCGTTACAGCCTGTCGCAGTAGATAGATGGTTAAATGGCTGCATTGTTAAAGGGTTGGTCGTTGTACCGAAATTAGGTTGAACGACTACCTCTTTAACAATGCAGCCATTTAACCATTTAACAATTACTTTTGAGCGGCCGCGGCGCTGCCCGGCTTCTTCCTCTTCTTCCCAACCCCCGCACTGTTATGAATCTGCCCGCTGACCTGAAGTACACGAAAGAGCACGAATGGATTCGTGTGGAAGGCGACGTTGCCTACATCGGCATCACCGACCACGCCCAGAAAGAGCTCGGCGACATCGTGTATGTTGACATCGACACGCTCGACAAGGAAGTTGCCCAGAACGAGGTATTCGGCACCGTAGAAGCCGTAAAAACCGTTTCCGACCTGTTCAGCCCCATCACCGGCACCGTGCTGGAAATCAACAGCCAGCTCGACGGCAGCCCCGAAACCGTCAACTCCGACCCGTATGGCGACGGCTGGATGGTGAAAATGTCTATTGCCAACCCTTCGGAGCTGGACGCTTTGCTGTCGGCCGAAGTCTACGGCGAGCTGGTAGGTGCCTAGCCTTCCCGGTCTGACCGAGCAATCCGCGCCGCCCAGGTCTGGCAGCCGGCCCCTGGTGGGCCTGCCGCTGGCCTGGGCGGCGCTGGTGTTGGGGCTCACCCTCACGCCCGCCCGCCAAATGCCGGTGGTGCCGCCCTGGGAGCTGATATCCTTCGACACGGCGGCCCACGCGGGCGTATTCGTGGTGCTGGCGGCGCTGCTGGTGTTTTCGGCGCGGCGCCAGTCCCGGTGGCCGACTTTGCGGCGCCACGCCTACCTGATTGTGCTGCTGGGCTGCGTGGCGTTCGGGCTGCTGATTGAGTTGCTGCAGATGACCATGAACCTGGGCCGCCACGGCGAGTGGTCCGACGCCATCAGCGACGCTTTGGGGGGCGTAATCGGCCTGGGTCTGGCTTACGCTAGCCGCCGCTGGTGGCAATAGCGGACTTTTTAACCGCTTGCCTGATGGCCTATTCTTGTAAAAAGTGCCGATGTGTGCTGCTGGCAGCCCTGGCTTTCACTGCGCAACTGGCTGCCGCCCAGGATATGCCCCGCGTGCGGCGCACCATCGAAACCCTCACGGCTCCCGTCATGCACGGCCGCGGCTACGTTAGCCAGGGCGAGCAGAAGGCCGCCGCTTACCTGCGGCAGCGTTTCCGTGAGCTAGGCCTACACCCGCTGGCCCCCAACTACACGCAGCCCTTCACCCTCGGCATTAACACGTTTCCGGGGGCGCTGAAGCTGGAGCTGAGTCTGGGCATGCTGCGCTTTCCGGTGTTCGGCCATTCGCGGCCGTTGCACGTCGGTACGGAGTTTATTGCCGCGCCCAATTCCGGTAGCGGGCACGTAGGCGGGTCTTTCTCTACCGTACCCATCCTGCGCCTCGACACGCTGGTTTTCACGGATGCTGCCGCTCAGCAACAGCTCCTGCATCACCGCTGGTACTTCGGCGGCTACGTGCTACGGGCTGCCGACGAGCGGCGCCTGGCCCAGCTGCCCCTGCCGCTCCGCCAGCACCTCGACTCCGCTGCCCTGCGCATAACGCAGGTGTCTAAGCTCACGGCGTCGTTGGCCTCTGAGCAGGCCTCGCAGATGCGGCTGGAAGTGCTGGATTCGGTGTGGCGTAAAGTGGCCTATCAAGGGCCCGGCAACCTCGCCGCTACGGTTGAGGCGCGCGTGGATGCCCGCCTGCAGCCGCAGTATCCCACCCAGAACATCGTGGGGTTCATTCCCGGTCGCCTGCAGCCCGACTCGTTTCTGGTAGTAACGGCGCACTATGACCACCTGGGCCGCATGGGCGCCCGCACCTATTTCCCGGGCGCCAACGACAACGCCAGCGGCACGGCCATGCTCCTGGAGCTGGCCGCCCACTACAGCCGCCCCGAAAACCGGCCGGCGTATTCGGTGGCGTTTCTGGCATTTGGGGCCGAGGAAGCTGGGCTGCTGGGCTCCCTCTTCTTCGTGGAGCACCCGCTGGTCCCGCTGGCCCGCATCCGCTTTCTGCTGAACCTCGATCTGGTGGGTACCGGCTCAGAAGGCGCCACTGTAGTGAACGGCCGCACCCTGCCCGCGCAGTTTGCCCGGCTGCAGGCCCTGAATACCCGCCGCCAGGCCCTGCCATCATTGGCCGCCCGGGGCCCTGCCGCCAACTCCGACCACTTTCCGTTTTCGGAGCGGGGCGTGCCTGCCTTCTTCCTCTACACCCGCGGCGGCCCCACGGCCTACCATGATGTGCAGGACCAGGCCACCACGCTACCGCTCACGGCCTTCGCCAACGTGTTCGGCCTGCTCTGGGAGTTCCTGGATGGCCTGGGCGCCGGCACCGTCCGCTAGCCCCGAGCGGCCGACCGCTGTCTGCCGAACAGAACCCACCCATGGCAGGGAAGCCCGATTACCGGCTACCGGTTTCCTTGCCGCGGGGCCAAAAAAAAACGCCTGCAACTATTGGCACGGGGCCAATGGTTGCAGGCGTTTTTACAGTCTGAAAGTAGAGAAGACCTAGCCGTTCGTCTTGAACGAGCTCATGATCTGCTTGGCTACCGTTTCCCACTCCGGCTTCTGGCGGTCGGCGCAGGTGAAGGTGCACATGAGCAGCTTGCCCTCCACGTCGGTGAAGAAAATCAGCTGGTAAACTTCGTGGCCCAGCTCTGGCTTCATCAGCTCGAGGTAGCCCACTTTGCGGCCACCTACTTCCTTCACGCCGTTAGCAAACCACTTGGCTTCCTTGAACTGCTTGTAATAGGTCTTGTAGAAGTTGTCGGCATACATGTCAATCATGTCCTGATCGGCCGTATTGTCGGTGTAGGTGAAGGAGATGCTGGCCTCCTTGCTGTTGGTGTAGATAACGCTTGGGCGGCTCTGCGACTTCGCATAGTTGAAGTCCATCTGCTGCTCGCTCATCACCTCGAATCCTTTCGGAATCAGGATTTCGACCCGCTCGCTCAGCACGCGCTTCTTGATCAGTTCTACCTCAGCAAAGGGGCGGAAGGCCGTCAGCAACAGCATCAGGCACAAGGAAACGGGCAAGAGTATTACTTTTTTCATATGTATGGGGCTGAAAAAAGATGAAAATCAAGGTTGGTTTCTACGGCAGACTGATCATCAGGTAGTCTGTTCGGATAACACAATTTACGCAGGAAACCCTGAGTAGCAAGTGATTTGTGAAAAAATAATTATCCCGGATTAACACAGTTTGCTAAAAAGAGGCTTTTTGGGATAATCAGGAATGTTATTCAGGCTTTAGGCAATGGAAAAGGTAAAAATTAAATTTCAATTCGCTCGAATATATCAGGTATTTATAGCAATAATCATATGCAGGATTTTATTGCCAAAGTTCAAAACTGTAAACCGGTGCAAGTCGGGCATGTTTACAGAATATTATTAATCTGCTCTTTTATCTTCTCCAGTTCCTCCTTCATGCCCACCACCAGATGTTGGACAATAGAGTCGTTGGCCTTGGAACCGATAGTGTTGATTTCCCGTCCGATTTCCTGCGAAATAAACGCTAATTTCTTGCCGGTGGGCTCCGGCAGATAGACCGTTTCGGTGAAGTAGTGCAGATGGCTGACCAACCGTACTTTTTCCTCGGCGATATCCAGCTTCTCGATATAGTAGATCAGCTCCTGCTCGAAGCGCGAGGTGTTGAACTGCTCGCTGGTGGCCAGGTCGGCGAGGTGGGAGCGGAGCCGCTCGCGCACCTGTTCTACGCGGTGGGGGTCGTGGCGCTCAATCTCGGCCAGCTGAATGCGGATGCTGTCGAGGTAGCTCAGGATTTCGGTGGTGAGCGTCTGCCCTTCGGCCCGGCGGAACTCGTTGGCGCGCTCCAGCGCCTCCTGCACCAGCGGCAGCAGTTCGTCCCAGGTTACTTCGTCTTCTTCCTCGGTGGGAGCGGCTACCGCCTCTGTAGGCAGGCGTAGGGCGCCGGGCAGGGCTTTAGCAATAGCCGTGAGCTGCTCCAGCGAGGCCCCGGTGCGGGCGCTCAGCTGCATGAGTTCCTCGTACGCCAGCTGCAGCACGGCCTGGTTCACGACACTGCTCTGGGTGCCGGTGGCGCGGACTCGTAAAAAGTCAAAGTTCAGGTTCACTTTGCCGCGCACCAGGGATTTGGCCACCAGGTTGCGGATTTCCAGCTCCTTGTCCTGCAGGAAGCGCGGCAAGCGCAGGGTCAGGTCCAGGGATTTGGAATTCAGGGATTTAACCTCGACGGTGGCGGAGTAGCGGTCGGTGTCGCGGTGCGCGACGCCGTAGCCGGTCATGGACTGGAGCATAGGCGGGTAGGGTAAAACGGCCGCAAAAGTAACGGTTTGTTTCAGAATGTGAGATACTTACCTGCGGCGTAACAAAAGCGTAATACCCACGCAATATTCGCATAACAGGCCTCCGGTACTTTTGCACTGCAAACGAAAACTACCTGTATGCTCCGTTTTTTAACGCTGATTTTCAGCTTGTTGCTCAGTACGCTGGCCATCGCACAACAAGGCTCCCTGGTGGGCAAAGTAGTCGATAGAAAAACCAGTGAAGCAGTAATCGGGGCGACGGTGCTGGTGACGGGCACCACGCAGGCCGCCCCGGTAGACGTGGAGGGCCGCTACGAGCTGAAGCTGGACCCCGGCACCTATAACATCACCATGACCTACATCGGCTACAAGCCGCTGACTTTTCCAGGTGTGCAGGTGCGGGCCGGCCAACCGACCACGCTCAACGGTGCCATGGAAGAAAATTCCACGGCCCTGGGCGAAGTAACCGTGACCGGCCAGAAGCAGACCGGTACCGAGGTAGCCATGATCCAGGACCTCAAGAAAAGCGAGGTGGTGGTGAGCGGCATGAGCAACGACCAGATTGTGAAGAGCCTAGACCGCGACGCCGCTGAAGTGGTAAAGCGCATTCCGGGCGTAACGGTGCAGAGCAACAACTTCATTGTTATCCGGGGCCTGGCCGAGCGCTACAACACGGTGTTGCTGAATGACGCCCTCACGCCTTCGGCCGAAGTGGATACCCGCTCGTTTTCCTTTGACATTCTGCCCAGCTCGGTGATTGACCGGGTGCTGATCTTCAAGTCGGGCTCGCCGGAGCTGCCCGGCGAATTCGGGGGCGGCGTGGTGAAAGTGTATACCAAGAATGCCGTGCTGGAAAATTCTACCAGCCTCACGGTTTCGAGCTGGGCCCGGAGTACCAACACATTTCAGGGCGGCTTTCTGCAGAGCAACCACAGCGGCACCGACTTTCTGGGCACTGATAACGGCCAGCGCGGCATGCCTGGCGTGCTGAGCGGCCTGCAGTCGGCGGTACCGAGCAACAGCGAACAGACTGCAGCGTTGGGCAACGAGCTGCGCAACGAATTTTTGCCGCGCCTGGTAACGTCGCGACCCGACCTGCGGGTGTCGCTGGGGGTGAACCGCAAGTTTGAGATTGGCAGCGTGTATGTGAGCAACGTGACCTCCGTATCGTACTCCAACACGCAGGAGCAGTACAACGCCACCCGGCAGCGCTTCTCGGCCTACAACCCTGCGGCCCCGGACGTACTGCCCGGAAAGTTCTTCGACTACGTGGACACGCGCAGCGTATCGGCCGCGCGCCTGGGCATCATCCACAACTACCAGGTCCGGCTCAATAACAACCACAAGCTGGAGCTGCGCAACTTCTTCAACCAATACGGCACTGATGAGGTGATAAACCGCCGCGGCGTTATCTCGGACCCGCTGCTGGAGCGCAACAACTTCGCGCTGCACTACCAGAGCCGCTCCATCTACTCGGGGCAGCTGGGCGGCACGCATACGCTGGGCGCTGCCGGTGCGGGCACCCTCACCTGGGCCGCTGGCTACAACTACGTGAACCGCAACGAGCCGGACTACCGCCAGAATATTCAGGAGCGGGAACTGGATGCCAACCTGCCCGGCGATGCGAATCCGGCACCTTACCGGGTGGTTGTAAACCGCGACCCTACTACCAGCTCGCGCTTCTACTCCACCATGAAGGAAAATACCTACATGACGAGCGCGCAGTATGAGCACCGCATCAACGGCCGCGATACGCTGAGCGCTAACCAGTACAAGGTGCGCGTTGGCTACTACGTGGAGGAGAAGGAGCGTCGCTACGACAGCCGCTACTTCAACTACGACCGGTCGCGCAACTTCGACTCCTCGCTGGAAGACCTGCCGCTGACGACCATCTTCAGCCCGCAGAACCTCAACACCAACGGGGGCTTTGTGCTGCGCGAAGCAACGCAGCCGCAGGACCGCTACACCGGCAACAACCGGCTGGTGGCGGGCTATGTGGGGGGCGTGGCGCCACTCACGGACCGCTTCAACGTGACGGGTGGTGTGCGGGTGGAGTACAACCGCCGGCGCCTCCAGCCGGGTGGTGGCGACAGCTACGAGGAAATCCGCACGTTCGTGCTGCCCTCGCTTAATACCACGTTCAACTTCAACGACCGCAGCCTGCTGCGGGCCGGGGCCAGCATTTCGGTGAACCGGCCGGAGTTCCGCGAAATTGCCAACTACACGTATTACGACGTCAGCAATAACTTCTTTATTCAGGGTAACAAAGACCTGCGCACGGCCAAGATCTATAACGCTGACCTGCGCTATGAATTCTACCCCAGCCGCTCGGAGATGATTTCGGTGGGCGTGTTTGGCAAGCGCTTCTTCGATGCCATCGAGCAGGTGACCCGCTCGACCACCGGCACCGACTTGCTGCTGACCTACCAGAACGCCACCCGCGCCTACGACGTGGGCGCCGAGATTGAGTTGCGCAAGTCGCTGCTGGATATGTCGGAAAACAAGTTTCTGCAGCGTCTCTCGTTTGTGATGAATGCCTCGCTGATCAGAAGCCGCGTACAGCTCGATACCACCCTGGCCGACAACAAGGATTTCGCGCTGGAAGACCGTCCGCTGCAGGGGCAGTCGCCTTACGTGGTGAACCTGGGTACATTCTACCAGGACGACGAAGGCAAGTGGCAGGTGTCGCTGCAGTACAACGTAATCGGGCCGCGCATTGCTTTCGTAGGCGACCGGAACCTGAACTACTCGGTATATGACCTGCCCCGCCACGTCGTCGATCTGTCGGTGACCAAGGGCATCGGCTCGCACCTGGAGGTACGGGCGGGTATCCAGAACCTGCTCAACCAGCAAACCCGGCTGTACTACGACTTGGACCGCAACGGCCGCATAAACGGGATAGAAAACCAAGCCTCCTTTGCCAGCTACCGGCGCGGGAGCTATTCCACCCTCGGCCTGACCTACCGCTTCTAACCAGCTGCCCCGGTTGCCTTCTTTGAACGGAAGCAGCCGGGGCAGCCGGCTTCTGGGGCACCAGGGGCAACAGTAACTTAACACAGAGGCTACCCAGCGGTAACCTTGCCCAGAAACAAGGAAGCGACCTTTGTCAGGCGCAAAGCGCGGCCTCTTCTATTGCGTTTGTATTCACTCTCTTTTTTTCTTCTCTACCCATGAAAAAAGTTGTACTTCCGGTCTTGCTGGCCTTGGCCACCCTTGCTCCGCTCGCATCGCAGGCACAGTGCCCCACTACGGCCTCCAATGTGGTACTGGTAGGAACGGGCACGTCCGACAAGCAAACCGGCTTTCAGATTACGCAGAACACCACCTGGACCCGCAACAACATTTACGTGCTCAACGGCTGCGTATATGTCAACAGCGGCGCAACGCTGACCATTGAGGCGGGCACCATCATCAAAGGCGACCTGGCCAACCAGGGCACTCTGGTTATTCGGCAGGGCGCGCGGCTGAATGCCGTGGGCACGCCTACCCAGCCCATCGTGTTTACGTCCAACCAGCCGGCCGGCTCCCGGGCTCCCGGCGACTGGGGCGGCATCATTCTCTGCGGCCGTGCGCCTGTAAACCTGTCGGGCAACCCCACGATTGAGGGCGGCGTGAATGCCACGTTTGGCGGCACCGACCCAGCCGACAACTCTGGAACGCTGCAGTATGTGCGCATCGAATATCCCGGCGTAGCATTTCAGCCCAACAACGAAATCAACGGCCTGACGCTGGGTGGCGTGGGCTATGGCACCACCATCGACCACATCCAGATAACGGGCTCCGGTGACGACTCGTTTGAGTGGTTTGGCGGCACTGTGAATGCCAAGTACCTGATTGCCCTGGGCAGCACCGACGACGACTTCGACACCGACAACGGCTTCTCGGGCCGCGTGCAGTACGGCCTGGCCCTGCGCGACCCACGCCGCGGCGACACCGCTTCGGGTGGGGTGTCCAATGGCTTTGAGAGCGACAACGACGCCTCCGGCACCGCCAACGGCCCGCAGACTTCGGCCGTGTTCACCAACATGACCATCCTGCTGCCGACCACGCCTACGCTGGCCTCGCCGTTCAACAACAGCGCCAGCGCCCTGATTCGTCGGAACTCGGCCCAAAGCATCTTCAACTCGGTATTTGCCGGGCGCCGCTTCGGGGTGGAGCTGAACAGCAACTCGGCCAACTACACCCAGAGCAATGCCCAAAGCGGCTCGCTGGCGCTGTCGAACAACGTCATCTCGACGACGTCCTTCTCCGCTACCCTGGCTAACCGGGCCGGTCGTTCCACCTACGGTACCGGCGTAACGCCGCTGGCCGGCTTCAACATCAACCCCATTGTGGCTGCCGGCAACGACACTACGCAAGCAGTAGCTGGCCTGGGCCTGAACGCCGACAACTTCAGCTTTGAAGGCAACTGCAGCAACAACGCGCAGTGCGTTCCTGCCTTCGCCCTCCCTGCTGCCTCCATCCTGAACACCGGCGGCGCCTTCACCAACGCCAAGCTGACCGGCGCCGGCAACGGCGGCCCCAACAGCACCTTCGACGTGGTGAGCTTCCGGGGCGCCTTCGGGGCGCCTAACACGCCTGCCGGCAACTGGGCTACGGGCTGGACCAACTTCAACCCCCAGAACACCTGCTACAACGTGCCCGGCCAAGTGCTGGCCAGCAAAGCGGCCGCCGAGCAGCTGCAGGGCCTGAGCGTGGCTCCCAACCCCACGGAAGGTGCTGCCAAGCTCTCGTTTGAGCTGAAGAAAGCCGGTGCCGTAACGGTGCGCGTGCTCGACGTGACGGGCCGTGTGGTAGCTGTGGTAACTAACGCCGCCAAGCTCGCGGCCGGCACCCAGGTGGTGCAGCTGCCTGCTTCGCTGAACGCCGGCCTCTATGTGGCCGCCGTTACTACTGAAGCCGGCACGCAGTCGGTACGCTTCGTGGTGTCGAAATAGGTTCTGACTCCCTTATGGAAAAGCCTGCTCCCTCGTGGAGCAGGCTTTTTTGTTGTTTACAGCCTGAGGTAATACGGCAAAGCCGCCGCCGAAATCAGGGTTGAAACCTGTAGCTTGCGCCCCGATGAAGCCCCGCGTACTGATGCTGCCCAAGTGGTACCCCAACCGCTACGACGACCAGGATGGCGACTTCGTGGGCCGGCACGTGGCGGCCATTGCGCCCCATGCCCAGGTGGCCGTGCTGTTTGCCGCCGTAGCCCGCGGCCCACTCCGGCGCCTGACCGAGTGCGACGCCGACTTGGCCGGTCCCGTACCCACGCTGCGCTACTACTACCGTGCCCGCCCCACCGGCCTGGCCGCGCTGGATAAGGTGCTGAAGCTGGGGCTGTACTTCTGGTGCCTGGGGCGCGGCTACCGGCAGCTGGTGCGGCACTGGGGCGCGCCGCCGCAGCTGGTGCACGTGCATGTGCTGCTGCGCACAGGCCTGTTTGCGTGGTGGCTGACGCTGACGCGCCGCATCCCGTACGTCATTACCGAGCATTGGACGCTGTATCTGCCCCAGAACGCGCACCGCATCGGGGCGCTGCGGCGGTACCTCACGCAGCGGGTGGTGCGGGCGGCGGCGGCGCTGCACACCGTGTCGGAGAATCTGCGCGGGGCGCTGGGGCAGTTGGGCATCGGTAATGCCCGTACGGTGGTGATTCCGAACGTGGTGGATACGGCCTTGTTTCGGCCGGCCGAGCCGCCCGTGGCGCGGCAGGGCCTGCTGCACGTGGCCGCCTTCAACGAGCAGGCCAAAAACCTGAGCGGCCTGCTGCGCGTGGTGGCGCGCCTGCGGCCCGCCCGTCCCGGCCTGACGCTGCGCATTGCCGGCTACGGTCCCGCCGAAACCCAGCTCCGCCAGCTGGCCGCCGACCTGGGCTTGCTGCAGGATGGCACCGTGACGTTTCTGGGCAAGCTCTCCACTGAAGCTGTGGCCGCTGAGATGCGCCGTGCAGCCTGCTTCGTGCTGTTCAGCAACTACGAAAACCTGCCCTGCGTGCTCATCGAGGCCCAGGCCAGCGGGCTGCCGGCCGTGGCCACTCACGTCGGCGGCGTGCCCGAGCTGCTGCCCCCCGACGGCACCCGCGGCTTCCTGGTAGCGCCCGCCGACGAAGACGCCCTGACCCAGGCCCTGACCAGCGTCCTCGACCACCCGCAGCAGTTCGATGCCGCCGCCCTGCACCGCCACGCCGAGCAGCACTTCAGCCAGCAGGCCGTCGGCCAGCAGTTTGCAAGCTGGTATGATGAGGTGATGGAGAGCTGAAGGTACTGTCATCCTGAGCTTGCGAAGGACCTTATCACATTGTAACGGAATCTTTCGGTAGTAGCCCTGGCGGGATAAGGTCCTTCGCAAGCTCAGGATGACAGTACCTTTATTACCTCATTACCCCATCACCAAAAGTGCTCCGCCGCATCTTCCACACGTTTGCTACCCGGTTGTCGTCGGCGCTGCTGAGCTTTGCGGTGGTGTGGCTGACGGCGCGCTACCTGGGGGCGGCCGGGCGGGGCAGCGTGAGCTTGTTCGTGACGGACTGCGCGGCACTGCTGCTGTTTATCGGGCTGCTGGGCGGCTCGTCGCTGATATTTCTGGCGCCACGCCGCAACGTGTGGCATCTGCTGGTGCCGGCTTACGGCTGGGCCATGGTGGTGTGCACGGCTGGCACAGTGCTGGCCGGCCTGCTGCGGCCGGGGCCGCTGAGCTACCTGGGGCATCTGTGGGGGCTGGCACTGCTGCAGGCCTTTCTGTCCATCAATATTTCGCTGCTGCTAGGCCGCAAGCAGGAAGCCGCCTACAACGCCCTCAATATAGCGCAGGTGGCGCTGCTGGCCGGGCTACTGCTGCTGGCGTTTGCCGGCCTGGGCTGGCGCGAGGTGCCGGCCTACTACTATGCCGCGTACGTGGCCTATGCGCTGCCGCTGCTGGCCAGCTTCGGGCTGCTGCGCCGCCTGCCCGACCAATGGGAGGGAGGCCGCGGGCTGCGCGAAACTACCCAGGAGCTCAGCCACCACAGCCGCGGGGCGCACCTGTCCAATATCCTGGCTTTCGCCAACTACCGCCTCAGCTACTATTTTGTGGCGCATTTTGCCGATGCGCGGGCCGTGGGCGTGCTGAGCGTGGGCGTGGCGCTGGCCGAAGCCATCTGGCTGATTCCGCGCAGTGCCGCCCTCATTCAGTACGTGGACCTGGTGCACGCCGACGACAAGCAGGCCCAGCTGGCCCCGGCACTGCAGGTGGCCCGGCTGGCAGTGCTGGCCACGGCGGCGGCCGTGGTGGTGCTGGCATTGCTGCCGTCTGCGCTGCTGGCGGGCGTATTCGGGCCGGAGTTTGGGGCGGCGCGGCCGGTTATCGGGTGGCTGGTGCCGGGCGTGGTGGCGGTGGCTTTGAACGTGGCCTGCAGCAGCTACTTCGCGGGCCTGGGCCGCTACCGCGTCAACAACTGGGCTACCGTGGTGGGGCTGGCCGTGACGGTGCCGGCCTGCTGGCTGCTGATTCCGCGGCTGGGCATTGCGGGAGCCGCTATGGCTACGTCCTTGTCGTACGTGGCTTCCACGGCCTACCTGCTGGTGCAGTTCGGGCAGGCGACCGGCGCCGGCTGGGCCGAGTGGCTGCCCGGCCCCGCCGACGTGGCCTATCTGCGTGGGCTGCTGCGGACGCGCTAGCGGCCTGCTACGGGCCGCAGCGTCACCTCAAACCACTGGTCCGGGTCGCGCAGCGGGTCCGGGGTGTGGGTGGGTAGCGGGCGCGGCGAGTACAGGGCGCAGAGCGTATTCTCCACCTGTACCAGCTGGCCGGCGGCAGCAGCGGGCAGGCCGTCGAGGATGCCGGCCAGCACTTCCCAGCGTGGCTCGCCCGGCTGGCGGCTGGCATCGTGCCACACCACCACGGTTTCCGGCCCCACCAGGTGCTCGAACACGCGGCGCGTGTCGGTGCGCACGGCCTCGTAGCGGTGGTCGCCGTCGATGAACACCACGTCGAACTGCTGCCGCAACGCTGCCAAGTCGAAGGTGGCAGAGTTGCCGTGCAGGTGCTGCACGTTGGGCAGGGGCCGCGAGAAAAAGCCGTGCAGATCAATGTACCGC
Source organism: Hymenobacter canadensis (assembly GCF_027359925.1). Classification (NCBI taxonomy): domain Bacteria; kingdom Pseudomonadati; phylum Bacteroidota; class Cytophagia; order Cytophagales; family Hymenobacteraceae; genus Hymenobacter; species Hymenobacter canadensis. Next base: position 2,988,282 of record NZ_CP114767.1, on the reverse strand, counting down.
TCACTGAGCCCCAGCCCGCGCATCTCCTCTGCCGACAGGTTCAGGGTGTGCACCGAGGCTGCTACCTCGGCCACGTTGGCGGCGCTTTCGCCGCGCCACGTCCCAATCTCGAAGTAGCGGCAGCCCGGCACCTGCCCAGCCAGGGCGCGCAGCAGCACCAGGTCGGTGGGCAGGGAGCCGCCTTCGCGAAACGCGAAAGGCCGCACGGTGTGCGCGGCGGTGGGGGAGAGGAAGTGCGTGAGCGGCACGGCCGGCAGCCCCTGCGCCGTGAGGCCGCGCTGCCCGTTGGCCCGGGCGCGCTGCTGCCAGTCGGCGGTATCGGCGGCCAGCACGTGGTTGAGCAGCCAGGGGTTGCGCGCCAGGCTGGCCAGCCCGCGCAGGGTTTTGGTAAGACGGGACACAGGCAACGGATAAATGAGCTGCAAAGCTACTACGTCTGTTCGCACCCGTCTACTGAGGCGCAACAGCACTCCGTTGCTGTGTGGCGCCGCTGCTTTGGGTTGGGTATATCGTAGAAAATATAGTAGTTATTGTGTATTTCATAAAACTGACAGACAGATAGTTAACTTGACAGGTATTCTGTATGTGCGCTAATCGACTTTGCGTCGGCAGCCTTTTACTGGTCTTTCCTGTCTGCCCAGCTGTGCGACCCCACCGCCCGGGCGCTTTCCGTTCTGCATGCTGGCTTCTCCTGACCTCGATGCCCTGCTGGCCCGTTGCCAACGCCGCGAACCGGCGGCGCAGCGCGCCCTCTACGCCCGCTACGCCGCGCGCATGCTGGGGGTGGCGCGCCGGTACGCTACCTGCCTGGCTGAAGCCGAGGACATTCTGCAGGATGCCTTCGTGAAGGTGTTCACGCACCTGCGTGATTTCCGGGCGGAAGGCTCGCTGGAAGGCTGGATCCGGCGCGTCGTCGTCACGACGGCCATCAACCACTGGCAGAGCGGCAAGCTGCGCCGCCGCTGCCAGGCCGAGCCGGAGCAGCTGCCGGAGCCCGCCGTAGCTGCCGCCGCCCTGGACCGGCTGAACGTAGCCGAGGTGCTGGCCCTGATCGAGCAGCTGCCCGACGGCTGCAAGATGATTCTGCTGCTCTACGCCGTGGATGGGTACTCGCACAGTGAAATCAGTGAGCTGCTGGGCATCCAGGAAAGCACCTCCAAGGCCCAGCTCAGCAAAGCCCGCAAACAACTGCAAACCCTATATCAACAGCAGAATACCTTCCTCCGACTATGAGCTACGACGACCCCGAAGAAGAACTGCTGGACCAGCACCTGCGCGAAGCGTTCAGCGAGTTTGAGCTGCCGCCAGCCCGCCGGGTCTGGAACGGCATCGAAGGCCGGATCGGAACGCTGCCTGGCGCTTCGCAGCCGCTGGTGCCGCTGAAATTTCTGCTGCCGGCCGTGGTGCTGGCTGGCGTAGCGGCGGGGTGGCTGCTGCCCCGGCCCACGCCTACGCTGCCCGCCGCACCCGCGCCGGCAACCCGCACGGTGGCGGCGCAGGCCACGCCCCTAAACCCTGGTACGGACGCTGCTGCCTCCGTGGAGCTGGTGTCGGCTGGGCCGGTAGCGGTGGCCGGTACCGGGCGGCGGCTTTCTGCCGTACCCCGCCCAGCAGGCCGGCGGCCAGTGGCCGTGGCACCTTTGGCTTCTCAGCTGCCGCCTCTGGCAACGGCGCTGGACGCTGACCTCGCAGCTGTGCTTTTGTCAGAAGTGGATAGCAATGCTGCCAGTGCCCTGCCGGTAGCTCCTTACACCCCCGTTACGCCGGCGGTAGTGCCTGCCCCGGAAATAGCACAGGCGCCCTCGGCTACCGAAGCTCCCAGGGCAGATGGGCAGCAAGGGTCTCACACCGAATTCCGCCAGCCCACGCACCGCCGCGCCGAAAAGGGGAGAGGCATCCGGCGGCGCTTGTCGGCGGTGGGGCAATGGGCGCGGCATCTGGTTAGCCCCCGCCGCGCCCGGACTACAGGCAAGCCCAGATTCTGAGGGGAAAGCAGGCACATGGGCCTGAGGCCGCCGCAAAAAATAGCGGTTGTTCAGCAGCCTTTTAGTTTGAAAACCTGTCTGACCCAGCAACGACCTACTCGGTGCACCTGCTGCCGGGTGCCGGCCTTTTGTCTGCTACGCGAAAGCTGAGGCTTCCTCAGCTGTTTCACTTTCATTCGGTTATATGGATACGCTGGTCCGCTCTGTTCCCCCACTACCTGCCGGCCCTCCGCTGCCCGCGGCTGTCGTTCCCCAGCAGGATTACTGGACCTGGGTGGTAGGTGGGGCGCTGTTTTGCCTGCTGCTTATTGCCCGACTGACCGGGGGAACTCCGGTTGCGGCCGCTTCAGGAGCACTGCCCGCATCTGCGGTATCGGTACCAGCTGCCACACCCGTTCGTTTGCACGGGGTGTTGCGTATCTGAGGCCGGTAGGGCCGTTAGCTGATGGGTACCTTGCGTAGAATGGCCTCAATCAGATCCTGGGTCCGGATGCCGTCGGCCTCGGCCTCGTAGGTGAGCAGAATGCGGTGATTGAGCACGTCACTGGCCACATCCTTGATGTCTTCGGGTAGCACGTAGTCGCGCTCATCAAAGTAGGCTACGGCCTTGGCGGCACGGTGCAGCGAAATGCTGGCCCGCGGGCTCACCCCAAACTGCACGTACTGCTGAAACTCGGGCAGGTCGTAGTCGGCCGGGCGGCGCGTGGCAAACACCAGTTCGATGATGTACTTCTCCAGCGTTTCGGAAATCTGCACCTGATTGATCTGCTGCCGGATGCCGAAGATGTCTTCTTTGGTCAGAATGGGGCTTACTTCGCCCACGTAGCTCATGTTGGCCATGCGGCGCATCACCTCCAGCTCGTCGGCTTTCTTGAGGTAGTCCACAAACACCTTCATCATAAACCGGTCGACCTGGGCCTCGGGCAGCGGGTAGGTGCCTTCCTGCTCCACCGGGTTCTGGGTGGCCAGCACCAGAAACGGCAGGTCCAGCGGATACGTGGTTTCGCCGATCGTGACCTGCTTTTCCTGCATGGCCTCCAGCAGGGCGCTTTGCACCTTGGCCGGGGAGCGGTTCACCTCATCGGCCAGTACCAGGTTGGCAAAAATGGGTCCCTTCTTCACCTCAAACACCGACTGATTCTGGTTGTAAATCATGGTGCCTACCAGGTCGGAGGGCAGCAGGTCGGGCGTGAACTGTACGCGCTGAAAGTGCAGGTGCAGCACCTTCGACAGGGTGCTGATGGTGAGGGTTTTGGCCAGACCCGGCACGCCTTCCAACAGGATGTGCCCACCGGTAAAGAGCCCGATCAGCAGCCGACCAATCATGTACTGCTGGCCTACCACCACTTTGCCCATCTCCGCAAATACCTGCTTGATTTTCAGCTGATAATCGGGTGGGGCAGTGCTGGGGCTGGAAGAGGACGGCATCATACGCGGGAGACAGTAATACGGCTAAAGGTAAAGAAAGCGGGTAGTATCTGTATGCCCGGCCCGATGCAGCGGCACTTGCTACCGGCAACGCCGGCCGGAGGGGCGCCGGGGCCGGGGGTAAAAAAATATTCGGGCAACCCGCCATGCCTAAAGCCAATTGCCCCGGTAGCTGCGTATCCGTAAGCACCACGCCCGCCGGTGGCACTGCTATGCCGGTGCGGGCCAACTCTGAAATAAACCACTATTTTCACTGCATGGATACAGCCGCCCCCTCTCCCGCCAACTCGCTACCGATACATTCTCTACGGCGCTTTCTGCTGCTTGCAATAGGTATGTACCTGGTCTGGTTCTTCGGCTATGAGCAATGGCTCCGGGCCGACAACCGGCTGGACCCGGCCTTATCCAGAAATATTGCCCAGGCTTCCACGTGGCTGCTACAGGTGCTGGGCTTTCCGGCCAGCCTGAACGCCAGTAGCCCGCAACTGCTGCTGATCGAGCAGAAACCGGCCGTGTTCGTCGGGAATCCCTGCAACGGATTGGTGCTGTATGCGCTGTTCACCGGGTTCGTGCTGGCCTATCCGGGGCCGATAGTGCGCAAGCTCTGGTTTATCCCAACGGGTATTGTGCTCATCTACCTGCTGAACGTGCTGCGGGTTGCCGCCCTGGCCCTCAACCACCTGTACGCCCACAAATCCGTCGATTTCAACCACCACTACACGTTCACGTTTGTCGTGTACGGCTGCATTTTTCTGCTCTGGATGTGGTGGGCACGCCGTCTGGCCATCGTGCCCGCCCCTTCTCCCGCCTACTAGTTTATGCCTGCAACGCTCGGTAATTCGTCGCTGGTAGCCACCCACCGGTCCTGGACAGTAGCCCGGCTTATGCGGCTGGTGGCCGTGGCCCTGCTGATCGGGCTGCTCTTCGTCTGTGGTATCTACGATGAAGTGATTTTTGCCGCTCTGGGCCCTGCCTGGCAGAAAGCCGCCACCGCTCTGGGCTTCTCCGAGCAGCTGGCCCGCCTGCAGCAGGGCATCAGCGGGGAAGTGGTGAAGCGCAGTCTGCCGGTGGTAGCTACCTACGCGCTGCTTTACCTGAGTCTGGCATTACTGCTGCTGCGCCTGCTGCTGCCCGCCCACCACATGCCACTGGTGCTGAAGCTCTATGGAGCCGTAATAGCCACCTATGTCGTCTTGCTGCTGGCGGGCCGCCTGACAGGCAACGTCCCTTGGATCTACCAGCTCGGGCGCCGCCTCATCGATTTTCTCGTTTCGCCGCTCCCTGTTATTATAGCGGTCTGCCTGCTGCGCTGGTACAGGCCAGGTCCGGTCCGGCCCACTGGCTAGCCAAAACGACGCGCGGCCTTGCAGGTATATCCTGCAAGGCCGCGCGTCGTTTGTACCAGAGACGGGACTCGAACCCGTACGTCCGTGAAGACAAGGGATTTTAAGTCCCTCGTGGCTACCATTACACCACTCTGGCTGAAGATTTTAGCTGATTCTTACCTCGGTAGCTACTTGTCTGCGCGTGGCAATTAGGGCAAAGTAACTGCAAATTTTCCAATCGGTGGTCATTGTTTACACCGTTGATGTGGTGTAGTTCCAAGGGAATGGGCATACTTCGCCACTCTTCCAAACCACACTGCTCGCACCGATGTGCTTTATATCCTTCCTTTAATAGCCGGCCACGCAGACCATGCGTGAAGGTATAAGGAGAATCAGCTACCAGAATTTCTGCCAGCCTACACTTCCTGCCAAAACTCCGGTATCGGTTGCCTACGTTCCAGGCTTTTCCCGTAAAGTGGCCGATTCCTAGTACCTGGCGCTTTATTCGGTCATTCACCGTTTTGTAGTTGCCACCGGCCGGTACCAGCCCCAGCCGCGCCAGCACTTGCGCTACTGACAGGCACTCGGCGACAATTCCGGCGAATTCTGCGTCCGTAACTCTGGGTTTCATATCCGGCTAGCAACTGGCTGTTGAAGATACGAAACGAGCCTTTTCGGGAGGCAACCGTACCGGCATAAAACAAAAAAAGGATGCTTCCGAAGAAACATCCTTTTTGAGCGGGAGACGAGGTTCGAACTCGCGACCTCGACCTTGGCAAGGTCGCGCTCTACCAACTGAGCTACTCTCGCTTTTGATCTTGGCGCCGTAGTGGCGTTTTGATGTGACAAAGGTAGAAGAAGAATCCCTGAAGTCAAGCGCACACCCTAAAAAAACCGGCTATTTCTATCCGTGATGAGCTTTGTCGGCTGATTTTCAGGGAGAAAAATTTCAATAGAAATACCCCATTCGTGGTGCGCAAGCTGTGGTCAGACGCATTTCGCCCCGCCTGATTCCGATGTACTTCCCTGCAGACAGAGGGAAATCGGAGCAGGCGGGGCGAAAAAACGGGCAGCTCGGGTAAGAATCTACTTTCCGCCAACGGCCAGCTTCAGCTCGTTCAACTTCAGCAGGGCCTCGATGGGCGTGAGTGTGTTCACGTCGAGGCGCTCCAGCAGCTCGCGGACCTTCTCCAGGGCCGGGTCGGTGGGCTCGAACATGCTGAGCTGGAGGCTGGGGCGCGGGGCATTGTGTACGGCGGCGGCGGGCTGGGCCTTGGGGCCGCGGCGGGCCGACTCGGGAGCAGTAACCGGTACGGCTCCGTTCAAAGGCACCACTTTGCCGCCGGCAGGCTCGCTTTCCAGGCCATCCAACACGTCGTCGAACTCAGTGGCGGCGTCGGTATCGACGCCCGTAGAGGCGCGCTCCTGCTCCAGGTGGTGCATGATTTCGTTGGCGCGCAGCACCACCGAGGTGGGCATGCCGGCCATGCGGGCCACGTGGATGCCGAAGCTGTGCTCGGAGCCGCCCTCGCGCAGCTTGCGCAGGAATAGGATGCGGCCGTCGGCCTCCTTCACTGCCACGTTGTAGTTGCGGACGCGCGGGCAGTCGTCGGCCAGCTGGTTGAGCTCGTGGTAGTGGGTGGCGAACAGGGTTTTGGCCGTGAAGCGCGGGTTGTTGTGCAGGTGCTCCACAATAGCCCAGGCAATGCTGATGCCGTCGTAGGTGCTGGTGCCGCGCCCGATTTCGTCCATCAGCACCAGGCTGCGGTCGGAGAGGTTGTTGAGGATGGAGGCGGTTTCGGTCATCTCCACCATGAAGGTGCTTTCGCCCTTGCTCAGGTTGTCGGAAGCGCCTACGCGGGTGAAGATTTTGTCGATGACGCCAACGTGGGCGGCGTCAGCGGGCACGAAGGAGCCGATCTGGGCCAGCAGCACAATCAGGGCCGTCTGGCGCAGCAACGCCGATTTGCCGGCCATGTTGGGGCCGGTGATGACCACAATCTGCTGGTCGTCCTGGTTAAGGCAGATGTCGTTGGGGATGTACTGCTCGCCGGGGGGCAGCTGGCGCTCAATCACGGGGTGGCGGCCGGCCTTGATGTCGAGCAGGGTGCTGTCGTCCACCACCGGCTTCACGTAGCGGTGCTGGCGGGCGGTGGCGGCGAAGGAGGCCAGGCAGTCGGCCACGCCGATAGCGCGGGCGTTCTGCTGCACCTGGGCCACGTATTCGGCGGCCGTGAGCACCAGCTCGTTGTAAATGCGCTGCTCAATCACGAACAGCCGCTCCTCGGCGTGCAGAATCTTCTCCTCGTAGGTTTTTAGCTCCTCCGTGATGTAGCGTTCGGCATTTACCAGCGTCTGCTTCCGGATCCAGGTCGTCGGCACCTTGTCCTTGTGCGAGTTCGTGACTTCGAGGTAGTAGCCGAAAACCTTATTGTAGGCCACTTTCAGCGACGAAATACCAGTTTCCTGAATAGCCCGCTGCTGGAGCTGGAACAGGTAGTCTTTGCCAGTGAAGGCCATGGCGCGCAGCTCGTCCAGCTCGGCATCCACCTTGTCGTTGAGCACGCCGCCCTGGTTGGTGAGGATAGGCGCGTCTTCCCGGATTTTCGCCCGGATTTCCTCGCGCAGGGCGGTGCAGGGGTTAAGCTGGTCGGCCAGCTTCTGCAGCGCCCGGATGCCGGAGCCGGCCAACTGCTCCCGGATCGGGCTGATGGCCTCCAAAGCGCGGGCCAGCTGGAGCAGCTCGCGGGGGTTGATGCGGCGCACGGCCACCTTGGAAATCAGCCGCTCCAGGTCGTTGATCTGGCGCAGGTGCTGCAGCAGATTTTCCAGCAGCTCGGGCGTCTGGAGCAGGGCCTCCACGGTATCGAGGCGGCGCTGAATCTGGGCGGGCTCCTTGAGGGGCAGCACCACCCACTTGCGCAGCAGGCGCGCGCCCATGGGCGTCACGGTCTGGTCGAGGATGTCGATGAGGGGCACGCCGCCGGGGTGCTGGGCCTGCACCAGCTCCAGGTTGCGCACCGTAAACCGGTCGAGCCACACGTATTTATCTTCCTCCAGCCGCCCGATGCTACCGATGTGGCCCACATCGGTGTGCTTGGTTTCGGCCAAGTAGTGCAGGATGCAACCGGCGGCCGTGATGCCCTCGCGCAGCCCGTCGATACCGAAGCCTTTCAGCGAGGTGGTGTTGAAGTGGCGGGTGAGCAGGTCGTGGCCGTAGTCGAAGCCGAACACCCATTCCTCCAGCGCAAAGTGGCAGTAGTCGGGGCCGAAATGGTCTTCGAACTCGCGGCGGCTTTTCTTGCAGAACAGCACCTCGGCGGGCTGGAAGTTCTGGAGCAGCTTGCCCAGGTAGTCGATAGTGCCCTGGGCCACCAGAAACTCGCCGGTGCTGATGTCGAGGAAGCTCACGCCGGCTTCGTGCTTGCCGAAATGCACGGCGCAGAGATAGTTATTCGAACGGCGCTCTAGCACGTTGTCGTGCAGGCTCACCCCGGGCGTGACGAGCTCCGTGATGCCGCGCTTGACGAGGCCCTTGGCCAGCTTGGGGTCTTCGAGCTGGTCGCAGATGGCTACGCGCTGGCCGGCGCGCACCAGCTTGGGCAGGTAGGTATCGAGGGAGTGGTGCGGGAAGCCGGCCAGCGGGGTTTCGGAGGCCGTGCCCGCCCCGCGCTTGGTGAGCGTGATATCGAGAATGCGCGAAGCCGTGACGGCATCCTCGCCGAAGGTTTCGTAGAAGTCGCCCACCCGGAACAGCAGCACGGCGCCGGGGTGGGCCTGCTTGAGCTCGTAGTACTGGCGCATCAGCGGCGTATCCACCACGGGGGCGGGCCCCAGCGTGCCGTGCGTGCGGATGGGCTTTTTGTTGGGGTCGGCGGATTTGGTTTTCACGGGGAAATGTAGCGTAAGCTTTAGCTTGCGCCCGTCAGAACGAATACAACGGCGTTTTAGCTCCGTCGCGGCCCAGATACTGGCCGGCGGCACAAGCTGAAGCTTATGCTACATTTTCATGCGCAAACTCTCGATGGAAGAGCTGAACCGGCTGACGGTGGCAGACTTCAAAAATACGCGAAAATTCCCCCTCACCCTAGTGCTCGACAACGTGCGCAGCCTCCACAACGTGGGCGCGGCCTTCCGCACAGCCGATGCCTTTGCGGTGGAGAAAATCTGGCTCTGTGGCATTACGGGCCGCCCGCCCCAGCGCGAAATCACCAAAACGGCCCTGGGCTCCACCGAGTCGGTGGCCTGGGAATACGCCCCCACCACCGTGGAGGCGCTGCAGCAGCTGAAGGCTGCCGGCTACCAGCTGATTGCCGTAGAGCAGACCACCGGCAGCGTGCCCCTGCCCGAGTTCCGGGTAGAAGCCGGCCAGCCCTACGCCCTGATCATGGGCAACGAAGTATTTGGGGTGGACGACGAAGTGCTGGCTTTGTGCGACGCGGCCGTGGAGATTCCGCAGTTCGGCACCAAGCACAGCCTGAACGTGAGCGTGGCGGCCGGGGTGGTGCTGTGGGAGTTTATCAGCCGGATGAATATGGCTAATATGCAATATGATAGATGATAGATTGGGTCAGGGCAGCAGCACGGCCACGGGAAGTATAAATTGGAGGCAGTAGCAGCAGATCAGCAAAAAAAATCCGATTTCCTGTGTAGATTTGAAACGAGTCATCGATTTTTCGACGACTTTTTCATTCAACCGCCTCACCTATCATTCATCTCTACCCCCCCAACCAGATGAAACAAACGTTTACTTTGCCAGGCACCCGCGCTCTGGCGGTGGCTGCTATGCTGGCCATTCCGGGTCTGGCTGCTGCCCAACAAGCGCCTCTTAGCCGGGCGCTGGCTGCGCTGAGCACCACTGCCGCCCGTCAGGGCTTGAGCGAGCAGGATTTGGCCAGCCCGGCCGTAACCAGCAACTACACCGACGCCAGCACCGGCCTCACCCACGTGTATCTGCGCCAGCGCTACCAGGGAATTGAGGTGGTAGGCGCCGTGGCCAACGTAACCGTAGCCGGCAACGGCAAGGTGGTGGCCCTGCACCAGAACTTTGTGGCGGGCACCGCTGCCAAAGCGCGCACTACGGCTCCTTCGCTCACGCCGGCGCAGGCCGTAGCCGCCGCTGCCCGAGCCCTGAACATGCCCGCTCCCCGTTCGCTGAACCTGGAAATAGCCGGCCAGCCGGCCGAAGGCATGACGTTCAACAATGCCGGTATCTCGCTGGAGAAGATTCCGGTGAAGCTCATGTACCAGCCCACGGCTAACGGCGAGCTGACGCTGGCCTGGGACGTAACGCTGGCCCCACTCGACGGGGAGCATTACTGGAACGTGCGCGTAGACGCCCAGACCGGTGCTCTGCTCGACCGCTACGACTATAGTATCTCAGAGCCGGTATCGTTTGCTGATATGACCCAGCAGGCATTGGCTTCGCGTAGCTGGTCGCAGGTGTTGGCTCCTGCTACCACCGCCAATAAGGTGACGGCTCCCAACTCCTACAACGTCATCCCGCTCACCATCGAAAGCCCCAGCCACGGCCCACGCCAGCTGGTGGTAAATCCCGCCGACGCGGCGTTTTCGCCGTTTGGCTGGCACGACGTGAATGGCGTGGCCGGCGCTGACTCCACCAACGCCAAAGGCAACAACGTGTATGCCTACCTGGACCGCGACAACACCAATGTTTACAAGAAGGGCACCAGCCCGGAAGGCGGCGCCACTCAGATTTTCGACTTCCCCTTCGACCAGACGCTGCAGCCAGATGCCTACAAAGAGGCCGCAGTAACCAACCTATTTTACTGGAGCAACATCGTGCACGATGTGCTGGCCACCAAAGGCTTCACGGAGGTTGCCGGTAACTTCCAGTTTAAGAACTACACCAGCACCGGCGGCGTGGTTACGCCAGGCGGCAATGACCCCGTACAGGCCCAGGCCCAGGACGGTGCGGGCCTGCCCACGCCTAACCGCAACAATGCCAACTTCTCGACGCCCAACGATGGATTTGCTCCCCGGATGCAGATGTACGAATGGACGGGTGAGACGCAGGTTCGCGTGACGGCCCCCGCTACGCTGGCTGGCCCGCTAACTGCCCTCGAAGGTACTTTCGGCCGGAAGTTGGATCGGGTAGGCCCCGTTACCGGCAACCTGGTTGCGGTGAACGACGGTTCTGCTCAGCCAACGCGTGGCTGCAACACTACGTTTGTGAACGCCGCCGCAGTGAGCGGCAACATTGCTTTGATCCGTCGGGGCAAGTGCAGCTTCGGTATCAAGATCAAAAATGCCCAGGATGCCGGCGCCCGCATGGTTATCATGATGGACAGCATTCCAAATGCACCCAACCTGATAAGCATGGGCGGTGCGGCGCCGGATACCGTTGGGGTACGTATTCCTTCGGTGTTCATCAGCTTCAACGAAGGCACCCGCCTGAAAGCGGCTCTTGACGCCGGCCAGACAGTGACCATCACGGCCGGCTCCTCGGCCCGCCGCGACGGTGACTTCGACAACGGCATCATTGCCCACGAATACGGCCACGGCATCTCCAACCGCCTCACCGGCGGCCGCCTCAACTCCAGCTGCCTCGGCAATGCTGAGCAAATGGGTGAAGGCTGGAGCGACTTCTTCGGTCTTTGGCTGACCACCAAGGTGGGCGACGTAGGCACCACAGGACGCGGTATTGGTACCTATGCTTCATCGGAGCCAACCACGGGCGCTGGCATTCGCCCCACTCGCTATAGCACCGACATGAGCATCAATCCGTCGACGTACGCGCTGATTGGTACGACGGGCTATGGCGCCACGACTGGCCAGCAGCACGCAATCGGCTACGTGTGGTGCACCGCACTATGGGACCTGAACTGGGCTTTGATCGGCCGACATGGCTACAATGCCGACCTGACAGCCAGCACCGGGGGCAACAACATCGCCATGCGCCTCGTGGTGGAAGGCCTCAAGCTGCAGCCTTGCGGCCCGGGCTTCCTCGACGGCCGCAATGCCATTCTGAAAGCTGACTCCGTACTGAACGGTGCCGCCAACTCTGCCCTGATCTGGCAGGTATTTGCCCGCCGCGGCATGGGTTTCAACGCCATCCAGGGTCTATCTACCAGCACCACCGACAACACGGCTGGTTTTGCTACCCCACCTGCTTTGAGCACCAGCAAGCGTTTGAGCGAGCAGATGCTGGAAGTATATCCAAACCCCGCCCGCGACCAGGTATTGGTACGCACGCAGGTGAGCAGCAAAACCGCCGTGTCGGTGCAGCTGCTGACCCTGATGGGCCAGGTGGTACGCACGCAGTCGGTTTCGGCCGCCTCGCTGCAGCAGAACGGTGTGCAGGTGAACACGGCCGAGCTGGCCAATGGCGTCTATGTAGTACGCGTCACGACTTCCGAAGGCACCATCACCAAGAAAGTATCGGTGCAGCACTAATGGCACGCACAAACGCCGCCTCTGCGGTAGTTTGTGTTGCCGGATGCCCCAAATAAAGAACCCGCCCGGCAGCTAGTCGGGCGGGTTTTTTGTTGCTGCTTTCTACCTCCTTTTCCTCTCGCCCTGATGCTACCTGATTCTGCTTCCCCGGCCCGGCCCGATGCCGCGCTGTTGGCCCTGCGCCCCCAGTTGCCGCAGCTGCTGCCCGCCTCCGGCGACGCCACTGTTGCCGACTTTCTGCACCACACCCTGCGCCCGCTGCTGAAACTGCAGAACGACGTGCTGCTGGCCGTAGTCGCCGATTTTGTGCGCGACCATCACATAGCGTTGGCCGCGGCGTCTGCTACAGAGCAGGAGCGGCTATTGGCCGAGCTGCTTTCCCGCAATACCAAACTGCGCTACACCGTCATCGGGCTGGTGTGCGGCCTGTTTACGGCGGCCGAGCTGAGCTACTACCGCCCGCAACGCCCCGAGCTGAACCGCCGCCTGCTGGAGCTGGCTACCCGCCGGGTGCAGGACCAGGCCGCCGCTGTGGCTGAACTGAGCGCCAGCCAGTGAGCTACTACGCCGTATTGGAGCTGAGTACGCAGGCGTCGCCCGAAGACATTCGGCGGGCCTACCGCCGCCTTGTGCTGAGCACCCACCCCGACCGTACCCCCGACCCCGCGCAGCACCGCCGTTATCTGGCCATCAACGAGGCGTACGAAACGCTCAGCGACCCTGCCCGCCGCGCGGCGTATGACGCGGCCCTGGCCCGCCTGCAACAGCCAGACCCAGCGCCGGAAGCTGCCTTTGAGTCTCACCCCGACCCAGCCATGCGTCGGCGCGGATTTCGACGCAGGCCTCTTAGCAAAGCAGAAGCCGCCGCACGTGTGCAGGCATCGTATCCGGCACAATATGCGCGCTATATGCCTTGGGCCCGGCGTGTAAATTGGGCTCTGTTACTGTGTGCGCTGTTGCTACTGCTGGATTCGCAGTGGAATACCAAGTATGTAGATCAAGAGGTGCGGCGTGTAACAGAGCACGTTGTTCGGGGCAAAGGAGGTACCCTGGATTCATATGTACGCATCGAAACTCCCGATCTGAATTTCCGCCTCGATCAGAATATGCTGCGTGAAGGGGAAATGATTGATGTAGAATGTAGCGCGCTATTTAAGCAGGCGCGCATTATTTGGCCGGCCGGTAACGCCGACCCCGACCGTCGGATCTTTATCGACACGTTTTATGATTTGCTTTTTCTTCCGGCAACTATGGCTGTAGTTGCGGCAATAGGCTGCTGGCCACCTCCCGGAAATCGCCGCATTGTTGATACAGCGGCTATGGCCATAACACTGGGTGTCATTCACCTCTACCTACTGCTTCGTAGCTGAGTAATCCACAAAAAAAGCGCCCGCAACTACAGTTGCGGGCGCTTTTGCGCTGGGTGGTTCTGGCGTTAGTCGTACTGCGAGTCGCGCAGGTGGACCGGCTCGGTTTTCTTGCGCAGGCGCATGTTGAGCACCTCTACAATCAGCGAGAAGAACATGGCGAAGTACACGTAGCCTTTCTCGATTTCCTTGTGGAATGCTTCCATCACCAGCATCACCCCAATCATAATCAGGAAGGAAAGGGCCAGCATCTTGATGGTAGGGTTACGGTTCACGAAATCGGCCACCACACCCGAGAAAACCAGCATCACTGCCATCGACAGAATCACGGCCAGAATCATGATCAGCACGTTATCCACGAGGCCCACGGCTGTCAGGATGGAGTCGAAGCTGAACACGATGTCGATGAGGATGATTTGGAAAATCACGCTGCCGAATGAGACGCCTGCCTTGCCGGCTTCGGTTTCCTCTTCCTCGCCCTGCAGCTTGGTGTGGATTTCGGTGGTACTCTTCCCGATCAGGAACAGGCCGCCGGCCAGCAGAATCAGGTCGCGCCCGGTCACGCCGAACGGCTCCGTCATCCAGGGCAGATTGACGGTAAACAGGGAGGCTTTCAGCCCCACAATCCAGCTGATGCTTAGCAGCAGCCCAATGCGGCACAGCAGCGCCAGCAGCAGCCCGATGCTGCGGCCCCGCTTCTGTTGCTCGCGCGGCAGCCGGTTGACAATGATGGAGATGAAGATGATGTTGTCAATGCCCAACACAATTTCCATAAACGTCAGCGTAAGCAAGCTGACCCAGGTTTGTGGGTTGGAGAAAACCGAGAAGTCGAAATGCATCAGGTGATGTGCTGATTGGGTGATGTGCCGATATGTTGATGGCTGATGTGCGGATTTTCGATGTATTGATGTGCCGGTGCAGCACATCAACACATCAAAAATCAGCGCATCAGTTAGCTTTTCATGTTCACGAATTGGAGCGGCTGGCCGATGTCGGCGGAGCTCTGGCGCAGCAGCGCAATTACGCCCTGCAGGTCGTCGATTTTCTTGGCTGTTACGCGCATCTGGTCGTCCTGCATCTGCACATCCACTTTCAGCTTGGCATCCTTGATGGCCTTGCTGATTTTGCGGCCCACTTCTTTGTCGAGGCCGGCGCGCACCTTGATGGTTTTCTTGATGAGCTGGCCGCTGGCTTGCTCCTCAGCCGAAAAGTCGAGGGCCGTGCCGTCGATGCCCTGCTTCACCACGCGGCCCAGCAGAATATCTTCCAGTGCTTTCACACGCATGGAGTTTTCGGAACTGAGCAGGATGGTGTTTTCTTTCTTGTTGAGCTCAATACCGCCTTTGGTGTCGCGGAGGTCGTACCGGGTCTGCAGTTCTTTCTGCGCCGTATTCACGGCGTTTTCCAGGGTTTGCGGGTCTACTTTGCTGACGATATCGAAGGATGCCATGGGGAGAAGAAAAGAAGGAAGTGAAAGGCAGTACGCCAAACCGGCGCGGTGGTTGGCGCGGGCCGTAAAGGTAAGAAGGGAGGGCTGATTGGCGGGCTCCCGTTTTTGAGTATCCTTGCGCCAGCTCCTGCCCGCCACCCCGCCAACATGCTCCTGCTGACACCCCAAACCCCCGCCCACTGGGCCGCCTACTACCGCCTCCGCTACGCGGTGCTGCGCCAGCCCTGGCAGCAGCCCGAAGGCTCGGAGCGCGTGCCGGAAGATACCCTGCCCACCACCGTGCACGCCCTGGCCCTGGACGACAGCGGCCAGGCGGCCGGGGTGGCCATGCTGCAGGCTGCCGGCCCGGCCACGGGGCAGGTGCGCTTTATGGCCGTGGCGCCGGGGCAGCAGGGCCAGGGCGTGGGCCGGCAGCTGCTGCACCACTTAGAGGCTGCCGCCCGGCAGCACCACTACTGCCGCATGGTGCTGCACGCCCGCGAGGCAGCCGTGCCCTTCTACACCCGGCTCGGCTACACAGTGCAGGCGCCGTCGCACACGCTGTTCGGTACCGTGGCGCACTTTCTGATGCACAAAGACTTGGCCCCGCCGGCTGCCTGAGCAAGCAGCGCAGCGCGGCGGGCGGGCAGAAAAGGGCAGCGGCGTATATTGCCCGGCAGGCTGCCTGTACTGCCCGCCCTTCTACCCGCCCCGCTTCTCTCCATGGAACAGCTCCCCAATGTGGCCACGCTCGTGGCCATCTACAACCAGATAAACACCTACGGCCTTACAAACGGCATGACCCTGACCGTGCACAGCCCCGGCGACGCGGAGTACCGCATGACCATCCGCGAGGAGCATCTGTCGTCGCCGGGCACCTGCCACGGGGGCGTGCTGGCCGGGCTGATGGATGCGGCCTTGGGCGCCGCAGCCCTGTCGCTGGCTTTCACGGCCGGCGAGCTGGTGTCGACGGTGGAGTTCAAGATCAACTACCTGCACCCGGTGCGCCTGCACGATGCGCTGGTAGCCCGGGCCCGGGTGGAGCACGCCGGCAAAACCCTGCTCGTCAGTAGTGCCACCATCGAGTGCCCCGGCCGCGACGGCGGCCTGGTGGTAGCGCGCGGCATGGGCACCTTCAACCGCTACCCCGCCGACAAGCGCGACTTCCACCGCCTGCTCTTCCCCGATGCTGAACCGCAGGAATAGATGAGCCACGGGAGTATTGAGTACCAGCTATCCGGCACTCAATACTCAGTGCTTAATACCGAAAAAAAAGCCGCCAGCTGCTCGATGGAGCGGCTGGCGGCTTTTAAGTAGCTGACAGATACTAAAGACTGTCGGAGGGCTTACAGGTGCTCCGACGAATCGGCCGACTCGTGCTCGGGCTGCTCCTCGTCGTCGTACTCGTCGCCTTCCTCCATGGCCGGAGCGGCTACTTTACGCACGTTGCGGGCGCAGTCCTCGTCGCGGTGGTTGCGGCCCACCGTGAACTCCACCCAGTCGCCTTCGCGCAGCTCGTTGAAGTCGCCTTCGGCCATATCGGCGTAGCTGAAGAACAGGTTGTTCGGCGGCATCACCACGAAACCGAATCCGTTTTTCAGGTTCTTGATGGTGCTGATGCCAATGGTGCCTACCGGACCAGCAGCCGTGGGGCCTGTGGGACGCACTGGCTTGGCGGTGGCCGGATATGGCGTAGGCTCCGGGGTGTTCACAAACATGGTTTCAATCAGCTCGTCGGCATCTACCAGGCCCTGGTCGATGATTTCGTGCATCTGTACCGGGTAGGTGGCCTGCTCCAGCAAGTGCTGCGATGCGCGCGTAACGCGGGCTTCACCCTTGAAATCCACGTACTTGAAGTCCCAGTTGAGCAGCATCACCCGCGTGCCAATAGTGTTGAGCTTCTTGATGAGCGGCACGTAGTCCGAGTCGCCGGCAATCAGCACCACTACGTCGTAGCTCTTGTGCAGCGCCAGCTCCAGCGCTTCCAGGCTCAGCCACACATCAATGCCTTTTTCCTGCAGACGGCCGTCGCGCGTTTTCAGGGGCATGTAGTGGGTGGCGATGCTCATGTTCATCAGGATATCGTCGAGCAGCCGGTCATGGAACAGGCGGTCCTTGTCGCGTGCTTCCGTCGCCGATAGCCGGCCGCGGAAGAAGTGAGCGTCAATGATGCGGCTCAGGCGCACGTCTACATCTTCCTCTTCTGCTACTTGATGGCGGATAAACTCATGCAAGCCTTCCAGGCTAATCCGGGCCTTGCGCTCATGCTGGAAGTAGTAGTAGTCGCTAATCTTCAGGAAATAATTGCCGTCATAAAAGACGCCGACCCTAATCAGAGGGCTATTAATCTGGTTCATACAAAAAAGTGTTGAAGGGTAAGTTAAAAAGGTGTGTGTAGGGGGTATGGGGGCGGTTATTCTGTTTCAGCCATGACCATTGCTGGTATAGTCTGATGCCAAATATACAACACCCATCGTTTTAGCTGCCTGCGTGATAGACTATATTCGGTGCCTGCTCAGGATTACAAGCCAAACAGGAGGAAATGCCAGTTCAACCAAAGCGAATCTTTTTTTCTGACACCGATTTACTGTCCCGCTCCGCAACTCCCCGCTACTCCGTGCCATATATGTCGGGTAGCAGCAGGTGCTGGCTACCGTCGATGCCTACAAGAAAAGCGACTGTAATATTAAATAAAATATATTTTACATAAGTCTGTTTCTGAACAAATGATCATATGTGCAAAGTGCATTTCAGCGCTAATCTAGTAAAAGCGAATATTACCCGTCGGAATTATATTACGTAATCGAACAATCCGCCTGCACGCTCATTGCTAAGTACGCTTACTGCGCCAATAGGCTGCAGATTATTGACTTTTAAGTGAAGTTTGCATGAACCAGGCAGCGCGGGGTGTGCCGCCGCCGCGGCTACTGTTGTGCTTACAAGCGAGTTGCGCAAGCCAAAAATCGGTGGGCTCAAAGGCCCTGATTGCACGCAGGCTGCCCATACCCATCAGGCAGCCTGTAGCAGGCAGTGAAACTATGGGGATGCGGGTAAGGGCAGAGTTTTATGCTTAAAATTCAATTCGGCCCGCTACCAGACCCAGAATCAGCATGGCATACCCCACGCAGATTGCTACTTCCAGCATATTGCCGCTGGGGGAGCCGGTGCGGATCAGGGGAATTTTAAACGACACGTCCAGCAGCGGCATCAGCCACTTTACGCCGGCCTTGGTGAGGCTGTCGGCCAGCAGGTGCGACACGTAGCCGCCGCCGGCAAACAGCGCCACGCCGTGCCAGCCCAGGCTCTGGTTGGCCAAGTGCCCGATGTAGGTCCAGAGGCCGGCGGCCCAGAGCGTATGCGTCCAAGACCGGTGGCTGGTGAACGGCGCAATGGCTACGAAGCAGCCCAGCATACTCAGCCACAGAAATTCGGTATACAGGCCCGCCACCACCGTGCACAGGCCCGTGAACAGCAGCGCCAGCCGTCGGGTGGAGTCGCCCTGCATGGCCGCCCCGATAAGGCCGAAGGCCAGCGCCGCCGTGAAGCCCATGCGCCGGTCGGGGCCGATGGGGAGCTGGAAGTGGGTGTAGGCGGCCAGTAGCAGCGCCACCGCCACAAAGGCCCAGCGCACATAGGCCTGCGCGAAGCCCAGCCGCTTGCTCAGGCGGGAGCTGGGATGGTCGAGGTCGGGGGCGAGGGCCGAGAAGCCCGCCAGCGCAATACCGGCAGGGGAGAAGGGGATGCCGGGCACCAGCCCCGCAACGGCAACGCCGGTGATGAGGCCAATAGCCAGGTGAGAAGAACCGCGCAAAGAAAATAAACTATAAAGGGCGAAAACTGCCCGCAAAGGTGCAACAATAGCCGCGGCTGCTCACCGCCAGTGTGCCAGGAAAGCGGCTGCAAGCAGGGTAGGCTATATACTTTCAGCTTACCACTTGCCGGCACTGCCCTTCAAGTTGCCGCGGATATCCTGCACCTGCGTTTCCAGCAGGGCCAGGCCGCGCCGGAAGGCATCGGTGACTTCGGCCTTGGCCTGCTCGGGCAAAGGGCCCTGCTCCTGCACCTGCTGGCGCACCTGACGAAGGTGGTGCAGCAGGTTGTCCCACTCGTCGCTGCCTGGTTGGTTATGCGTATCTGCCATTGCCCTCTGCCCCCCCGGGCTGCTTAACTGCATGAACCCGGAAGATACGGCACCGGGGAGCAAGTCCGGCGGAAACTTTCGGGGCCGCGCGGCGGTATTGGATAGCGCGCCCCGCGGGCGCCTGTCAGCCTGCTTCGCCCGACCGGATTCTCATTCGGCCGGGCTTCTACCTTTGCCTCCTCCCTAGCCGAACTCCGTTTTGAAGGTTACCGATTTACTGAAGCTCTACGCCCTCGACCCCACCGGCATGACGCTGGGCGCGCGCCTGAATCCGGCCACCCGCCACTCGCTGCGGCCCGCCGACAAGGCTGAAGCGCCCGTGCGCCTGCATCTGCGCGGGCTGGTGGGCTCCCAGGATGCCGTGCTGGCCGCCGCCGTGCACCAGGAGTATCCCGACCAGCACCACCTGTTCATTCTGCACGACCGGGACGAGGCCGCCTACTTCCTGGCCGACCTCCAGCACCTAGTCCCCGAGGAAGAGCCTTTGCTGTTTCCGACCTCCTACAAGCGCCCCTACAGCTTCGACGAGACGGAAAATGCTAACGTGCTGATGCGGGCCGAGGTGCTGAACAAGCTCAATAGCCACCGCGGGCCGAAAACTACTGCCGAGCAGGAAGCCGACGACGCAGCCGACGCAGTGGAAACCGACGGCCAGCCCAAAGGCAAGAAGCGCGGCAAGGCCAGCGCCAAGGAAACGGCTGGCGTGCTCATCGTCACCTATCCCGAAGCCCTGTTCGAAAAGGTTATCAACAAGAAAAGCCTGGTCGCCAATACCTTCGTCATCAAGGTGGGCGACAAGCTGGACGTGAACTTCGTGAGTGAGATGCTGGCGGAGTACGACTTCGAGCGGAGCGACTTTGTGTACGAGGCCGGCCAGTTTGCCGTGCGCGGCGGCATCGTGGATATTTTCTCGTACGCCAACGAGCTGCCGTACCGCATCGAGCTGTTCGGGGATGAGGTGGAGACGATTCGGACGTTTGACCCTGAGACGCAGCTGTCGGTGGAGAAGCGGCAGCAGGTGAGCATCATCCCGAACGTGCAGACCAAGCTACTGCAGGAGACGCGGGAGGCGTTTCTGGAGTTCATTCCGAAGAACACCGCCGTGTGGGCCAAGGACGTGCGCCAGACCCTCGACGTGGTGGACGAGTATTTCGACAAGGCCGAGGCGGGCTTCCAGGAGCTGCTGGCGGTGGCGGGCGGTACCCAGGTAGTGAGCAAGCCGGCCGATTTGTTTGAGTCGGCCAAGACGCTGCGCAAGCTGCTGGAAGGGTTTGCGGTGGTGGAGTTCGGCAAACGGTTTCACTTCAAGACCGGCGCCGAGGAGTTCCAGTTCAGCGCCAAGCCCCAGCCCAGCTTCGGCAAGGACTTCAACCGCATCGTGAAGAATCTGCACGACAACCAGGCCAAGGGCTACACCAACATCATTGCCGCCGAGCAGGTGCGCCAGGCCGACCGTCTGCGCACCATCTTCGACGAGCTGGACAACAACGTGCAGTTTCAGCACCTGCTGCTGGGTTTGCGCGAAGGCTTCATCGACGAGACGCTGCGGCTCATCGTCTACACCGACCACCAGCTGTTCGAGCGGTTCTACCGGGCCCAGGAGGCGCGGAAGTTCAGCAAGAAAAAGGCCCTCACGCTGAAAGAGCTGCGCACCCTCGTGCCCGGCGACTACGTGGTGCACCAGGACTACGGCATTGCCCGCTTTGCCGGCCTCACCCAGGTGGAAATCAACGACCGGCTGCAGGAAGCCATCCGGCTGGTGTACCGCGACGACGACGTGCTGACCGTCAGCATCCACGCCCTGCACAAGATTGCCAAGTACAGCGGGGCCGAGGGCACGCCGCCCACCATGAGCAAGCTGGGCTCGCCGGAGTGGGAAAACAAGAAAAAGTCGGTTAAGAAGAAAGTGAAGGACATTGCGGCCGAGCTGATCCGGCTGTACGCCAAGCGCAAAACCGCGCCCGGCCACGCCTTTGCCCACGACTCCTTCATGCAGGCCGAGCTGGAATCGAGCTTCCTCTACGAGGACACGCCCGACCAGGCCAAGGCCACCGAGGACGTGAAGCGCGACATGGAGCTGCCCCACCCCATGGACCGCCTGATCTGCGGCGACGTGGGCTTCGGCAAGACGGAAATTGCCATCCGGGCCGCCTTCAAGTCGGTGGCCGATGGCAAGCAGGTGGCCATTCTGGTGCCCACCACCATTCTGGCCATGCAGCACTACAAAACGTTCCGCGAGCGGCTCGGCAACCTGCCCGTGACGGTGGAGTACGTCAACCGCTTCAAGAGCACCAAGCAAATCAAGGAAACCCTGGGCCGCGTGGCAGAGGGCAAAACCGACATCCTCATCGGCACCCACCGCCTCACCAACAAGGACGTGCAGTTCAAGGACCTGGGTTTGCTGGTGATTGACGAGGAGCAGAAGTTCGGGGTGAAAACCAAGGACAAGCTCAAGGAAATCAAGGTGAACGTGGACACGCTCACGCTGTCGGCCACGCCCATTCCGCGTACCCTGCACTTCTCGCTGATGGGGGCCCGCGACCTGAGCGTGATTGCTACGCCCCCGCCCAACCGCCAGCCGGTGCAGACCGAGTTACACGTATTCGATGAGCTGCTGATTCGCGACACCATTTCGCGGGAGCTGAAGCGGGGCGGGCAGGTGTTTTTCGTGCACAACCGCGTGAAGGACATTGAGGAGCAGGCCAGCATGATTCTGCGCCTCGTGCCCGATGCCCGCGTGACCTACGTGCACGGCCAGATGGACGGCGACCTGCTGGAAAAGCGCATGATGAAGTTCGTGGACGGCGACTACGACGTGCTGGTGGCCACCACCCTCATCGAGTCGGGCCTCGACATTGCCAACGCCAACACCATCCTCATCAACCGGGCCCACATGCACGGCCTCTCCGACCTGCACCAGATGCGGGGCCGCGTGGGCCGCTCCAACAAAAAGGCCTACTGCTACCTGCTCACGCCCCCAGTGGCCGGCCTGCCCTCCGATGCCCGCAAGCGCCTGAGTACCCTCGAAGAATTCTCGGACCTGGGCGCGGGCTTCAACGTGGCCATGCGCGACCTGGACATCCGGGGCGCGGGCAACCTGCTGGGCGGCGAGCAGTCGGGCTTCATCAACGACCTGGGCTTTGAAACCTACCACCAGATTCTCGACGAGGCCGTGCAGGAGCTCAAGGAAACCGAGTTCCGCGACCTGTTCCTCGGCGACCCCACCCAGCGCCTCCAGCAGGCCGCCGGCACCAGCGGCCCCAAGGAGTGCAACATCGAAACCGACCTGCAGGTGCTCATTCCGGACCGCTACGTGAGCAGCGTCTCGGAGCGCCTGCAGCTCTACAGCAAGCTCGATCGGGCCAAAAACGCCGAGGAGCTGCGCAAGCTGCTTACCGGCATCGTGGACCGTTTCGGGCCGCTGCCCGAGGAGGTGGAGCAGCTCGCCGACATCGTGCGCCTGCGCTGGCTGGCCTGCCAGACCGGGTTCGAGAAGCTCACGCTCAAGAAGAACCTGCTCAAAGGCTTCATCCCGGCCACCAACAACGAGCCCTACTTCCAGGGCGCTACCTTCGGCAACATCCTCAGCTACGTGCAGACCCACCCGCGCTCCGCCTCCATGAAGGAGCGCAAAGAACAGCTCATCATCTCCTTCGAGGACGTGAAAAGCGTCCAGGCCGCCAAGCGCATCCTGAACGAGCTGGTGAGTGAGGAAACGGTGGGAGTTATCTAATTTTACCAAAACTTCAAATACTCAATTGATGATCAATAACATCAGAATCCAGCATTTCAAGTCTTGGCAGGACACTGGCACGATAGAGTTAGGTTCGCTAACTGGCTTTTTTGGCACAAATTCATCAGGCAAAACCAGTATATTGCAATTTATACTAATGTTAAAACAGACTATAGAGTCGTCAGATCGTTCTAGGATACTTAATTTAGGAGGAGACAATTCTTATATTGACTTGGGAACACTATATGATGTTATACATGCACATGCTGACCCAGGGATAATTGAGTTTAGTATGCAGTGGCCCTTTCAAAGGGTTGATTATGGAAGATTTGACGGCAAAAATATTAAAGTAACTCTCGAGGATGTTACTTTTAGTGCTACTATACAAAGAAAAAAAGACAGGATATTTGTCGACTGCTTTTCTTTTAAGGGAGAATCATGGCAGGTTGGAATGAAGAGAAAATCAAGAGTAGCTAAAAGCAATAAATTGCAATATTATATTGAATCAAAGGAGTTAGAGAAGGGAAAAAATAAATCTTCAAAAATCGAATCTATTGAACCTGAAAAATTTTATGGTTTCCCTTTTTCTAGTTCACAAGCAACTAAATTTGGTGGATTTAGAACAATGGATCTTATATACTCTTTTGAAAGGTTGTTTAAGAGTATTTATTATTTAGGACCATTGCGTGAATATCCAAGCAGATTGTATGTTTGGGCCGGAGAGCAACCAGCTGACGTTGGAACAAGAGGTGAAAAAGCCGTAGCTGCTTTACTGGCTTCTAGGCAAGGGGGTAGTGATACTAAAATCAAACGCGAAAACATAACTTACACAGTAGAGCAAAGTGTTGCATTTTGGTTGAAAGAACTAGGGCTAATCCACAGCTTTAAAGTTCAACCTATCGCTCCAAATCGAAAGGAATACGAAGTTAGAGTACAAAGAACACCAGAAGCACATGATGTTTTTATCACTGATGTAGGATTCGGGGTTTCTCAGATACTTCCTGTTCTAGTGCTTTGCTACTATGTTCCAATTAACTCAACAATCATATTAGAGCAGCCAGAAATTCACTTGCATCCTGCTGTACAGGCTGGGTTAGCCGATGTATTTATAGATGTAATTAAGTATAGAAATTTGCAAATTATATTAGAAAGTCATAGTGAGCATCTATTGCAAAGATTACAAAGAAGAATTGCCGAAGAAGCAATAGATCCTAGTAAAATTAAATTGAATTTTTCTTCGTTCACCGAGTCTAGCTCGAGCTTAACAGCATTGCAATTGGATGAATATGGAAATATAAAGAATTGGCCCTTAGGTTTTTTTGGTGATGTAATGGGTGATGCAACAGCAATGGTTCAAGCCGAGTCAAAAAGAAAGAAAGCGAAAAAAATAAATTAAAAAAATGAAATATATAATAGATACAAATGTTCCTCTAACAGCAAATGGTGTTTCATCAGCTGGACCAGCTTGTGTTTTAGCTGCATCTGAACGGATACTCGCTACACAAAACCAAATAATAGTATTAGATGATGAATTCAATATAATTAGCGAATATCAGAATAAGCTCAGTAGCAGTGGCCAACCTGGCCCAGGTGATGCTTTTTTGAAATGGGTATTGCAAAACCGCGCAAATCCTCTTCGCTGTGAAACGATTGCCTTGAACTGTAATGAAGATGGAAGTTATAGTGATTTTCCCGATGATGAAGGCTTAGATAAATTTGATTTGTCGGATAGGAAATTCGTTGCGTTAGCAATTGCTCACGCAGGAAACCCACCTATTGTTAATGCAACAGATACAGATTGGTATATTCACATTGAAGCTTTAGAACGGTGTGGTATATCAGTAGAGTTCTTATGTATGAGTGAGATGGAAAAGAGCAAAGGTTGAGGCTGCTTACGCTAGTGTATGGCAGATGAGGTACAATACAAATCTGTCATAATGCGGAGACCATATCCGCGCCGCTGCTACAGCCTCTGCGGCGGCGGGCTGAGGGCGTTGTGCCCCCGTTAGCAGCGGATGCCACCCGGTTAGCACGGCTTGTCAGCCCGCCACTGGGCGTTGTCACCTGGGCAGCGGCCCTTGTCACGGGGGCAGCAGGCAGTGCCACCGGGTCAGGGGACATTGTCACGGGGGCGAGGGCCTTGCCACTTGGTCAGCGCCCGTTGTCACGCGGGCAGCGGGCGTTGCCACCGGGGCGGCGGGCGTTGTCAGTGGGTCAGCGGCCGTTGCCACCCCGGCAGAAAAAAGTTGCCGCCCGGCGTAGCAGATGCTCCGCGCCACCGCCTATCTTTTGGAGGTACTTTAACCCTTACCTTATTATGACCGATAAGCAACGCGCCCGCCTCACCATGATGCAGGCCACCCTCGCCGTCCTCGACCAGTACGCCGAGGTCTATGCCGCCAACAAAGCCCTGGGCACCGCCCGCGCCGAGCTGGCCGTCCTGGTCCAGGACCTGGACCCCACCGCCGAAACCCAGCAAAGCGCCGCCGCTCCCCGCAGCGCCGGGGCCGTGAAAAAGGCCACCAAGCTGCACCTGGCCCAGCGCGCCGCCGAAGTAGCCGCCGCCCTGCTCGCCTACGCCGACGAGCAACAGGACATCCGACTCCACACCGACGCCGACTACACCGAGCGCCAGCTCCGCCGCGCCCCCGACAACGACCTGGCCCGCATCGCCAAAAACATCCACGACCAGGCCACCGCCCATCTCACGGCCCTCCAGGACCAGGGCGTCACGCAGCAGGAGCTCACCGAGCTGGCCGCCGCCCTCACCGCCTTCCAGGCCGGCCAGTCGGCCCCCCGCCTCGCCACCGCCGACGGCAAAGCCAACACTCAGGCTCTTGCCGCCGACCTGAGCGCCGCCGTGGCCCTGCTCCGCAACCGCCTCGATAAGTACCTGGTGCGCTACCAGCGCCCCGAGCCCCGCTTCTACACCGCCTACCAGTCGGCCCGCCAGGTGATTGACACCGCCCACCGCAGCGAGAAACCGGCCGTGCCCGCCTTCTAAGCCTGCTTCTCCCGCAGTGCAACAACGGCCGCTCCTGTCAGGGGCGGCCGTTGTTTGTTTGTTCTGCCGCCCGGTGTAGCGGCGCGTATTCGCGTCGCGTCGTTCGCGCCGACCAAGCAGTAAGGCGCCGCGCCGGCCGTTCAACGACGAGACGCGAATACGCGCCGCTACAGCCGCGCCAGCCCTTGGCGGAAATACTGAAAGCTGGCCGAGGTATTGCGGGCCGGGTCGAGGTGCGGGGCAATGGTTTCGGCCCATTCCACCTTGGCTTTGCCCGTCAGGTAGTACTTGCCTTCCCGCAACACGCGCCACAGCGTTTCCCAGGTGTCCGCAATAGTATCGGGGTCGTGCGGCAAGCCACTGAAATGCTGGTGCCGGACGCGCGGATACGCCGCCTGAATGGCCTCCCGGTCGCCGAGAAACCACGCTTCCAGCTCCTGCACGGCCAGCCGCGTGATGATGCGAAACGGCTCGTGGGGGGCGGCGCTGGTTTTGGTCAGCAGGCCCGCGTCGGCCACCACCTGTTCCAGCTCCGCTTTCCGCCGTCGGCAATCGGTGTCGGCATCCATCAGAATGACGACCCGCAGCTCCGGCTGGTGGGGTAGCTGGCGGGCGTAGGTTTTCAGCCGGCCGGGCAGGCGCTGGAACAAATCGGTTTTGCCGCGGTGCGGGTAGCAGCGCCAGGTGGTATCGGGTGGCAGCAGTTTGGGCAGCAGGATATCCAGCGCCGCCTCCGAGGAAGGTTCTTCCAGCAGAAACTCTAGGTGCATACTACTGCGCGGCTGAGGTGCGGGGAGCCAGCGGGTCGCCGAGGCGGAAGAAGTTGCTGGTCCAGAGGTAACCCAGCGGCGAGCCATCTTCCACCAGCTCCTTCACCTGCGGAATATCCGCCGTGCGCGTGGCCTGGGTGTAGCCATCAGCGCCCCGGTGCAGAATCCAGACCTGCTCCGGTTCCAGCGCATCCAGCAGGAAGGGCGAATGAGTAGCCACCAGCAGCTGCCGTGTCTCGGTGGCTTTGCTGAGCTCCTCGGCCAGGCGCGGCAGCAGGCGTGGGTGCAGCTCGTTTTCCGGCTCCTCAATCCCCAGCAGACCGGTGGCGTTAGGCTCATAGAGCAGCGTCAGCAGCGCCGCCAGCCGCATCGTCCCATCCGACATGTACTGGGCCGGCAGCGGCTTCTCAAACGGCGCATCCCGGAAGCGCAGCAGCAGCCGCTCATCCGAGGTTATTTCCGGCACCACCTCCGCCAACCCCGGCACCCAGCGCCGCAGCTTCTCGCTGATGTGCGCCAGCGCCTCCGGGTGCTTGGTGTGCAGGTAGTACAGCACGTTGGGCAGGTTGTCCCCATTCGCCGACAGCTTCTCCCGCGGCCCCGCATCGGAGTAGCCTTTCAGGTGGTCGTCGGTGAGGTGGATGTAACGGTAGGAGGTGAGAAGATTTATTACCCGAACAGCTTGCTGCTGAATCACACCTTGGAAGGATGCAAATACAGGCAGTGCAAGATTATTATGGGCTTGAAAGAAACCCTCATTTATAGCTTCTACTGTTCGAGTTTGATTTTCTCTATCTACCTCATCAGGAGTGAATTTTTCATATGTAACTATAGAGACGAAGTTACCTACCGCCTTTTTTATGATGTTGAATAGAGGATAGTTGTCGCCGTTTAGCTTCCGTTGACTCAACCACTCTTCCTCGCGTATCCACTCTCCATCCACTTCATTAATAGCTAAATTGTATCGCAAGCTTTGTAATGGTGGGGCAGCATCTATCTCCACCTCAAACTCAATCGGCCCGTCCTGCCCGCGCGTACGCATCCCGGCAAACCGGTTGCGCTTTTCCCAGGCTTGTTGCAGGTTGCCGCTCACCGCTTCGGCCAGAAATGCCAGCGCGTCGAGCACCGTGGATTTGCCGCTGCCGTTGGGGCCGATGAGCACCGTCAGCGGCGTCAGGTCGCGCAGCTCCACGTCGCGCAGGGCGCGGTAGTTTTTGATGCGCAGGTAGGTGAGGCGCGGAAAGCCGGCAGCGGCGGGAAGGTCAGGCATAGGGCAGCAAAGGCAGTAGCTACAAAGTACGCGGGTTTCGCCTAATGTGGGCGGATGTGCTTTCCGCTTGCCCGGGCCGGTAGCTGGCACCCTGTCAGGTTCCGCCAGCGGGGGCGCGCTGCCGGCCGTAGCGTCTTCCTCGCCGCCGCCACCGGTTGGCCGTCCTGCCGCACATGTTTCTCGTCCAGGATTTGGGTTGGTTGACAGAAATTACGTCGGTCTGGGTGGCCTGCCCCGCTCAGGACTGCTTAACTTAGCTGAACTTACGCAGTTTCGTTACCATTGCGCTGCTGCTCCCACCGCCATGAATTACCCTTCCGCCTCCTTGCCGCCGAACGAAGCTGAACGCCTGAAAGCCATTCAGCCCTACCTGGACCTGCCGTTGCGCCACCAGATTTTTCAGGCGGTGGTGGTGCTCACGGCCCGGGCGTTTGTAGCGCCCATGTCCATCATGTCCATCGTGGAAGAAACCCAGGTGCAGTACCTGGGCAGCGTGGGCCTGGCCCTGCCCGAGCGCATGGCCCGCGTCGACTGCATCTGCTCGGCGGCCGTGTACACCCACGACACTACCATTTTTCGCGACCTGCAGCAGCAGCCCTGCCCGTGGGTTAGCCCCGCCGCCCAGGCCCAGACCGATTTCAGTTTCTACGCCGGTACGCCCCTGCTCACCGAGCACGATTTCGCCATCGGCACCCTCTGCATCCTCGACCGGGAATACCGTCTGTTCCCGTCTGCCGACCGGAACCTGCTGCGGGTTCTGGCCCGCCTGGCTATGCGCCTGCTGGATCTGCAACTCCTGGGCCTTGAGCAACCCAGTGCGCTCGTTCCCTGCTGGCCCGAAATTGAGGCGCGCCTCACCACGACTGGGGAGGCGCTGCTGGCCCTGCCCGACCCGGCCCAGCAGGCCGAGCGGGAGCGGCTGGTGCAGCAGCTGAACGACTATATCGAGTTTATTTAAGCCCGGGTCAGTTGCACCGCCACGGTCATGACTTTGTAGGCCGAGCCGCTGCGGGTTGTCCCGCTACCGAACCTCCCTGCCACCCCGGCAGCAGTTTCTGTGAGTTCTGCCCCGCCGCATGCTGCGCGGAGTTTGCCACAAAAAAAGGCCGCCCAGATCGGGCGGCCTTTTTTACCCTGACTACCGGCGCTTACTTGGCGGGCATCAGTACGGTATCGATGGAATGCACCACGCCGTTGGTGGTCTTGATATCGGCTTTCGTGACGGTGGCTTTGCCGCCTTTGGCATCCGTGAGGGTCACGGTGCCGCCCTGCACGCCCACGGTCAGCGACTCGCCCTGCACCGTCTTCACTACCTGGCCATCCTTGAGGTCGGCAGCCATGACGTTGCCGGATACCACGTGGTAAGACAGCAGGTTGGCCAGCTTCTTTTTGTTGGTGGGCTGCAGCAGCGTGGTCACCGTGCCGGCGGGCAGCTTGTCGAATGCCGCGTTGTCGGGGGCAAACACCGTGTATGGCCCAGCACCCTTGGCCTTGTCGGCGAGGCCGGCGGCACCCAGCGCCTTGAGCAGGGTAGTGTGGTCAGGGGAAAGCGCCGCACTGGCGGCCAGGTCCTTGCCGGTAGAGGCCGTTGCCGGGGCGGCAGGAGAAGCCATAGTTTGGGCCGAGGCCGCTCCGGCTCCGCCCATATACAGTAAGCCGGCAAGCAGGAGGGAGAACAAGGGTTGCTTTTTCATAGCAGTTGGGATTGGTGAGACACTAGGTGCGGCAGCACCCATCCAGTTTCAACAGCCGTCCGCCAGAATTGTCCGGCATTGCCAAAATCTTGTAAATGAACCCGTACGCCTGCCCCGGCCGTGCCAGCTGCCAGACCGGCCCCAACGGCGGCCCCCGCCTTACCCAGGCAAGCCAAGGATATATAACCGCTGTTTCATCAGAAATAGCGGCTATTTTTATTGCCGGCAGTTTATGTCTTTGCTATATATTTCTATTGAACTATGCTCGACTTCTCAAAACCCGACACTCCTCGCACGCCGGAACAAGAACGTCGTAAACAGAGCCGCAACCCGGCCCGTTCCGCGCCAGCCAGTGCCATTTAGGGGGCGGCGCTAGCGAATAGCGAAGGTGACGGGCACCAGACATTCGGCCGGTACTGGCTGGCCGTTGGCGGAGGCCGGAATCCAGGTGCCGGGCAACAGCTGTACCACGCGCATAGCCTCTTCGTCGGCGCCCATGCCCAGACCTTTCACGACACGGTATCCTGAGGTTTTGCCGGCAGTGTCTATCGTGAAGCCGATTGTTACCGTACCCATCAACCGGTTGCGTAGCGCCATTGCTGGGTAGCGGAGGGTCCTGCCCACAAAAATTAGCAGGGCATCGGTGCCTTCCGTGTAGAGTGGCTCGGTGCTGAACGGCGCGCCCTGTGCCACCGGCTGAAAAGCCAGTTGGTGGCGCATGGTGCTAGGCGCCTTAAACAGTATCCGGCCGGCACTGTAGTCGTAGCGTAGCGTGGGGGTACCATCGGCGCTGTAGTATTTCCATTCCCCAAATTTCCGGCCCTGGCGGTAGATGCCCTGCGACATCAGCCGTTTGCCGCTCTCATAATACTCCGTCCAGAGGCTGTCTGGCTGGTTGGCAGTATAGTAGCCCTGCCGGATGAGCGTGTTGCCTTTGCGGCCGGCATAGTAGCGGTAAGTGCCTTGCCGCACGGGTGGCGGGCCCGGCAATACCTCATACTCTTCACGGCCAGGGGCTGTGGGCAGCGGTACCGTTACTTTTTGGGTTGTTTGGGCCAACGTGGCCAACGGCATGGCCAGCAGCAGTGGCAGCAGGAATCGGGTAGAAAGAAGCATGGAAAACAGAATGGAATAGCTTGGCTAAAAATGCAGTGCCCGCCAAAAGTATGGCCTGCCTGCCAAATAAGTACCTGGGTTTCCTAGCCCGCTACCCCAGATACCACGCCGCCGAAGCCACCACCGTCACTGCCTCGCCGGGCGCTACGGTGGGCGCGGCGGTTTTCACGGTCAGGCGGCCGCCTTTCAGGGCCACTTCCACCTCCGAGTAGCTGCCCACGAAGCGCACGGCCCGCACGGTGCCGGCCAGCCCTGGCCCGGAGGGGAGCAGCTGCAGGGCCTCGGGCCGCACCAGCAGCGGCTTGCGGCGGGGTTTCAGGCCCGCCTGCTGCGCCAGCGCCGTGGCCAGCGCCCCGGTCAGCAGGTTGTAGTCGCCGAACAGGCCGGCCGTGTACTCGTTGGCGGGCTGCTGATACACCTGTCGGGGGGCACCCTGCTGCACCAGCCGGCCCGCCTGCAGCACCAGCAGTTCCTCGGCCCAGGCCAGCGTGTCGGTGGGGTCGTGCGAGACGAGAATGCAGGTGATGTCCAGCTCGGCCCCGATGTCCTCAACCACGGCCTTGAGCTGCTGCTTGTGGGCGCGGTCGAGGTTGGAAAACGGCTCATCCAGCAGCAGCAGGCGGGGGGCGCCCAGTAGCAGCCGGGCCAGCGCAATACGCTGCCGCTCGCCGCCGGAAAGCTGGTCGGTGCGGCGCGCCAGCAAGTGCCCGATGCGGCACAGCTCGTACAGGGCCTCGGCCTCTGCGGCCGGCCGCTGGCTGGCGTAGCGCAGCACCTGCTCCACCCGCAGCGAGTGGGGCAACTCCGAGTGCTGCGACAGATACGCCACCCCCGGATGGCCCGGAATCAGCACGTCGTGGGGGCCACGCACGCGGCGGCCGTCGAACGTGACGGTGCCGGCCGTGGGCTGCACCAGTCCGGCAATCACCTGCAGCAAGGTGCTTTTGCCGGCTCCGGTTTCGCCCGCAATGGCCAGCCGCCGCCCCTCCGGCAGCGTAAAGCTGATGTCCTGCAGCGCCGTGTGGCTGGTTTCCTGCACCGATATTCCCGCAACCTGCAATAAGCTCATAAGTACCCGCCCGCTTGTGTGCGGGCAACCTCCGCCCGCTCTGCAAAGCTACGCCGTTCGGCCTCGGCGCGGGCGGGGGGAGCAAGTGCAGTAAAGCCTGTGAAGGGCCGTCATGCTTCGGCTTCGCTCAGCATGACGGCCTGCGTACATTCCGGCCCGGCCAAAACGAAACCGAGCCGCGAAAAATCGCGGCTCGGTTTTACTATCCAACGGCAAACAGCTTCTTACAGCTTCTCCACCGGGAACTTGTCGAGAATGTCTTTGGCGGATTCCGAGAACTTCTCGCCCACGCGGCCGGGGCTGCCCACGGCGTCGGCTACTGAGCCGCGCCAGACCAGATTGTTGCTGCGCGCATCCACAAAGTCCAGAATCATGGTGCCTTCGGTGAAGGTTTCGGTGCGGGTGCCGGTGTTGTAGTACGGCGACGAGTAGAAGTAGCCGTAGTTGATGGGCATGAACCGGCCCCGGTACGCAAAGGCGTAGGGATAGGCAAAACCGGCTGGCTGCGGGTTGGTCACGGTGCGTTCAGCCTCCTCGATGTAGAGGTGATAGGTCAGGTAGAAATCGGGCTTGGCCGAGCCCTGGGCCTGCCGGATGCCGCGCTTGGCCAGCTCCGAGCTGATGGCGCCCTGAATCTGCTGGTCGTTGAGGCTACTCTTATAAATTGGGTTGGCTGAGTCCGCCGATTTCACCTCGGTGGTGGCCCAGTCGTAGGTTTTATACTGCGAGAAGTCGGTGCCGGGGCGCTGCTGCACGGCCACCGAGGGCGCGCAGCTGCTGAGCAGGACTGTAAGCAGGAAAAGAAAAATATGGGTGGTGCGTTGCATGGCGAAAGGAAAACAGGTTGAAAACGTGCTAAATACCTTTGGCTATACCCGGTCGGCTACCCGGAAGTTGCGCCGGTGCGTGGCGGCATCAGGCGGGGGGCAGGCAGGGTTCCGGGCCGGCGTGGGCGGCCAGGCGCTGGCAGGCAGTTTCCACGCGGGCTACTTTCTGCTCGTCGGTGGGGGCGGCGGCCACCCACGCCACCCACGCCTGTTGGTCGGCGGCGGGCAGCTGCTCATAGCGGGCCAGCGCCCCCGGCACCTCCGCCAAGCACTCCCTGAAGTCTTCTGCTGATACCGCCAGGGGCGCGTCTCCCTCGGACTGAAGCAGCACCAGGCGCACCACGTCGCCGGCCTGCTTGCCGATCTGCTTGCGGATTTCGGCCCGCACTGGCAGAAACAGCCGGCCCTTTCCCAGCGACATTAGGCTGGCGTTTTCGAGTGCGAAGTCGTCAATCTGCCCGCTCACCCGCAGCTGGTTGAACCACGACCTGGGAGCCGTCACCGTGGCCGGCAGCGGCGCATAAGTCCAGCCGCCCTTGCCGGGAAACCGTTCCAGCGTCACGTCGCCGTTGAAGAGTTCGATGAGCATAGGGTAAGCGGCCAGCCGTACCGGGCCAGCGCAGAAAGTGGAGGATGCAGCCTTTGGTACGTGCGGGCCGACTACTGGATACATAGTTACCACGCGGCTTCCTCTTTCTTGTATGTCTATGCTGAATTCGATGCGCTGGCTGGCCGTGGCCGCCGGCCTGCTGCTGGCTGCTCCCGGCCGTGGCTTGGCCCAGTCGGCAGCCGTGCCGCCCCTCAACCCCGCCCAGTGGGTCCCGGAGCTGCGCGCCTTTGCCCGCCAGGACAGCCTCACGCCGCCGCCTGCCCGCCCTATCCTGTTCTACGGCAGCTCCTCCATCCGCAAGTGGGAAACGCTGCGCCAGGATTTCCCCGGCCGCCCGGTGCTCAACCGCGGCTTCGGCGGCTCCCGCTTCCCCGATGCGCTGTACTTCTTCGAGAAGCTGGTGGTGCCCTACCAACCCCGGCAGGTGGTGCTCTACGAAGGCGATAACGACATCAGTGCTGGGGCCACGCCGCAGGAGGTGTTTCAGTCGTTTCTGGCGTTTGAGCAACTGATGCAGCAGCGGCTGCCCAGGGTGCCGCTGGTGTTTCTGGCCATCAAGCCCAGCCCCTCGCGCTGGGCGCTCTACCCCCAGATGCAGGAAGCCAACTGCCTCATCCGCGAGTACGTGGCCGCTCACCCGAAGCGCCTGCGCTACGTGGACACCGCCACGCCGCTACTGGGCCCCAACGGCCGGCCGCAGCCGCAGTTCTACGTATCCGACAGCCTGCACATGACGCCCGCCGGCTATGCGGTGTGGCAGCGGGTGGTAGGGAAGGGGCTGAAGAAGTAGGCGCGCTGGTGCTGTAATTGCCCCGTCTAGCGTATTTCTAACGCCACAGTAAAACAAAAAACAGCAGCATGCCAATGAATCGTACGGCTGTGGATGTTATGTACGACTTGATATACTGGCTGGGAAAATCATTGGCTACCAGTTTCTTGTAGGCTGATATGCTAACGCTGATGATGAATACCAGCATAGCAATGCAGTAAAGCACTGATAGTAGAAATGGATCAAGCAAGTTGAATTTTATACCGGCAAAGTAGCCTAGCAGAATAAGGATAAGCGCGCCAAAAGTATAGGGCCTAGAACCCGAGAATAGGTCTACTAAGTCAGCCTTCTGATTTTGGTTGAGATGTTGAGTAGCTTTTTCATTGATTGTCCTTGACAGAAAGACTGAGCCGATTAGTAAAATGAAGGCAAGCATGAAGTTATCCATGAGTATTGATTATTCTAGGAATAGCGTAAAAGTTGGGGTTTATTCCAGAAAGCAGTGTTTTACAAGATTAGAGAGCAACCGTTTCCGCACTCGCTCGGCTGTGCCGAGTGAGGCATGTATGCTTCAGCAGCTGTGCTGCGTGCACCTGCGCGGGTGGCGCGGCCGGATTCGGGGCATAGCCCCTCAGGCGTAGGGCTCACTCGGCGCAGCCGAGCGAGTGCGGGGAGCTTAATCATGAAATGTCTAGATAAATAGATAAAAGAAAGCTGCAAGTAACATTGATTTATTTTCCTATTACATCTCCTATTTTGGCATTTTCTTTCAATTCTACTAAATAGCTTGTTAAATTTCCATTGTTAACACTTGCAATTAGCCCCACGCCCTCAGCGTAATACATATGATACATTTTGAACTTCTCCTTATCTCTATTAAGGAGCTGGATGCATTCAACGACAACTAATTTTTTGTATCTTTTTGCCGGAGTCGTGAGCTTTTCGTCAATCCCGATTATCTTATACGACCAGCTATTGTCTGCCTCAAACCAAGTTTGACCTAATTTAACATTTTTAGGCAATAATATTGACTCGTTTTTAAGTTTACGATTGAAATGATAATAGTTGTTATTGTCTTCTCTAATATATGAAGTGTCGATTTTTCCCCAAGAATAATTTCTAATTTTTACATAATATTCATGTGTGCCAAATTTAAATTTACTGTCTAAATAAAAGTCCAAATATGTGCCATTGCCCATTTTAAATAATGCTGAGTTATTTGATTTTTCATGAATATTTACATATTTTTCAGTGCTTTTTACCTGCCCGTTGCAGATAAATGAAATGAAGCTGAAAGAACTAATGAGCATCAATCTGATCATTGCTGTTTAGTATGTTGTTGAGTGTCTGTTCTTTCGTAGTATAGTGTAAAACAGTATGCTTTTGGTGTGCAAAGTAACGACGAAAACCAAGCCGACAGCAGGTAGCTATTTACCACAATGTGTTTAGTCAAAAGTAGTACATGTCTGCTAGATCTAAAGTAAATCCAGCCGCCCCCGCCGTACCTTCGCCTGACCTAAACCGCACCCAGGGAAACCAAACCCCGGGCGGCGGCTGTTTACCCGTTCTATGGCTGACAACTCCGCTCTGCAAGTAGCCGCCCCCGCGGCCGACCCCATTGACCAGCTCGACCCGCGCGAGTTTATCCTCATCAAAAACGCCCGCGTCCACAACCTCAAAAACCTGAGCGTGGCGCTTCCGCGCAACAAGTTTATTGTCGTGACGGGCCTGTCGGGCTCGGGCAAGTCGAGTCTGGCCTTTGATACGCTGTACGCCGAGGGCCAGCGCATGTACGTGGAGAGCCTCAGCAGCTACGCCCGCCAGTTCCTGGGCCGTATGGACAAGCCCGACGTGGACTACATCCGGGGCATTTCGCCGGCCATTGCCATCGAGCAGAAGGTCAGCATCAAGAACAACCGCTCCACCGTGGGCACCAGCACCGAAATCTACGACTACCTGAAGCTGCTGTTTGCGCGGGTGGGCCGCACCTACTCGCCCGTGAGCGGCGAGCAGGTGAAAAAGGACAACGTGGCCGACGTGGTGGACTACCTCATGCGCCTGCCCGCCGATACCCGCGTGATGCTGCTGGCCCCCCTGCAGCCCGCCCAGGACGGCCGCCCCATGAGCAAGGAGCTGGATTTGCTGCTCCAGAAAGGCTACAGCCGGGTGGTAGTGAACGGAGAAACTGCCTTTATCGAAGAACTCATTGCCGAAGGCCAGCCTGAAGTAACGGGCGAAGTCTTCATCATGATTGACCGCGCCGTCATCATCCCCGGCGACGAAGACCTGACCTTCCGCCTCGCTGACTCGGTGCAAACCGCCTTCTTCGAGGGCCACGGCAGCTTACTGGTCAGCGAGCAGACCAGCACCGCCACGGAGCCCACCACCAAGCAATTCTCCGACCGGTTTGAGCTGGATGGGGTAGTGTTTGAGGAGCCTAGCGTCAACTTCTTCTCCTTCAACAACCCCTACGGTGCCTGCCAGACCTGTGAGGGTTTCGGCTCGGTGCTGGGCATTGATGAGGACCTGGTAATTCCGGACAAGAGCATGACGGTGTACGAGGGCGCCATTGCTCCCTGGCGCACCGACAAGCAAAGTGAGTGGCTGAAGCCGCTGCTGAAAAACGGCATCCGCTTCGACTTCCCGATTCACCGGCCCTACAACGAGTTGAGCGACGCCGAACGCACCCTGCTCTGGAAGGGTAATAAGTACTTTGAGGGCCTCGATACCTACTTTAAGTGGGTGAGCGAGCAGACCCACAAAATTCAATACCGCGTGCTGCAAAGCCGCTACCGGGGCCGCACCACCTGCCCCGACTGCCGGGGCACGCGCCTGCGCAAAGACGCCCAGTACGTCAAGATTCAGGAGCATAGCATCACCGATATCGTGCTGCTGCCGGTGAGCCGGGCGCTGGAGTTCTTCCAGTCCCTCGACCTGCCCGAGCACGAAGCCAAAGTAGCCGAGCGTCTCGTGACGGAAGTCACCAACCGGCTGGAGTACCTGAACCGCGTGGGTTTGGGCTACCTCACCCTCAACCGCCTCAGCAGCACACTTTCAGGAGGGGAAAGCCAGCGGATTTCGTTGGCTACCTCGCTGGGTTCGGCGCTGGTGGGCTCCATGTACATCTTGGATGAGCCCAGCATTGGCCTGCACCCCAAGGACGCCGAGCAGCTGATTGGCGTGCTGCGCTCCTTGCAGCAGCTCGGCAACACCGTAATTGTGGTGGAGCACGAGGACAAAATGATGGAGCAGGCCGACCAGATCATCGACATCGGGCCCGAGGCCGGCTCGGGCGGCGGCATCCTGCAGTTCCAGGGTACCTACGCCGAGGTGCTGACCTCCGACACCTACACCGGCCAGTATCTGAGCGGGCGCATGGCAGTGGAAGTGCCCAAAACCCGCCGCCCCTGGCGCAACGCGCTGGAACTGACCGGCGCCCGCGAAAACAACCTTAAAAACGTGTCGGTGAAGTTTCCGCTGAACGTCATGACAGTCGTGACGGGCGTATCGGGCTCCGGCAAAAGCACGCTTGTGAAGCGGATTCTGGCCCCGGCCCTGCTCAAGCAGCTGGGTGGCGGCGCGGGCGAAGCCACCGGCAAGTTCGACCGCCTCACCGGCGTAAATGGCCAGGTAACGCACGTGGAGTTCGTGGACCAGAACCCCATCGGCAAGAGCAGCCGCTCGAACCCCGTCACCTACGTGAAGGCCTACGACGCCATCCGGACGCTGTTCTCTGATCAGCCGCTGGCCAAAGCGCGGGGCTTCAAACCCTCGCACTTCTCCTTCAACATCGACGGGGGCCGCTGCGAGGTGTGCCAGGGCGAGGGTCAGGTGAAGATTGAAATGCAGTTCATGGCCGACATCTACCTGACCTGCGAAGCCTGCGAGGGCCGCAAGTTCAAGCAGGACGTGCTGGACGTGAAGTACCAGGACAAGGCCATCAACGATGTTTTGGAAATGACCATCGAGGATAGCCTTACCTTCTTTAAAGAGCAGACCAAAATCGTGGAGCGCCTCAAGCCGCTCCACGACGTGGGCCTGGGCTACATTCGTCTGGGGCAGTCGGCCAACACGCTCAGCGGCGGCGAGGCCCAGCGCGTGAAGCTGGCCTCGTTCCTGACCAAGGGCAACACGCTGCAGAACGATAAAATCCTGTTCATCTTCGATGAGCCCAGCACCGGCCTGCACTTCCACGACATCAACAAGCTGATGACGGCCCTCAACGCGCTGGTGGAGCAGGGCAACTCGGTGCTCATCATCGAGCACAACATGGACATCATCAAGTGTGCCGACTGGGTGATTGACCTCGGCCCCGAAGGCGGCACCAACGGCGGCCACCTGCTCTTCGAAGGCACACCCGAGGAAATGGTGAAGCACAAAGACACCAACCACACCGCCCGCTTCCTGGTAGACAAGCTGTAGAAAGTTGGTTGAACAGTGTAGAGACGCAATACTTTGCGTCTCGTCGCTGAACAATCTGTACTGAAGTCAGCAACGACGAGACGCAAAGTATTGCGTCTTTACATCGGTCAGTCCCCAATACCTTCCGCCCCCAATCAGCTTCGTGCCGGTTGGGGGCGGTGTTGTTTGTTGGCAAATGCATTTCGGGTGTTGGCTGCTTGATAAATGCGTCAAATAAAGTAACTTATATAGAGATAACCAGATGCGTAGCGGGCTATGATGATTATGGAAAATCCGATGCTGCGGGTGCAGCACGACGCGCCTACCGGCCTGCTGCGCGTGGCATGGCGGGCCGGCCAGCAGGTGCAGGGCTTCCGGCCGGCGCTGGAGTGGCTCATGGCGTTTAGCCGCCGCAAGCACGTCACCAACTGGCTGGTGGACATGCTGGGCGTGCCCCCGCTGGGCTACCCCGAACAAACCTGGATTGCGCAGGAGTGGTTTGCGGCCATGGCCACCACCCCCGTGCAGCACCTGGCCCTAGTGCTCCCGACGGACCTGCACAACTACCTGGTGGCTACCGCGCCCGTGCACGAGCAGGCCCTGAAACCCCCGTTTGCGCTGCACTTTTTCCTGGATGCTGAGTCGGCCTTCAACTGGCTGCTGGGCGAGACCCCGCACCGGCAGCAGCTGTGGCAGGAGTGGCAGCAGCAGCCCGCCCGCTTCGCCGCCAGCGTTCTGCGCGTGCTCTGAAGTGCCGGGCGCCGGGGGAGCGTCAACATTGCGGTAGCCCGGCCGTAGACGGAAGCCTGCTTTCTTTGCTGCTATGTCTGCTCACTCGCAATCCTCCGCCACCAGCCGCCTCTGGCGCTGGCTGGCCGCTGCCACTATCTTCGGCAACATCTTCCTGAACTACTACTCCAACGCCTTTCCCTTCAACGGGCAGAATATGGGCGAGGTGTCGGCCAAATACCCGACGCTGCTCACGCCGGCCGGCTACGCGTTCAGCATCTGGGGCCTGATTTTCCTGGCCCTGACGGTCTACGCCATCTGGCAGCTGCTGCCGGCCCAGCGCCAACTTTCCCTGCCCGATGCCGTGGCCCGGCCGCTCACGCTGGCCAGCGTGGCCACGGCCGGCTGGGTGGTGCTGTTTGCCTTCGAGCATATTCTGCCCAGCGTAGCCACCATGCTCGTGATTCTGGGCGCGCTGATTGTGGTGTATGGCCGGGCCCGGCGGCGGGTGCTGGACCACAGCGCCCCGCGCTGGGCCAGCGTGCCGTTTGCGCTGTACCTGGGCTGGATTTCGGTGGCCGCCACCATCAACATCACCATCGGGCTGCGGCAGCTGGGCTGGCAGGCCGCCGAAAACTTCACGGTGCTCCTGACGCTGCTGCTGCTGGCTGTGGTGGTGGGCCTGGGCCTGCTGCTGGCCCGCGAGTTCCGCGACGAGGCCCCGGCGCTGGTAGGGGCGTGGGCGCTGCTGGCCATCTGGGTGGCGCGTCGCCCCGAGTACCCTGAGCTGGCCTGGGCGGCGCTGGTAGGCGCTGTGGTGGTGGCAGCGGGTAGCTTCGTGCTGGCCTCGCGCCGCCGGCGCCGGGCGCTGGGCGTATGAATTGTCCGTAATTTGGCCCCTCAACAACTTTTCTCTCTACTCTTCTTCTTATGCGCAAGAACCTCGTTGCCGGCAACTGGAAAATGAACATGACCCTCCAGGATGGCCTGGCGCTGGTGTCTGAAATCACCAACATGGTGCAGGATGAAGTGACCGGCTCCGCGGTGGAGGTGGTTATCTGCCCGCCGTTTCCGTTCCTGGCTTCCATCGGCAAGCAGCTGCCTGCTGGCAGCCGGTTCCACCTCGGCGCGCAGAACTGCCACCAGAAAGAAAGCGGCGCGTTTACTGGCGAGGTATCGGCCAAGATGCTGCAGTCGGTGGGGGCTGAGTACGTGATTCTGGGCCACTCGGAGCGCCGCCAGTATTTCCGCGAAGACGACCAGCTGCTGAGTGAGAAGCTGAAGGCTGCCCTAGCCGCCGGCCTCAAGCCCATCTTCTGCGTGGGCGAAACCCTGGAAACCCGCGAAGCCGACGAGACTTTCAACTACATCAGCAAGCAGCTGAA
This sequence comes from Hymenobacter canadensis, assembly GCF_027359925.1. Taxonomy (NCBI): domain Bacteria; kingdom Pseudomonadati; phylum Bacteroidota; class Cytophagia; order Cytophagales; family Hymenobacteraceae; genus Hymenobacter; species Hymenobacter canadensis. The sequence goes on along the minus strand of NZ_CP114767.1, from coordinate 2,947,814 downwards.
AGACGGCCTGTTTCACCTCTCGAATGAGGAGTTCGACCAAGTAGTTATTGCCTATGAGCCTATCTGGGCCATCGGGACCGGCAAAACGGCCACCAGCGCCCAGGCGCAGGAGGTGCACGCCTTCATCCGCGAGCAGATTGCCCGCGCCTACGACGCCGAGGCGGCCCTGAACACCAGCATCCTGTACGGCGGCTCGGCCAACGCCCAGAACGCCCGCGAGCTGTTCAGCCAGCCCGACGTAGACGGCGGCCTCATCGGCGGTGCCGCCCTCAAGTCGCGCGACTTCACCGAAATCATCAAGTCGTTCTAGGTTACCACACGTAGCGTATGTCATCCTGAGGCGGTAGCCGAAGGACCTTGCCACGCTGGAACGAAAATTGCCGTTTCCGCGTGATAAGGTCCTTCGGCTACCGCCTCAGGATGACAGCTTTTTTAGGTTGCCCTAGCTTCTTTGTATGCTTTCTACCCTGCTACTCTCCGGCCTGCTGGCTCTGAACCCGTTTGCGGCCCCGCAACCCCGGATACCTTTTGTGGCGCCGGCACCGGCAGCTTCGCTGGAGCCGTGCCGCCTCTACGGCTCGGTGTACCTAGAGCGCGACCCCAACCGCCGCGGCTTCTGCTTCGGGGCGGTGTATGAGGAGCCTGAAGAGGCGTTTGCCGACGTGCTGGTGTTCCCGGAAAGCAACAAGCTCTTCGCCGACAAGCCCGGCCTGTGGTACCTCACCGAAACCCGCGACTTCGCCGACTACGTGCTGTTCGTGTCCCCGAACCGCGCCCTGGCCGACTTCAGCATCAGTTACACCAAGGTGCGCTCCTTTGCAGGGTGCCGTAAGCAGTAACCGTTCCGGCCAAGTAAAAAAGAAGCCCTTCCTCAGTTGAGGAAGGGCTTCTTTTTTTGGGTATGGTCTACAGCTTCACCAGTTCTACGCGTCGGTTGCGGGCCTTGCCGGTTTCGGTGGCATTGTCAGCCAAGGGCTGGCTCTGGCCGAGCCCGGTGGCCTGTAGCCGGCTGGCCGCAATGCCGGCTTTCGCCAGCTCCGCCACTACGGTGCCGGCCCGGGCTTCGGAAAGCTGCTGGTTGTAGGCTGGGGTGCCTGCGTTATCCGTGTAGCCCTGTACGGCTAGGCGCAGCGCCGGATTCTGGCGGAGCAGCGCCAGAACTTCCGCCACGCCAGCCGCCGACTCGGGCCGGAGGGTGGCCTTATCCGTGTCGAAGTTGAGGTAGAGCGCTATGTGGCCTTCCGCATCTAGTTTTTTTTTATGTCGGCGGCCGGAATGACGGTGGCTTGCTGGGGCATGGCTGCCCGCTCAGCTACCGTGATGTTGTAGCTGCCGTCGCTGCCCAGGGGAGTCACCTGCACCCAAACTTCCTTGTCTTTTTGCCGGATCAGGTAGGTATCGGTTACGTGGTCGGTGCTTAGGCTCCACTTGCCGTGCTTGTACGCTTCTTCGCTACCCACTTTATCAATGATTTCCCGCGGGACTTTGGCCGAGGATACTTTGGTGGCACTCAGGTCTTGCAGCAGGGCCGCGTAGTTGCGGGAAATCATCAGCTCCGAGGCCTTCTGGTCGCTGTCATTAGGGTCGAAGAGGCGCTGTGACACCTTCCCCTCTACGGGCACCAGGTTCTGGCCGTCGAAGATGTAGGCGAGCTCGAACTCGTAGGCTTCGCTGTTGCTGGTGTTTACTTTGTAGTCTTTCAGGCCGCTCAGGTACGGATACTGCCCCAGGTTGGCACTGCTCACCGGCACCGTACTGATGTCGAACGTTGCGGCCGGTGCGGTAGGCGCAGCAGTTTCGGGGGCTGCTTCGGGGGCCGCGGCGGTTTCGGTGGTGGTAGTGGCCGTGGTGGTTTCGGCGGCGGTGGTTTCTTCGGCGTTGTCTTTAGCGCCGCAGGAGGCCAGCAGGCTCAGCAAGGCGCAGGAGGCTACGAGTCGGATCGTCGTTTTCATGGAACGGTGGTTGATAGGAGTGAGGTTGGTGGTTCAAAGGAAGTAATATTTATATAAAATGGTAGATGCATAAAACCGGCTGCTGTTTAAGGGCCTGCGTTGGCCCAGCCCGATTTTCCTGCGACCTTTGCGGCCCCGGCCCGGCCGGCTAACCTGAATTTTTCCTCCCTGACTATGGATTTTGTTGAAGTGCGCGTGCTGGCCCCCCGGGAGCTGGCCGACATCCTGGTGGCCGAGCTGGCCGAAGTAGGCTACAGTACCTTCGAAGACAACGACGAGGGCTTCTGCGCCTACATCGACGAAGACCAGTTTGCGGCCGATGCCGTAACCGAAATCATGAGCCGCTACGAGGGCCAGGGTGAGCTGGGCTACGAGCACCGCGTGATTACGCGCCAGAACTGGAACGCCGAGTGGGAGAAGAACTTCGAGCCGTTGGTAATCGCCGAGAAGGTGTCAGTGCGGGCGCCGTTCCACGAGGCCCGGCCCGACCTGCAGTACGAAATCGTGATTATGCCGCGCATGTCGTTCGGCACCGGCCACCACGATACCACGGCCCTGATGATTGCCAATCAGCTGGATGTAGACCACCAGGGCAAGCGCGTGCTGGACATGGGCTGCGGCACCGGCATCCTGGCCATTATGGCCGTGCACTTAGGTGCGAGCTACGTGCTGGCCGTGGACGTGGAGCCCTGGACCGCCGAAAACGCCGCCGACAACGCCCTCGAAAACAACGTGCAGGACAAGGTGGAGGCCCGCCTCGGCGACATCACCGCCCTGGAAGGGGAGGCTCCGTTCGACATCATCTTGGCCAACATCAACCGCAACGTGCTCCTCGATGACATGGGCGCCTACGGCCAGTACCTGAAGTCCGGCTGCCCCATTCTGTTCTCGGGATTCTACGAGGAAGACCTGGCCCTGATCCGGGCGGCGGCCGAACAGAACGGCCTGCGCTACGGCAGCCACCGCACCCAGAACCATTGGGTATCGGCCATTTTCTATCAGGCGTAATAGGTTTCGCCAACAGCAAAAAAGAAGGCCCGCACTACCTGGTAGTGCGGGCCTTCCTGCGTTAGGAGTCAGACGAATTCTACAGGCAGAGCGCCAGCCATTCCTCGTCGGAGAGGCCGTAGTCCACAGGGTTTTCGTGGACCAGGGCCTTACAGTTGAGTGCGGGCAGCACGTCCTGCGGCGACACCAGGAAATGACGGGCCAGCCGGTCGAGGGCGGCTTTGCCCCGGCGCACGATGATGGTGCCGCACTCCGGCCGCACCTGTACTTCAGGGTCTACGAGCAGCAGCATTTCCTTCCACTCCGATACAGTGGCGGAAGACTTGCCCAGGCGTTGCGTGATGTCGTCGCGCAGCGTCTGGACGGCGCGTAGCAGCGCGTTCGGGGCGAGGGCTGAAAGCCGGGAAGCAGCGTTTAGCATAAGACAAGGCAAATGAGAAAGTTCTGCTTATAAGATACGCAGATGCATTCCGAAAGATACCGTTTTAGCTGAGCTGGCCGGTAAACTTTGCAAGAAATTTGTGTGTCTGTTGTATTATTTATTACCGTCTTCTGCTCCCCAAACCCATCCGGCGGCGACGCTGATTGTAGGACGGTAGGCGAGGTAAATAGTCTGAAACCAGCAAAATAGCGGAGCGGGTACTATCAGGCCGCTGAGTATGCCGACTATTAACGAAATTGTAGGCGACTTATCAGGTTCCGACGAATTTTCCTATGAAGCAATTCGCTTTCGGGTGGCTTAGCGCCCTGCTGCTGGCACTGAGTATGCCCGCCCTGGCCCAGCAACCCAAGCCGCAAACGCCTGCCCGCCAGCAGCCTGCCGCCGCCCCGGCGGCGGTGCCGCGCTTTAATGGCAAGCTCTCCGCCGACCCCACGCAGTTTATGCAGGATGTGCAGCTGATGATGGCGGCCACCAACAACGCGGCGGCCAAAAATACCGCCGCCAAGCTGCAGCAGCTTTGGGCCAGCAACAAGCTCACGGCCAGTCAGCAAGCGTCCATTGTGGCGCTGGCACAACAGATGCAGACGCTGGGCTACAAGCCCCGCCCGCACCTGGAGGCGTTGTTCGGGGCCATTGTGGCGGGCGCTACCGTGCAGAACTTCACCGACCGCCAGACCGACGAGTTGCTGGAGGTGCTCACCAAAACCGTGCGCCGCGACCCGGGCCCGGAGGCGTCTAAGTTCATTGTCAGCACGGCGCAGTTTCTGGATACCAAGGTGCTGTATAGCTCGCGCTACAGTTCGTTGCGGGTAGTAGGCGGCAGCTTCTCCTTCGCCTACAACGACCAGGACATGCCCAGCATGGCGCCTGCACCGGCTCCGGCGCCCGCGCCCGTGTCGGCGCCGGTAGTCACGCAGCCGATGAATACCAAAGCCGGCGCCAAGCCGGCCGCCAAGAAGCCCGCCAAAAAGCGCAGCTCCGACGGCTGGGACACCGCCGACCTGTGGAGCAGCAGTGGCAGCAGCGGCTGGGGCGACAGCAACGACGGCTGGGGCACGCCTAAGAAAACCACGGCCAAAGCGGCGCCTGCCAAAGCGGGTGCTGCACCAACTGCCACACCGGCCCCGGAGCCTGCCTACGAGCCGGCCCCGTACTACGACAGCTACATGGCTCCGCCCACGCGTGGCCCGGTGCTGCTACTCAAGGATGCCGACCTATTCCTTTCTACCAGCGCCGACTCGATTACCATCACCAAAACCAGCGGGGCCGTGCTGCCCCTGACCGGCAAGTTTGTGGGCTACGGCGGCCAGTATGCCTGGCAGGTGAACGGCAACCCCGTCACGGCCGACCTCGCCAGCTACGACTTCGACCTCAACAAGCCTGAATTCACGGCCGAGCCCGTGACGCTGACCTATCCGGCGGTGCTGGAAACGCCGGTGAAAGGGGCGCTGTCGTATAAGAGCGTGAAAAAGAAGCCGGGCGCGGCCGACTCCGGCTACCCGCGCTTTATCTCGCTCACCAACGACGCCCGCGTCAAGAACATCGGCGAAAACATCCGCTACTACGGGGGCTTCTCGCTGGCGGGCAGCCGCACGCTGTCGGCGTCGCTGGACGGTTCGTTGTCGCGCATTTTCGTGGACGTGGACGGCAAGCCCAAGTTCCGGGCCGACAGCCGCGCCTACGTGCTCGGCGATTCGGTTATCACGGCGGAGCGGGCTTCGGTGTCGATTTTCGAGGATAAGATTGACTCGCTCACGCACCCCGGCGTGAAGCTGAAGTACAACAAGAAAGCGCAGGTGCTGCAGTTGGCCCGCGAGGCTGGCCTCTACAAAACCACGCCCTACTACGACTCCTACCACCAGATGGAAATCACGGCGGAGATGCTGACCTGGCCCATCCGGACGCCCGATATCCAGTTCTCCATCCTGACGGCCAAAAACCAGGTGACGGCCAACTTCGAGAGCAAGGAGTTCTACACCAACACCCGCTACCAGCAGATCAAGGCCATTAATAAGCTGCACCCGCTGCAGATGGTGGTGGGCTACAGCGCCGAAAACGGTAACCGCAAGCGCTTCACGGTGCAGGAAGTAGCCGATTTCCGCAAGCTCAAGCCCGAAAACGTGCGCTCCGCCGCTGCCGGCCTCGCCCGCGACGGCTACGTAGACTGGAACCCCCTGACCCAGCAGATTACGCTGCGGCCTAAGGCCACGCACTACGTGAATTCCAGCCGTGGCAAAAAGGACTACGACCACATTGCCATTAAGAGCCTGTCGCCGTCGGGCAAGAACGCCACGCTCAACCTGAACTCCAACGACCTAATTGTGCGGGGTGTGGACCGATTTAACTTCTCCGACGACTCCGTGACGGTGTTCGTGAAGCCCGACTCCAGCATCATACGGATCCAGAAGAACCGCGGTATTCTGTTCAATGGCACGGTGGTGGCATCGGCGTTTGTGTTCAAAGGCAAGGAGTTCAAGTTCGACTACGACGGCTTCTTCATCGACCTAGCCCAGATTGACTCCATCATCGTGAAGGGCAAAAACTCGAAAGGCTCGGTGATGAAGGCCCGCAAAGACACCGACTTCACGCTTACCAACAAAAAGAAAACCTCCACCGGCAAGCTCTACATCAACCACCCCAACAACAAGTCGGGGCGCAAGAAGCTGGGCTCATACCCGTCGTTTGACGCCACGACCGGGGCCTACGTGTACTTCGACAAGCCCGAAGTGCTGGGCGGCGCCTACGACACGACCGTGTATTTCGACATCCCGCCCTTCAAGCTCGACTCGCTCAACAACAAGAACCGCTCGGCGGTGGGCTTCAAGGGCACGTTCGTGAGTGGCGGCATCGTGCCTGACATCAAAACCAAGCTTAGCCTGCAGGAAGACGGTTCGCTGGGCTTCACCTACGCCCTGCCCAAGGAAGGCGTGCCGGTGTATGGCGGCAAGGGCCGCCTGTTCAACCAGGTGAAGATGAGCAACCGCGGCATCCAGGGTATCGGCGACATCAAGTACCTGACCAGCACGCTCAGCTCCGAGCAGTTTATTTTCTACAAAGACTCCGTGGTGACCGTAGGCAAGGCCGGCACCATTCTGCCGGGCCCGCTCAACGGTACTGAGTTTAGCAAGGTGAACCTGCCGCCGGGCTACCAGATGAAGTGGGCCGTGAAGCAGGACTCTATGTACCTGAGCACCCAGGCCGGCACTGCGGGCAAGCCCATGCTGCTCTACGGCGACCAGTACGGCTTTAAGGGCGTGGCCACGCTCACGCCGGGCGGCCTCTACGGCGACGGCCGCATTGAGGGCCCGCAGTCGTTTATCCGCTCCACCCAGATTGCCTTCAAGCCCACCAGCTACTCCGGCAAGCAGTCCACGCTGAGCATCAAGTCGGCCGAGCCCAACAAGCCCGCCCTGACGGCCAATAACGTGGTATTTGCCTACGATGTGAAGAACGGCAACACCGTTTTCGCCCGCGAAAGCGACGACGCCAAGTCCAGCATCGACCTGCCGTATTCCGACTACAAAACCACGCTGTCGGGCGGCGTCTGGGACTTCAAGAAGAAGCTGGTGCAGCTGAAGGTGGCGCCCGGTGCCGACTCCACGCGCTCCTACTTCTACTCGACCCGCAAAGACCAGAACGGCCTGAAATTCCGGGCCGCTACCGGCCAGTACGACCTGGCCCGCTACCGCCTCGTGGCCGGCGGCGTGCCCTACATTGCCTCCGCCGACGCCTGGATTTCGCCGGACTCCAGCAAGGTGTATGTGCTGGCCAACGCCCAGATGCGCACCTTCCAAAACGCGGGTATCGTGATGGACACGCTGGCCAAGTTCCACAAGCTGTACCAGGGCGAAATCAAGGTGCTGTCGCGCAATGCCTTCACCGGTAACGCCCTGTATAGCTACAAAAACGCCTCTGCCGACTCCTTCGCCATCAAGTTCGCCAACTTCCAGATCGACTCGGCGGCGGTGGGCATGGGCTCGGCGAAAGGCGCCAAGCCGGTGGCAGCCAAGAAAGGCGGCTTGCTCAAGCGCAACGACGACAGCGGTAACGCCCCGCTTTCGCCACCCACCACGGCCGTGGCCACCATCGACGCCAAAGACAAGTTCCACCTGGCGCCGCGCATTGCCTACCGCGGCGGCGTCAATATGAACTCCAAGCGCAAAGGCTTCATCTTCGACGGGCAGGCACGGCTGGAGTTCAGCAAGGTGCCTGCCGCCGCCGAGTGGTTTGCGGTGCAGGATTCCATCGACCCCAAGGCCATCCGGCTGCGCATTCCGGAGCCCGGCGTGAAGGCCGCCGACGACAACCTGTTCACGGGCCTGTTCCTGTCCGACGGTACGGGCAAGGTGTACCCGCTCTTCGCCGGCCCCAAACCAGACATCATCGACCGGAACTTCTTCCAGGCAGGTGGCACGTTGGCCTTCGACCAGAAGAAGGGCGTGTACACCATCGCCAAGCACGACTTGGCCGACCCCAATCAGTACGAGGGCTCGGTGATGAGCTTTATTGACTCTTCGTCGGCGCTGAGCTTCCGGGGCAAGTTCAACTTCATCAACTCCAGCAAAGACTACGGCCTCACGGCCTCCGGCGTGGGCACCGCCCGCCCCGACAGCAACCGCTACTCCATCAACAGCTTCCTGACCTTCGACATCAACCTGCCGGAGAAAGCCGTGGAAGCCATGGGCGTGGACATGGCCACCAACACCAAAGGTGCGCCCGAGGCCCTCGACGGCTCGCAGGACGAACTGTACAAGCTGGCCGAGTTTATCGGCAACAAGGGCGTGCAGACCTACGCTGAGCGCCGCGGCAAGTACGAGCCGCTGCAGAAGCTTTCGGCCAAGATGCTGCACACGGTGGTGCTGAACAAGGTGAATCTGCGCTGGAACGAGAAGTTCAAGGCCTGGCACTCAGTCGGCAAGATCGGGCTGGTGAGCATCGGCAAGAAGGATTTGAACGCGCTGATTGACGGCTACATTGAAATCCGGAAGGGCGAAAACAACACCGACGAGGTGAACCTGTACCTGGAGGCCGAGCCCCAGACCTGGTACTTCCTCAAGTACTCGGGCACAGCGCTGCTGGCCAAGGCCCAGCACGGCTCCTTCGACGAGATTGTGGGCCGCGCCGCCAAGGGCGACTACAACACGGCCACCCAGTACGGCTTCTTCCTCGGCGACGACCAGGAAGTGCAGCAGTACCTGACGCACTTCCGCAAAGACTACCTGCGCGAAGACCCCAAGAAGATCAAGGCGCCGGTATCGTCGGGCGCGCAGAGCACCGGCAACTTCGACTTCGACCAGGATACCAGCAAGAAGAAAAAGAAGAAAGGCAACGAGCCGGCCTTCGACGCCGACGGCATGCCGATTGAGGAAGCCCCGGTAGACAAGAAGAAGAAAAACAAGAAGGAGGAAGCCGCCTTCGGGGCCGACGAAACGCCGGTGGAAGACACCGGCAAGAAGCCGGTAGAAGACACCGGCAAGAAGCCCAAGAAAGCCGCCGAGCCCGTAGCCGCCGACCCCGCCGACGAAGAGCCTGCCGTAGACCCCAAGCAGGCCAAGAAGGAAGCCGAGCGACTGAAGAAGGAAGAAGAGAAGAAAGCCAAGGAGGACGCCAAAAAGAAGAAAAACAACGAAGACGACCCCTTCGGCGACTCCTAAGCAACCAGCGCCCCGGCCCCCAGCCGGGGCGTTTTGCGTTGTAGCATAGGCTTTAGCCTGTGCCGTCCAGCGCAGGCTTTGCCTGGCCTGCCTGCTACCGCACTATGCGCTTTTGGCCGGCTGGCGCGCAGAAGCGTATGCTGCACTTTCTATCTTTGGCCATCTCCCTCTTTCCCCATCCATGAATCTTGCTATCATCCTCGGCCTGCTGCTGGCCGCCTACCTGCTTGGCTCCATCCCAACGGCCCTGTGGGTGGGGCAGCGTTTCTTCGGCCTCGATATCCGGGAGCATGGCTCCGGCAACGCGGGTGCCACCAACACCTTCCGGGTGCTGGGCAAGAAGCCGGGCTCGTTCGTCATGGCCATCGACGTGCTGAAAGGCTGGGCCGCCACCTCGCTGGCCCAAGTGATGCTCAATCAGGGCGCCATCACGCCCGGGCAGTTGCTGTATTTCCAGCTGGCCTGCGGAATTCTGGCCATCGTGGGGCATATCTACCCGGTGTTTGCGGGCTTCCGGGGCGGCAAGGGTGTGGCCACGGTGCTGGGCATGATGCTGGCTATTGCGCCCGCCACGGTGGGCGTGTGCGTGCTGGTGTTTCTGGCGGTACTGGCTACCACGCAGTACGTGTCGTTGAGCAGCATGTCGGCCGGGGTGGCGTTTGCGTTGCTACAGTTGTTGCCGGCATTCCGGCCGCAGAACCCGCTGCTGGTGTGGTTCGGCTTTATTCTGGCGGCGCTGCTCATCTACACCCACCGCGCCAACATCGGGCGGCTGCGGGCCGGCACCGAGAGCCGCGTGCCGCTACCGTGGAAGAAGTGAAGTAGGAAACTGGACTGAGAATGAAAAGACACTGCTTATTGCTGCTGGTGAGTAGCCTGGCGTCTTGTGCAGATTGCCAGGAGTATTATCGTGAGCAAATTCTGCCGATGGATATTAAAGCGGTAGTGGTTAAAAAATACAACGACAGCCTCAATCATACTTATCCGATGATAGGTATCCGGCAGCCAACGGGTGATAGTGAGTTTACCTTGTATTTCTATGACAGGAGCCACTTGTGGGACTCGCTGCTGGTAGGCGACAGCCTGAGAAAAGAAGCTGGCACGATGGAGTTCTACCGCACTCGTGCTGGACGGCGTACGTTGTTTGAAGTAAGCTGCGAATAGTAGCAACCAGGTAAACAGCATCTATCTGCTCTATAGCATCTGTTCCTGTCTGCCTGAATTTTCTTCCTAGTAGCCAATACCAAGTTGTTGGCTGCTATCTGATAGCACTTGGCGCGACCACTACAAACGGTTACTGTAACGCTAGGGCTAACCGCGGGGGCGTGGTATGTTTGTACATTGGTTCAACGCAGCAATAATGCTCGAACCTGAATCCCTTAATTTGCTTTTTCCCAATGGCTGATATCGTCCTGATTGCGGAATCGTATGGCTCTATGCTGCTGGCGCCGGAAGTTCCCTGCCTGATTGTGCAGTGGCACGGCTTCGCAAACCGCCAGCAGTTTCAGTCGCTCATGGACCGGGGCCTGGACCTGTACATCGAGGAAGCCACCCGCACCCAGCCGCTGGGCTGGCTGGCCGATACGCGCCTGATCAGCGCCATCACCCCCACCGACCAGACTTGGCTCGATACCGTCTGGAACCCCCGGGCCTACGCCGCCGGCATCCGGCACGTCAGCTTCGTGCTGGCTGAAAACGTGTTTGGGCAGATTTCGGTACAGAACTACACGGCCAATACCGAGGCTGCCGCCGCATACACTATTGAGCCCTCCCATCACCGTACCCTGCCCGAGGCCAAGCGCTGGCTGCACAAGGCGTTGCACGCCTAGCCGAGCCTGTTTTTTTCGCTCTTCCCCATCGGCCAATAGCGCCGGAAGGCGGTTGCTGTCTTTTGCCCCCTACTACCCATGAAACAGACCCTACAGAATGCCCTGGGCCGCACCTACATCAGCGTGGAGCAGGATACCGCAAACCGCTGGATTGCGGTGGACTGGATGGGCTACCTCACCACCGACAGCATCAAGGCCGGCGCCCGGGCCTACACGGAGGCGCTGGCCCGCTCCAGCTACCAGGCCGTGCTCAACGATACCCGCAACGTGCTCGGCCCCTGGGACCATTCCATCGACTGGGTGGTAAACGAGTGGGCGCCCAACGCGGCGGCGGCCGGCCTGCGCTACCTGGCCATGATCAGCACGCCCGATTCCATGGCCGATTCCTCGGCTGCCACCTTCTACGCCCAGCTCAAGGCCTTCGAAACCCGAATTTTCGACAACGAAGCAGACGCCGCGGCGTGGCTGCGGCAGAGTCTGGCATCGGGGCGGTAGCACACGGCTCCTACGTATCTGTTGGCTACTTTTACCCCCGGATTCCCCACTAACCCCGCTTCCCGCATGGCTTCCATCCTCGAACAGCACCAGGACCGTTTTCTGAGCGAATTGCTCGACTGGCTGCGTATCCCTTCGGTTTCGGCCGACCCCAAGTTTCACGGCGACGTGCTGAAAGCCGCCGAATACCTCAAAGCCCGCTTCGAGGAAGTAGGCCTCGACAAGGTAGAGCTGTGCCCCACGGCCGGCAACCCCATCGTCTACGGCGAGAAAATCATCGACCCCAGCCTGCCCACGGTGCTCGTGTACGGCCACTACGACGTGCAGCCCGCCGACCCGTATGAGCTCTGGGATTCGCCGCCGTTCGAGCCCGTCATCAAAGACGAGAAGATCTACGCCCGTGGCGCCTGCGACGACAAAGGCCAGGTGTATATGCACGTGAAGGCCCTGGAAATGATGAACCTGGAAGGCGGCCTGCCCTGCAACATCAAAGTGATGATTGAGGGCGAGGAGGAAATCGGGTCCAACAACCTCGGCATCTTCGTGCGCGCCAACAAGGAAAAGCTCAAGGCCGACGTCATCCTGATTTCGGATACGGGCATGCTCGCCAACGACGCGCCCAGCATTGAGGTGGGCCTGCGCGGCCTGAGCTACCACGAAGTGGAAGTGACCGGCCCCAACCGCGACCTGCACTCCGGCATCTACGGCGGGGCCGTGCCCAACCCCATCAACGTGCTCTGCAAGATGATCGCCAGCCTGCACGACGAAAACAACCACATCACCATCCCCGAGTTCTACAACAACGTGGCGGTGCTGACGGACGAAGAGCGCGCCGAGCTGAACCGCGTGCCGCACTCCGACGACGAGTTCAAGCAAAGCATCGGCCTGAACGACGTGTACGGCGAGAAGGGCTACTCCACCGTGGAGCGCATCGGCATCCGGCCCACGCTCGACGTGAACGGCATCTGGGGCGGCTACACCGGCGAGGGCGCCAAAACTGTCATTGCCTCCAAGGCCTACGCCAAGATTTCCATGCGTCTGGTGCCTCACCAGACTTCCGACGAAATCACGGCCCTGTTCCAGCAGCATTTCACTCGCATTGCGCCCGCCGGCGTAACGGTAGTCGTGAAGCCCCACCACGGCGGCGAACCCGTCGTGACGCCGACCGACTCAGTGGCCTACAAAGCCGCCGCCGACGCCATGGAAACCACCTTCGGCAAGCGCCCTATCCCCACGCGCGGCGGCGGCTCCATCCCGATTGTGGCCATGTTCAAAACCGAGTTGGGCCTCGACACTGTGCTGCTGGGCTTCGGCCTCGACTCCGACGCCATCCACTCGCCCAACGAGCACTATGGCGTCTTCAACTTCCTGAAAGGCATCGAAACCATCCCGCACTTCTACCGCAACTACGCGGCCGCCATGAAGGCATAAGAAGTGGTTTTCTGAAAGCAAAAAGCCCGGCTCCTGATAAGGAGCCGGGCTTTTTGCTTGTTGAGGTCGGTGGCCAGTAGCGCGAACTTTGTATTCGCGCTACTGCCTACCGGTTATTTGCCGGGCAGCAGGAAGCCTACCGAAGCCTGGAACACCGAGTTGCGGGCGTTGCGCACGTCGGCGTCGCCGGTGTAGCCGTCTTTGCCGAAATCCGTGAACGAGCCGTTGTAGCGGAGGCCCAGGATCAGGCCGTTGTCGGCCTGGTAGCCCAGGCCGGCAGCGTACCCGATTTCGTTGCGGTTCACGTTGTCGAGGTCGGCTACGCCTTGGCTCTGGAAGGCCGTGTTGCCGTTGATGGACACCTTCGAGTCGTCCTTCACTTTCAGCAGGTAGCTGTACTGCGGGCCGGCCTCAAAGTAGGCACCGCCGGCGCGTATTTTCAGTAGCACCGGTACGTCGATGTAGTTGTAGGTCCGGTCGCCATCGTATTTCACCCGCGCGCCGGCAATGTTAAACTCATCGTCGGCGTAGGTGAAGCCCTTCTGCGAGAACAGCACTTCCGGCTGCACCGACAGGAAGCCGTCGTCGAGCAGGCCAATGTTGAGCATGACGCCGCCGTGGAAGCCAACTTTGTTTTTGTAGCGGTCTTCCTCGGTCAGGTCGCCTGAGATGTTGGACAGGTTGGCGCCGCCTTTCAGGCCGAACCGGATGCCCTGCGCGTGGGCGGAGGCGCCGCCCAGCAGCAGCAGGGCAAACAGAGCAACAGAAGTCTTTTTCATGGGGTAAAAAAGGTTAGGTGAACCACAGTGCCCACTATACGAGCCAGGCTGGCAGGCGGGTTGTGGCGGCAAAAATAAACGGCCGCCTCTTCGCGGGAAGAAACGGCCGTTTTCAAAGCGTATTGTGCCAGAACCTACTTGGTAGGAATCAGGTAGCCCAACTGCAGCGTGAAGGCATTGTTGAACGCCTTGGGCTCGTTGTCGGTGTCTTTGGTGTCAATCAGTGAGTTGAAGCCGCGCGCATAGCGCAGGCCCAGGCTGATGCCGCCATCGGTCATGTAGCCAACACCAGCCACGCCGCTGATGTCAAATTGCGCTAGATCCGACTTCGACGACTCGCCGCGCTTGATGCCGCTGTAGTCCAGGAAACCGCCGTCGTTGTCGGTTTTTACTTTGGTGCCATCGGCGAATTTGGTGGTAGTCTGCTGCTTGTTTTTCGAGCCGAACAAGTAGCTCACCTGCGGGCCCAACTCAAAGAACAGGCCGCCGGCGTTGATGCGGGCCAGCAACGGCACGTCCAGGTAGTGCAGCACGCGCTGCTGCTCCACTTCGCGGCTGGTTACGGTCTTGCCGTTTTCCGTGCCCAGGTTGCCGGTTTGGTTTGACTGAACTTCGTATCCCTTGCGGTTGTAGAGCAACTCAGGCGCAAACGCGAAGAATCCGTCGCTGCTGAGCGGGATGATGGTGCTGATACCTGCATTGTAGCCCAGCTTGTAGTCGCCCAGGTCGGTGCTGTAGCCGGGGCCGGTCAGCAGGTTTACGTTGTCGCCGGAAACGTTGGAGTAGGTACCACCAACTTTCACGCCGAGACGGAAACCACCAGCGTCCTGGGCGTGAGCAACGGCAGCTGCTGACACCAGGGCCAGCGTGAGGGCAAGAGACTTTTTCATGAGGATAGGTGAGGGGGGGGGAGGTGGCAAACACGGAACGGCAACACAATTCGGGGCTGGGGGCCACCAGTGGGGCCGTTTCAGGGGCTCTTAGCGAAAGAAGCACCTATAATGTTGCGTTGCAGCGAAAAATTAATCTGGGCAGGGCGTGCGGGCGGCAGCGGTTTGGATGCCTACTTTAGTGCTCGTTTTGCTGTCGTATGTTCTTTTATAGTCGCTTGATAATGAAGCTGGCAGGGGCGCTGCTGCTGCTGTTCGCCGGGCCGTTGCAGGCGCAGTATACCTCGCCCGGCCCCTTGGTAATCGGGGCCTACGCGCAGGGTAGTTTTATTCTGGCCCACACCCCGGCCATCAGCCATCTGGCCGTGTCGCACCCCACGGGTCTGGAGTTGAACCTGCAGCGCCAGACGAATGGCTCGGAGCCCTGGCACGCCTGGTACCGCTACCCCAAAATCGGGCTGGCGCTGGTCTACTACGACTACCACAACCCCGTGCTGGGCCGCTCCTACGCCTCCACCATCTACCTCAACAAACGGTTTCTGTACTCGCCCCGGCACGAGCTGAATTTTCGGCTGGGCACGGGCCTGGCCTACTTCACCAACCCATTCGACCTCGAAACCAACCACAAAAACACCATCGTCAGTTCGCACCTGAATGCCGTGCTTCAGATGCGCCTGGAGTACGATGTGGCCGTGGCCGAGCACCTGGGCTTACTGGTAGGGCTGGGGCTCAACCACTATTCCAACGGCGCGACCACCAAGCCTAACTTCGGCATCAACCTGCCCACCGTGTTTCTGGGGCTCAACTACCACCAGCAGCGCCCCTTCGTGCCACTAGCGCCGCCCGCCGACGACACGCCCACCGACCTGGGCCGGAATTTCCTCAACCTGAGCACCAGCCTGGGCTTCAAGCAGCGTAGCGCCACCGACCGGCAGAAGTACCTCGTGCACTCCGTGTCAGTGCTGGGCGGACGCCGCGTCGGGCGCAAAAGTAACCTGCTGGTGGGCCTCGAAGGCTTCTACGACCGAAGCCTGGTGCCCGAGCTGCGCGACACCGCCCGCACCAGCGAGAATCTGCCCGACGTGAAAAAGGCCGGCGCCCTTATCGGCCACGAGCTGCTGTTCGGCCGCCTGGCCGTCGTCACGCACCTGGGCATCTACTTCTACAATCCCTACAAGTCCAACACGTTCTATTACGAGCGGATCGGCCTGAAATACCACGTCACCGACCGTCTATTCGGCGCCGTCGACCTCAAAGTCCACCGCGGCTCCGCCGACGTAATCGAGTGGAAAGTGGGCGTGAAGCTGTAGGGTGGATTTGTGGGTTGAACGTCATGCTGAGCATGTGGCGCATCAAGCCAGTGTGCGCAGCCGCAGTCGAAGCATCTTTACCGCTTCGTATGGGTTGCGGGGCTAGCGACAGCACGCGAGATTCCTCGCGCTGCTCGGAATGACGTTCCCGCAGAATGACGTTCCCGCGAAGCGGTAGAGATGCTTCGACAGGCTCAGCATGACGTTCAATCCACTACTCCAGTACTCCGCTACTTCACCAGCGCCTGATTGATGCGCTTGATCAGGCCGGGGCCTTCGTACACAAAGCCACTGTACAGCTGCACCAGCGAGGCACCGGCCGCCAGCTTTTCCTGCGCATCCTCGGGCGAGTGAATGCCGCCCACCCCGATGATGGGCAGCGCGCCCTTGCTGTGCTGATGCAGGTATCGTACCACTTCGGTGGCGCGCTGGCGCAGCGGGCGGCCGCTCAGGCCGCCGGCGCCCAGGCTCTGCACGTGGCTGGCGTCGGTTTGAAGTCCGTCGCGGCTGATGGTGGTGTTGGTGGCCACGAGGCCGCTGAGCTGCGTTTCGCGGGCTATCAGCAGGATGTCGTCGAGCTGGGCGTCGGTGAGGTCGGGAGCTATTTTGAGCAGCAGCGGGCGGGGCGAGGGCAGCGTGGCGTTGCGCTCCTGCACCTGCTGCAGCAACCGGATCAGCGGCTCGCGCTCCTGCAGCTGCCGCAGCCCCGGCGTATTCGGCGACGATACGTTCACCACAAAGTAGTCGACCACGGCGTGCAGCGCCTCCACGCAGGCCACGTAATCATTGGCGGCCTGCTCGTTGGGCGTGTCCTTGTTCTTGCCGATGTTGCCGCCCACAATCAGGCCGGCCGGCCGCGGGCCGCGCAGCCGCTCGGCGGCGGCGGCGGCGCCTTGGTTGTTGAAGCCCATGCGGTTGAGCAGGGCCCCATCCTGCGGCAGCCGAAACAGGCGCGGCGTGGGGTTGCCCGGCTGCGGCCGCGGCGTCACCGTTCCGATTTCCACGAAGCCGAAGCCCAGCTCGCCCAGCTCCGGCAGCAGCTCGGCGTTTTTGTCGAGGCCGGCGGCCAGCCCCACCGGGTTGCGAAACCGCAGCCCGAACACTTCCCGCTCCAGATCCGGGTGCTGAAAGCCGTAGAGCCCGCGCAGCAGCGCAGCCCCGCCCGGCACCCGATGGGCCCGCCGCAGGTTGTCGAACACCAGATGATGCGCTTTTTCTGCGTCGAGCTGAAAGAGCAGGGGCTTGAGTAGGGATTTGTACATGGCTGACCAGCGCGTTTCCGGAAGACAAAGCTCCCACTTATTCCGTTAGCGGGCACGCGGTCTGGCAACAGCTTCCGAAAAATTTATTTTGAAAGATATATGCCTGAAAGCTAGTTGGATCGGGTGCGCAATGGGGGCTGCCTGACCGCAAAGGCAGAAAAAAGCTTGCAGGAAGTGAAATGACCTAGTACTTTTGCCATCCCTTCAGCAGGAAGCCAAGGCCAATGCAACGGGAACTGATTCTGTAGCTCAGCTGGTAGAGCAATACACTTTTAATGTATGGGTCCTGGGTTCGAATCCCAGCGGGATCACCAAAAACCCTCACTGCGCTTCGCAGTGAGGGTTTTTTATTGTTGCCCACCGGAAGCCAAAGTCCCTGCAAGCCTAAGTGGTGCAGCCACCACCAACCGGCACAGCTTCCGGACTCGCGTGAGCCACAAAATCCGTGAAATCCGAATAATCCGGTTAAATCCGTGATTCAGCCGGCCCAGCCTTCCCGGTCGAGGCTGCGGTACTGGATGGCTTCGGCCAGGTGGGGCAACTGGATTTCCTCGGCTTCGGCCAGATCGGCAATGGTGCGGGCCACTTTCAGAATCCGGTCGTAGGCGCGGGCCGAGAGGCCGAGCCGCTCCATGGCGGTTTTGAGCAGCGTGCGGCCGGCGTCGTTGGTGGCACAGATGTCCTTCACCATCTGGGGTGGCATCATGGCGTTGGAGTGGATGTCGGGGAAGTCCAGGAAGCGGCGGGTCTGCACCTGCCGGGCCGCATCCACACGACGCTGAATGGCCTGGCTGCTCTCGGCTTTGCGCGTTTCCGTCATCTGGTCGAACGTGACGGGCGTGACTTCCACGTGCAGGTCAATCCGGTCGAGGAGCGGGCCGCTGACTTTGTTGAGGTAGCGCTGCACCACGCCGGGGCCGCATACGCACTCTTTTTCCGGGTGGTTGTAGTAGCCGCAGGGGCAGGGGTTCATGCTCGCAATCAGCATGAAGTTGGCCGGAAAGTCGATGCTGACTTTGGCGCGCGAGATGGTGACGCGGCGCTCCTCCAGCGGCTGGCGCATCACTTCCAGCACCGTGCGCTTGAACTCGGGCAGCTCGTCCAGAAACAGCACGCCGTTGTGGGCCAGCGAGATTTCACCCGGCTGCGGGTTGCTGCCGCCGCCCACCAGCGCCACGTCGGAAATGGTGTGGTGCGGGGCGCGGAAGGGCCGCGTGCCCAGCAGCGAGGCGTTAGCGCCCAGCTTGCCGGCCACCGAATGAATCTTGGTGGTTTCGAGGGCTTCCTGAATGGCCAGCGGTGGCAAAATGGTGGGTAGGCGCTTGGCCAGCATGGTTTTGCCCGCGCCGGGCGGCCCGATCATAATAACGTTGTGGCCGCCGGCCGCCGCTATTTCCAGGGCCCGCTTGATGTTTTCCTGGCCCTGCACGTCGGCAAAGTCGGCCGCGTACTGGTTGGCGTCGAGCTGGAAGGCGTCGCGCGTGTCCATCACCAGCGGCTCAATGGCCAGCCGGCCCTCGAAAAAGTCGATGGCCTCCTGCATGGTGTCCACCGGAATGATGTCGAGGTTGTTGACGATGGCGGCCTCCCGGGCATTCTCGCGGGGCAGGATGAAGCCTTTGAAGCCTTCCTTGCGGGCCTGAATGGCAATCGGCAGCACGCCCCGAATGGGCCGTAGCGCGCCATCCAGCGCCATTTCGCCCATGATGATGTACTCGCCCAGCCGCTCGGTGTTGAGCTGCTGCGAGGCGTGCAGAATGCCCAGTGCAATGGGCAGGTCGTAGGCCGAGCCTTCCTTGCGGATGTCGGCCGGGGCCATGTTCACCACCACTTTGGTGCGCGGCATCCGCAGCCCCCGAAACTTGAGGGCGGCCTCAATGCGCTGCTGGCTTTCCTTGATGGCATTATCGGGCAAACCCACCACGTAGAAATTGGTGCCCTGCGATACAACTACTTCAATGGTAATGGTATAAGCATTTACTCCCTGCACGGCCGAGCCGAAGGTTTTGGTAAGCATACGATCCGTCGGTAAACAATAAAGTGGAGTAGCAATATAGCCGAAATCCTACACCCTGGCGCACACAAATTCGCCCGTAGCTTCTCTTGTTTCAGCGGATTAGGTTGAACCGAAAAGATGCTACGGGCGAAACGACCTGGCAGCGGCAGAACCGCCGGAAGCAGGCAAGTAGAACGGGCTAGCTGCCCTGTTCGTCTACCAGCTGCTCAATGATCATAATCATGATGTGAATGGCCTTGATGTGGATTTCCTGCACCCGGTCGGCATAGCCGTGGTGCGGGGCCCGGATTTCCACGTCGCAGAGGGCCGCCAGCTGGCCGCCGTCTTTGCCGGTGAGGCCGACTACCTGCATACCTGCCGCTTTAGCGGCCTCAGCGGCGCGCAGCACGTTGGGCGAGTTGCCGCTGGTGCTGATGGCCAGCAGTACGTCGCCGGGGCGGCCCAGGGCCTCCACGTAGCGGCTAAAGACGTGGTCGTAGCCGAAGTCGTTGGCCACGCAGCTCATGTGCGAGGCCTCGGTGAGGGCAATGGCACCCAGGGCGGGGCGGTTCTGGCGGTAGCGGCCGGTGAGCTCCTCGGCAAAGTGCTGGGCGTCGCAGAGGCTGCCGCCGTTGCCGCAGCTCAGGATTTTGCCTTTCTGCCGCAGGCTGCCGGCCATGAGGCGGGCGGCCTGCTCAATGGCCGTGAGGTTGGCGGGGTCCGCCAGAAAACGGTCCAGCACGGTGCGGGCTTCGGTCAGCTCCGCCCGGATGAGGTCGGGGAGGGAAACGGGGGTGTTCACGGCACGAAGATAAGCCGGCTACGCCAGCGGCGCCTCGTCGCGGGTGGTGGGGCGGTGCGCGTCGGGTGGCACGGGGGCCGGAACCACGTAGCCTTCGGGGTGCACGGTGGTACCGGTGCGGGGCGCGCCCAAGCCGGGGCTGCGCTGCTCCAGCTGCTGGTCGTAGAGGCGGGCCTTCAGCTCGTTGATCTTGCCTTCGTGGGCGGCTACGTTGCGGCGGAGCAGGGTGCTGTCGAGGTTTTCGGTGATGAGTTGCAGGGCAAGCAGCACGGCGCCCGTCACGAACAGGGCGTAGTAGAAGCCGGCGGCGTTGCTACCGGCCGTCACGGCCATCAGGCCGTCGCGCGAGCCGGGGCTGAGGATGAGCAACAGGGCCAGCAGGACATAAAGCATCACCAGAATGGTGACCAGACGTTTCAGCGCAAGCATGAGGTGGCAGAGCTAGGTGAGAGAACAATGCGCCCGTGTACGCGAAAACGCCGCAGGCGGGTTAAATATAGTGGTTCACTTATTCTAACAGGCTGTCAGCCTCCGGCCGAAGCGGTACCGAACCGGCCGATGCAGGCCGGGCCGCGGCAAGCCGTGCCTGCAGCTGCCGCAGTTTCTGGCGCTCAATCGGGAAGAGGCTGTCGGTGGGCTGGCGGCGCAGCGAGTCCAGCAGTTGGGTGGCGGCCAGCGTGTCGGCGGCGGTCAGCAGCGATTCGGCGCGGAGCAGGGCGGTGTCGTAGGCCATGCTGGCGGCTATTTTGCGCTGCAGGGCGGCCTCGGTGACCTGCCGGGCGGGCTGTTGCTGCGCCTGCCGGAACTTGCGCCACAGCCACGTGCCGCCCTGGGCCAGCAGCAGCAGCACAATCAGGGTGGCTACCCAGCGGCGCGTGGTGTCAGAGGAAGTCGCCATACCGCCGATCGGGCCTTAGCGCGCCACGGTGGCCGTATCGGCCAAAACGGTGGAATCGGCGAGGACGACGGGGCCGGTGCTGGCGGCTTGGCTGGCCCGGATCCGGTCTTCCAGCGCCGCGTTACGCTCGGTGAGCTGCTCCATGCGGGTGGCCGAATCAGGCTGCTGCTCTTTGTACCAGTATTTATAGGCGAAACGCAGGCCAATCATCACCAACGCCAGCGTCCAGAACCACTGCGACTTAAACCACGGTACTTGCTGATTAGCCATTTTCGTTTTTCGTGGTGTGTAATTCGTCTTTTGAGGATTATTGCATTGTTTGACAAGAAACGAAAAACGCATCAGGAACAACAAGAAACGCAACCCTAAGCCAGCGCCGCGTTGGTGGCCTGCATCTGGCTGAGGCGCTGGTAGAGGCCACCGGGCCGGCGCAGCAGCTCGTCGTGGGTGCCGCGCTCGGCAATGCGGCCCTGGTGCAGCACAATGATTTCGTCGGCGTGCTGCACGGTGCTCAGGCGGTGGGCAATAACCAGCGAAGTGCGGCTCTGCATGAGGCGCGTGAGGGCTTCCTGCACTAGCTTTTCGCTTTCGGTATCGAGCGCCGAGGTGGCTTCGTCGAGGATGAGGATGGGGGGGTTGCGCAGGATGGCCCGCGCAATGCTCAGCCGCTGCCGCTGCCCGCCGGAAAGCCGCCCGCCCCGGTCGCCGATCAGGGTGTGGTAGCCTTCGGGCGTGGCCATGATGAAGTCGTGGGCGTTGGCAATGCGGGCCGCTTCCATCACCTCGGCCTCGGTGGCTTCAGTGTTGAAGCGGATGTTGTTGAGTATGGTGTCGTTGAACAGGATGCTTTCTTGAGTCACGATGCCCATCTGCTCGCGTACGGAGTGAATGGTGCAGTCGCGCACGTCGTGGCCGTCGATAAGGATCTGGCCGCCGGTGGGGTCGTAGAAGCGGGGCAGCAGGTCGGCGAGGGTGCTTTTGCCGGAGCCGCTGGGGCCTACCAGGGCCACGGTTTTGCCTTTCTCAATCACGAGATTTATGTCCTGCAGCACCGGCGCGTCGGCGTAGGCGAACTGCAGGTTGCGTAGCTCAATGTGGTGCCGGAATTCGGGCAGCACCTGCGCGTCGGGCTTGTCGCGGATGATGGGGTCGGTGTCGATGATGTGCAGCACCCGCTCGCCGGCCACCAGCCCGCGCTGGATGTTGCCAAACGACGACGACAGCGCTTTGGCGGGCGTAAGTACCTGCGAAAAGATGACGATGTAGCCGATGAAGGTGGCCGCCGCCAGATTGGATTCGCCATCCAGAATCAGCGTGCCGCCAAAGTATAGCAGCCCCGCCACCACCGTTACGCCGGCAAACTCCGAAAAAGGTGAGGCCAGGTCGCGGGTATTGTCGATGCGGCGGGAAGTGCGGGCGTACTGGTCGTTCTGGTCCTCAAACTTGCCCGTAATGTAGGCCTGGGCATTGAAGGCCTTCACTACCCGAATGCCGCCCAGCGTCTCGTCAATCACCGAAAGCATGGTGCCGAGCGTGCTCTGGCTCTGCTTGGCCTGCGTGCGCAGGCGCTTCGATAAACTCGCAATCAGGCCGCCCGAAATCGGCAGCAGCACCAGCGTGAACAGCGTGAGCTTGGTGGAAATGCTGAATAGCACCGTGAAGTAGAAGATGATGGTGAGCGGCTCCCGGATCACGCCGGTCAGGGTGTTCACCACCGACGTTTCCACCTCCTGCACGTCGGACGTGAAGCGAGACATCAGGTCGCCTTTCCGCTCGCCGTTGAAGTAGCCCAGCGGCAGCTGAATGATGCGGTGGTAGAGGTCGAGGCGCAGGTTGCGGATTACACGGGCCCGCACCCGCGCAATCAGCCGGAGGCTGAGGTAGCGGAACACGTTGCTGAAAAACACCGAAGCCACCACAAACAGGCACACAAACGACAGCGCGCCCAGCTTGCCGCGCGTGGCAATCACCTGCCCAAAATAGTAGTAGAAAGTGTTCTTGAAGTAGTCGGCCGACATCGCAAAATCGGGCAGCACGCTCGGCGTCGGCGACTTGTCGGTGGTGTCGAACAGCACGTCCAGCAGCGGGATGATGAGCGTGAAGTTGAAGATGCTGAACACGATGGTCAGCACCGTGAGCAGCAGGTACAGCGGCAGAAAGTCGGCGTAGGGCCGGGCGTATTGCAGAATGCGGAGGTAGGTCTTCATCGGTAGCCGCAAAGGTAGCATTGTAGCATAGGCTTTAGCCTGTGCCCCGCCACCCACGGCGCGCCCGGGCCTACTCGACTCCGAAAACGGCTACTACCTCAATCTGGCCGATAATGTGGCGGTTGAACTCAGCCAGTTCCTCGGCCGGCACCCACAGCTCGTTGTGCTCCCGCAGCCCCACGTTCTGCACCGGGAAGGTGGCGGCGTATTCGGCATCCACGGCAAAACGCAGCACGTAGCCCACGCCGTAATAGGGCACGTTCCAGTCGCGGGCAATGCGGGTGGCGTACTCTTCATTGAGCACCGGATAGAAAATCGGCTGCTCCGGCAGGCGCGGCGGAAACTCCAGCCACCCTGCCGCCGCAATCAAATCCAGCTCCTGCTGATTGACGGGGCGGTACAACAGCAGGGCTTCTGGTTCGTGGCGCATATGGGGAAGTTGGTGATGAGTGGGTGGTGTAAAAGAACGTCATTCCGAGCGAAGGCGGAGCCGGAGCCGAGGAATCTTGCCAGTGTGGTAGCATCATTTACTACATTAGCGAGATTCCTCGGCTCCGGCTCCGCCTTCGCTCGGAATGACGTGCTGGGTTGTCGTTCGGCTTAAAACTCGTGCAGGCGCTGGGCGATGTTCCAGCGCAAGCCCAGCGAGGCCAGGGCGGTGGTGCCGGCGGTGGCATAGGGCACCGACTGGTCGAGGGTGCGGTTGCGCACTACCAGCTTGCCATCGAGCCAGAGGTTGTGGGCCGCCTGCCAGGTGCCGGTAAGGTCGCCGTGGAACAGGTAGGACGTGGCCCCGTCGCCGACGCGGAAGTCGTACTCCCGGATGTTGCCGTTGGCGTCCAGCGGGCGGTTGGTGTAGGGCAGGTTGGGGTTGCCGCCGTTGTTCTGGCCCACGGGGTCGAGGCCCTGCTTCACGTAGAAGCCCTTGGCCACCACGTTCAGGCGCGGCAGCGGCTGGTAGCTCACAATCCCGATCAGCTCCCACAGGTTGGCGCCCATAGGGTGCGCCAGCGGCTGCTGGTAGTGCTGGTAGTTGCGGTACTTGTCTTCGTGCTGGTAGAGGTAGGGGCGGATGTAGTTGAACTCGCCCTGCACGTCCAGGGTGCGGATGCCGGCCACGTTCACGTATTTGGCGCCCAGCTGAATGCCCTGCTTGTTGGCCCACCAGCCGTTGCCGCTCCGGATCTGGCTCAGCACAAACTCATCGAGCACCACCTGGCCGTAGAGTTGCAGCTGCTGCTTCACGTTCCACTTGAAATCCAGGCCCAGCAACGCGTTGTCTTCGGAGCCCACGCCCTGCTCCACGGCGCGGTAGAAGATGATGGGGTTGAGGTACTGCAGCTCGAAGCCCCGGCGGCGCTGCCGGGTTTGGTATACCGGATTAGGCGCTCCAGGTGGGGATATTAAGTCCTGGACTTCTTCGTAGCCACTGTACACCACGCTTTCAAACACGCCGATGTTCAGGTTGGGCCGCACATCGAGACTGAGGTGGTGCATGGCCAGGTACTTGCGCTCGTAGGAAGCATCCACGTTGGGCGCGTCGGACACCATCTGCGCAAACAGGTTCTGGTAGTTGAACTTCCAGATGCGCGTGTTCAGCTTCAGAAAGAAATACGGCGCCGAGTAGTCCGACATAATCAGGCTGCGGTAGCCGTTGCCGATCTGGTTCCGGTCGTGGCCCAGCTGGATGTTGACGTGGCGGCTGGCGGCATACGTGAGGTAGCCCCGCGCCGACAGGTAGTCGTACTGGCCGGGCGTGGTCTTAAACGGCTTCCAGAACCCTTCGTGCGGCACGGCTAGGTCGCGCTCCACGCGCTGCTGCACGTATTCGGGCACGGCCATCTGGTTGTCGGCCAGGAAGGTGTAGAAGCCCAGGCGCTTGTCAATGGTCCCTTCCAACTGGATGCCGCGGGTGTTCTGGAAGGTGTAGCTCTTGGAACCATCCGAATTGCCGAGGCTCAGGCCCGCCACCGGATTCACGCGCAGCGTGAAGTCGGGCGTGGCCACGCTGTAGAGGTCGGAATGACGCTCGTAGAAGTACTTCAGCCGCGGCTGCGGGCGCCGGTTTACGGCATTGGCGCGCGAGGTGTAGTTCCAGTTGTCGCGCAGCAGGTACTCGGCATTGAACCGGTCCTGGGCCGAGAGGTTGGCGCTGTCGGCCAGCATCCGCTCGGCGAGGCGCGCCACGGCCGCCCGCGGGTAGGGCCGCACGGAGGTGTGCAGCTGATAGATAGAGTCGGTGCCGTAGAGAATGGCGTACCGGTCAATCAGGCGGTACACATCGGCATCAAGCGGCACGGTAGTGGAGCCCTGCGTATAGTCGGGGGATATAGCCAGGTTGTCGGGCACGGGCTCCGGCGGTATCGGACCGTCGAACTTCATGGACATACTTTGGCTGAAAGCAGCTTGCTGGAGCAAGGCGCTCAAAGCCAGAAGGAGGATAGGTTTTTTCATAAAGAGGTAGGCCACATACACAAATCCGGCAGCCTGGTCGCAAAACTACGCAGTTGGCACAACACTCGGATGCCGACAGGGCTGGTTGCCAGGGTCTGCGCCAACTACTAACGTGCGGCGGCAGCCGGCATTGCCCGGATTCTTTGCCACTCAACGCCCGGCGCGTGTACCTTTGGCGCGTGCCCCTGCTGCTGCTCCGCCATCCTCAACTCGACCTCTCTGCCTGGGATGCCTGCGTGGCCCGGGCCACGCAGCAAGTGCCCTATGCCCAAAGCGGCTGGCTGGCTGCTACCGCCGGCCGTTGGGATGCCGTGGTGGAAACCAGCCCCCAGGGCCACTACGTGAGCGTGTTGCCATTGCCCGCGCTCCGCCGTCCCTGGGGTCGGGTTCTGTATCAGCCGGCCTTCACCCAGCAGCTGGGTTTGCTCACCACTGCCGACAGCCGCCACCGCGAGCTGCTCGACTACCTGCCGCTGCTGCGCGGGCACTATGCCCAGGGCTACCTGCAGCTGCACACCGGGCAGGAGCTGGCATCTGAGCCGCCCGGCTTTCAGCTCACTGAGCGCCGCACCTACCACCTGCCGCTGGCCCCCGACTACGCCACGCTGTTGACCGGCTATACCGCCGACTACCGCCGCCGCCTGCGTCTCAACGGCCAGCAGTCGGGCCCGCTAAGCGTAGTCCCGCTGCCCGACATCACCGAAATGCTGGCCCTGTTCCGGCAGCACAGCGGTGAAGCGGCTGGCCTCAAGCCGAAGCATTATCAACAGTTGCAGGCCCTGTATGCCTGTCTGCAGCCACTCGGCCAGGCGCTGCCGCTACAAGTGCGCCACCCCGAAACCGGCGAACTGCTGGCAGCGGCGCTGTTTGTGCGCTACCGGGAGCAGCTGGTGTACCTGTTTGCCGCCGCCTCGCCGGCCGGCAAAAAAGCCGGGGCGCCGCTGCTGCTGCTCGACTACGTGATTCGGCAGCACGCCGGCACGCCTGGGCTGCTGCTCGACTTTGAGGGCGGCATGATACCGTCCATTGCCCGTTTTTTCGCCAATTTCGGGGCCACGCCCGTTCCCTACGCGGCCCTTTCCTTCACCTCCCAACGCCCCTGGTACCTGCAATGGATGCGCTGACCTCTCCTCTCCCGGCCGATTCTGCCGCCGCCGAAAACACTCGGGTGCACGTAGTGTGCGCCGAGCCGTCCATCGCCAACCACTTCCTGGCCGAACTGCGCGACGTGGACGTGCAGCGCGACTCGCTGCGGTTCCGCCGCAATCTGCAGCGTCTCGGCGAAATCATGGCCTACCGCATCAGCTCCCAGCTCAGCTACGTGGAGAAAAGCGTGAAGACGCCGCTGGCCGAGGCCAGAAGCCTGCAGCTGCACGACTTTCCGGTGCTGGCCACGGTGCTGCGCGCCGGCCTGCCGTTTCACCAGGGCTTCCTCAACTACTTCGACCAGTCGCCGAGCGCCTTTGCGGCCGCCTACCGCATCGAAGGCACCTCGCAGGTGCAGGTGCAGGTCGATTACCTGTCGGCGCCCAGCCTCGATGAACGGGTGCTGATTCTGGTGGACCCGATGCTGGCCTCGGGCAAGAGCCTGGTGCAGACCTACCGGGCCATGCTGCGCTTCGGCACGCCGCGCCAGGTGCACATTGCCGCCGTCATTGCCTCGCCCGATGGCGTGGCCCACGTAACGCGCGAAATCCCGGAAGCCACCCTCTGGGTAGCCGCCATCGACGAAAAGCTCAACGAGCAGGCCTACATCGTGCCCGGCCTCGGCGACGCCGGCGACCTGTCGTACGGTAGCAAGCTGTAACGCGAAGCTCTCCTGCTTCCGCGTACGAGCGAAGCGAGTATCTGGCGTGGCATCATTTGGCGCGGCCCCGGATACTCGCTTCGCTTGTGCACGGAAGGCAGGAGCTTCGCGCTACAACCTGTTCGGAACGGATTTCCGCGTTTCTTCCTTGAATGGTAACGCACCTCTTCCCGGAGTTCGTCGTATTTTTAGGATTCGCTTTCTGTCTGTGTTTTTCGCTGCCGTGCTGCCTCAACTGCTTAAATACGCTTCCGTTTTCCTGCTGGGCATGGTCAAGTTTGTGGCGGCCCCGGTAGCCGGGGTGGCCGCCGGTGTGCCGGTGCCGCTGATCTGGCTGCTGTCGGTGGCGGGGATGATGACGACGGTGGTGCTGATTTCCAGCGTGGGCAAGATGTGGGCCCTGCACCAGCGGCAGCGGCGCGAAGCCAAGGGCAAGCCGCTGTTTAGCCGCAAGAGCCGCCGCATTGTGGGCATCTTCCGGCGCTTCGGCATGGCCGGGATTGCCTTTCTCACGCCCATTCTGTTCAGCCCCATCGGCGGCACCGTCATTGCCACGCAGCTGCACGTGCCGCGCCTGCGCATCATGCTGCACATGCTCTGGAGCGCCGTGCTGTGGGGCGCCGCCTTCACGCTGCTAGCCGTGAAATTCAGCCACTTACCCATCTTCGACCACTACCGGTAGGTTGTCATTGCCAGCATTTCCTGCATTAAGCGCGCCACGACCATAAACAGAGAGCCCTCCGGCAGTAGGTTATTAGCCTAACGCCGGAGGGCTTTCTGTTTAATTCAGGCTTAACGCATCGAAAGGAAGGATTGACGCCGCTTGATGCGCGGAATCTCCTTCGTCCTCGCAATGACAGCAGATTACTTGCGCTTGGTGCGGGCTTTGGCGCGGGCGGCTTTCACGGCTTTCTTGCCGGGGCGCGAGTCGCTGCCTTTGGTGGAGTTGGCTTTGCTGCCTTTGGTGCTGCGGTTGGGGCCGGCCACAAACGGGCGGCCGGTGCGCTTATCAATCGTGACGCCGGCCTTGATCCATTCCTTGCGCTCGTGGAAAGCGCCCTGGAACTCGGGGTCTTCGCGCTTGCGGCGCTCGTCCTTTTCGCGGTCCATTTCCTGCTGCTCCTCAAACATGGTGGGCATCACCGTCACGGCGGGCGGTATGGGCACCAGCGGAATTTCCTGCCGGATCAGCTCGGCAATCTTCTGCATGTGGTGCATTTCTGCCTCGTTGGCGAAGGTGATGGCCGCGCCCGTATGCTGCGCCCGGCCCGTGCGCCCGATGCGGTGCACGTAGTCGTCGTAAATCAGGGGCACGTCGAAGTTGATAACGTGGCTTACCAGCGGCACATCGATGCCGCGGGCGGCCACATCGGTAGCCACCAGAAAGCGCACCTCGCCCGCCTTGAAGGCCTCCATGGCGTTGATGCGCATGTTCTGGCCCTTGTTGCCGTGGATGGCCCGCACCTCGCCGTGGGCTTTGCGCGTCAGGAAGCTGGCCACATTGTCGGCGTGCTCTTTGGTGCGCGTGAAAATCATCACGCGGTTGAAGGTGTCCCAGTCCAGAAACAGGTATTCCAGCAGGTTGATTTTGGTGAGCAGGTTGGGTACTTCGTACAGTTCCTGCGTCACGGTCTGGGCCGAGGTAGCGGCGGGCGTTACCTCCACGCGCACCGGAAACTCCAGAAACTCCTCGCTCAGCACCGATACCTTCTCGGGCATCGTAGCCGAAAATAGCACATTCTGGCGCTTGGTCGGAATGACTTCCAGAATGCGCCGGATCTGGGGCATGAAGCCCATGTCCATCATCTTGTCGGCCTCATCCATCACCAGCGTTTTCAGCTCCTTCAGCACCAGGTCGCCGCGCAGGTACAGCTCCAGCAGGCGGCCCGGCGTGGCAATCAGAATATCGACGCCGGCGGCAATGGTTTCAATCTGCGTTTTCGGGCCCAGTCCGCCGTAGATGGCGAAAATGCGCAGATCGGTGTAGACGGCCAGCTTCTTGAGGTGGCTTTCCAGCTGCATGGCCAGCTCGCGGGTAGGGGCCAGCACCAGGGCCCGCGGGTTGGTGCCCTGGGCGTATTTCACCTTCATCAGCAGCGGCAAACCAAAGGCGGCCGTTTTGCCGGTGCCGGTCTGGGCAATGCCCAAAATATCGTGGCCGGCGAGCAGCAGCGGAATGGTTTGCGCCTGCACAGGCGTGGGCTCCGTGAAGCCCGCCTCGGCTACGGCCGTGAATAGCTGCTTGTTGAGCTTGAAATCGGAAAAGGCGGGCACCTGCGGCGTATCGGACATGTCAAAAGGGTGTTGCAAGCCGCAAAGGTACGGGGAATATAGGCGGCGTTTTCCGGTGAACTGATAATCCACGGTCATCCTGAGCCTGCGAAGGACCTTGTCACGCCCGAACAGTAGGTCTGATAACCGCTTGCTGATTCGTAATAAGGTCCTTCGCTCTGCTCAGGATGACAGCAGATTAACGTGCCATCCAGAAAAAAACTGCCAGCAAAGTTTGCAAATGCACTTTCGTACACTACTTTTGTTGCTCCAAAACAAACACGGTAGATATAGCTCAGCTGGTTAGAGCGTCGGATTGTGATTCCGAAGGTCGTGGGTTCGAGCCCCATTATTTACCCACTGCAAAAGCCTCTGACATTGCGTCGGAGGCTTTTTCTTTTTCCGTCAGGCAGTTGCGGTGGCCTTGGCGGCGGCATCGGTGCAATAAATTCGGCGCTAATGCGGAAGGATTTGGATATTTGCGGCGTTGCGAGGCTGTAGCCTCTACTATGAATCACCTTTTTCCTCTCTGAATATGAGTCTGGTCGTAATCGGTACGGTGGCGTTCGACGCCCTGGAAACGCCTTTTGGCAAAACCGACAAAATCATTGGTGGCGCGGCCACCTACATTTCGCTGTCGGCGAGCTACTCCGTGAAGCCGGTGAAGCTAGTGGCCGTAGTCGGCGACGACTTCCCGCAATCCGACATTGACCTGCTGGAGCAGCACGGCGCCGACACTACGGGCCTACAGATCAAGCAGGGCGAAAAGTCGTTCTTCTGGTCGGGCAAGTATGCCAACGACCTGAACTCGCGTGAAACGCTGGTGACGGAGCTGAACGTGCTGGCCGATTTCGACCCTATTCTGCCCGATTCCTACCAGGATTGCAAGTACCTGATGCTGGGCAACCTCACGCCCCAGATTCAGCGCCTCGTGATTCAGCGCCTCGTCAACCGGCCCAAGCTCATCGTGATGGACACGATGAACTTCTGGATGGACATTGCGCTGGACGAGCTGAAAACGACCATCGAAATGGTGGACGTGCTCAGCATCAACGACGAGGAAGCCCGCCAGCTTTCGGGCCAGCACTCGTTGGTGAAGGCCGCCAAGATCATCCTGGAAATGGGCCCCAAATACCTCATCATCAAGAAAGGCGAGCACGGCGCGCTGCTCTTCGATAAGAAGCAGATTTTCTTCGCCCCGGCGCTGCCGTTGGAGGAAGTATTCGACCCGACCGGCGCCGGCGACACCTTCGCGGGCGGCTTCATCGGCCACCTGGCCGCCACCGACGACATCAGCTTCGAGAACATGAAGCGCGCCGTGATTCACGGTTCGGCCATGGCTTCGTTCTGCGTGGAGAAATTCGGCACCGAGCGGCTGCTACACCTCACGCAGGAAGAAATCGAAGCCCGCGAGCAGCAGTTCGCCGATCTGGTAGCCGTAGCCCCGGCCGCCACGGTGGCTTCGTAGTCTGGTTGGCGTCTCGACGTTCCAAAAGCCTCAGCCCACACCGGCTGAGGCTTTTTCGTGCCCGAATTTTGCGCAACCCCACGGCCAGCGGCAGGGTAGAAGTAATATTCATCCACCCGTAAACCACACGGCCATGAGCATGAGCAAGAAGCAAACCGACCTGACCAACGATAAAACGTCCGTCAACCCGGCTGCCAATACCAAGAAGAAAAGCACGCAGGTGCAAAGCCCCAACACCACCGACGTATCGGCCCACGGCAACACCACTGACGGCAACTCGGCCGGCGAAGGCGTCAATAACATCCGCAGCAACCCGCAGGGCAACAAACCGATGTCGGTAGACGGCGGCGGCAAAGGCCCCGGCCGCCAGGGCGACTAGGTCTTTTAGAGGTGAGACATTAGAAATGAGAGGTGAGACTTTCGTTCTGAAACCCAAGCGGGCCATCAGAACGAAAGTCTCACCTCTCATTTCTTTGTACTTACTTCTACCTCAAGGCACGACGGTCAGGCGCACCACCCGGGTGTCCACGTCGCCGTTATCGAAAAAATCCTGCTCGAAGAGGATGGTTTTGTTGTCAAGCCAGCGCGGCTGGGTGCAGCCCCACTCGGTTTGGCGCTCCCATAGCAGGCGCAGCGTGCTGCCGTCTACCGACCACAGCTGCAAACCGCTGGGCTCGTAGCGAGCCAGCACGTCGGAGTTGCCGCAAACGAAGTGGCGGCCGTCCGGGGCCACGGCCGGGGCGCTCCAGACGCGGGTGCGGCGGCCGGTGCGCTGGTCGACCAGCATGGAGTAGCCGCCTTCGTAGAGGTGCACGGCCACCAGCCACTGCCGGATGGCCGGCAGCGTGGCCAGGTACTCGTAGCTGATGTTGGTAGTGGGGTTGTCGGCGGGATTGTTGAGCAGGCGCAGGGGCTTGGCCGTGCCGGGGTAAAGCCACAGCGTATTGCCGACGCGCCGGACGCTCTTGCCGGCCGTGCGCAGGCGGTTGCGCTCCTCGGCTTCAAAATCGAAGGCCTCTTCCTCCTCGGCTGAAGCCGGCGGCACGGGCAGCCAGATCGGCTGGGGTAGCCGCTCATAGGTGCCCCGCGACGCCTGATGAATGGGCAGCACCCGGCCCGGCACCTGCACCAGCGTGTCGAGGTGGCCGAGGCGGTAGATGCGGGGCGGAACTGGGCGCGGTAGCCGCGCCACGGGTGCCACCACCGGCACGCCGGGCTGGGCGCGCTCCGTAGGGCCACGGAAAGAACAACTCAATACTAGCACTGCCAGCGGCAAAACCACTATTAGTGCACGAAGCCGAAACATGGGGATAGTGAAAAAACGCCGCGCTTAAAAATCCTGTTTCAGCCAGTTCCGGTAACTGGCCTGCTGTTCAGCCGTGGCTGCCGGAAGCTTTTCAATCGTAATCTTCTGCCAGAACCGCTCACCGGCACGGGCCGCCAGCGGCACCGTGAGCAGGCGGTTTTGGCGGAATACGCTAACCTCGTACGGATGTTCGCTGTCGGCGGAAAGCAGGCTCTGCAGGTTCATGTCCACGCGGCGTCCGTTCACGGCCACCAGTTCGTCATCGACGGTGAAAGCCGCCGCCGCCGGTGAGTTCGGCAGGATATCCGTGACTTCGGTTCTTTCGTTGCGAGTTACCGTTCGGAAGCCAAACAGGCCTTCGGAAGCCGACAGGTTTTCGGTGATGCGCAGCGTGCAGCCCACAAAGGCCAAGGCCTTGTCGAGCGGCTCTTCCAGCGGGGCCGTGCCGTAGATAAACTTGTCGAAATAGGCCTTCATGTCGCGCCCTGCCACATCCGTCACGATGCGCACGTAGTCGTCTTCGGTGTAGCCGATGCCGGTTTTGCCGAATTCCTCGTAGAGGCGGCGCATCACGTCGTCGAGGCTGCGCTGATGCTGAGAGAGGCGGCGTAGCGTGAGGTCGAGCAGCAGCGCCACCAGCGCGCCTTTGTGGTACACCGACACCTTGCGGTCCGGAATGCCGGGCTTATAGCCGTCCAGCCACAGGTCCATGCTGGCGTCGGCCAGCGAGAGGTGGTAGCGGCCGTAGTCGTCGTAATGCTTGCGCAGCACCGTATTCAGCTCCGCGAAATACTGCTCGGCGGTGCGCACCTGGGCCCGGGCCAGCAGGTACTCGCCGTAGTACGTCGTGACGCCCTCTGCAATGAAGCAGGTGCGGAAGTAGTTTTCCTTGCTGTAGTCGTAGGGCTGCATCTCAGTCGGCCGGATGCTCTTAATGTTCCAGGCATGGAACAGTTCGTGGCAGCTCACGCCCAGCAGCTCCTTGTACAGTCCTTCGGTCATCAGCAGCTCGGCCGGGCCCAGCGTAATGACGGTGGAGTTGAGGTGCTCGACGCCGTGGTAGTGCTTGTAGGGCAGAATCTGGTTGAGGAAGTGGTAGTCCTGGGCCGGAAACGCGCCGAACAGCGTCAGCTGCTCCTGACTGAAGGCCCGGAAATCGGCCACCAGCCGCTGCCAGTCCACGGGGCACTCGCCCTGAATCCAGATGTAGAAGGGGAGACCCTGCACCTCGTAGTTGCGGTACTGCAGCGTGGGGCTGGCAATAAAGGGCGAGTCGGCGAGGTGGTCGAAGCTCTGGGCCTGCAGCACGTTGGGTCCGCTTTGCGGGAGGCCGCAGGCCAGGTGCCAGCCCTCGGGAAGGTGCAGCTGCACCTGACAGGGCTCGTGCTGGCGGCCTTCCACGTACATAAAGCCCTGCACGGGGTTCATGTACAGCTGGCTTTCGTCGAGCCAGGAGCCGCCGGCGTCCATCTGATGGGCGTAGAAGTTGTAGCTCACCCGCACGGTGCGGCCGGCCGCCTCGCGCACTTCCCACCGGTCTTTGGTGAGCTTGCGGGTAGGCAGCAAGTCGTGGCTGGCCGCGTCGGAAACCTCCACCTGCTGAATTTTCTGGGCGAAATTCTGCAGCTCGTAGCGGCCCGGGCGCCACGCCGGCAGCTGCAGCTCCACGGTGGCGGGGCCATCGGTGGGTACCTCAAACGTCATGTGCAGCTGCACATAAAAGGTCAGCGGGTTCTCAAACGAGACGGAGTAGTGAATCATGGGCACGCGGAGCGGAAAGGGCTGAAAACCCAGTACAAAGGTAGGTCTATCCGGCTGAAATAAGTGGATAAATAACAGGGTTTTCGGCCCTGTAAACCAGCTTTCAGCGCAGGCCAAAACCCTGAATGGCGGATAGATGCCGGCAACGGGCCACGGAAAAAGGCGGCCGATGCTTTGCCATTTTCAAACTAACGTCTTACCTTTGCCGGCCCTACCTGTAATTGAGTCACCAGACATACCATGAAACGTACTTTTCAGCCCTCGCAGCGTAAGCGCCGCAACAAGCACGGGTTCCGCACCCGCATGGAATCCGCTAACGGCCGCAGCGTGCTGGCCCGCCGCCGTGCCAAAGGCCGCAAGCGCCTGACCGTATCCGACGAAGGCCGTCACAAGCGCTAGGCTGCTGCCAACTGCTGTGGCTGAGCTCCTTACCCCGCACCCGTTGCCGGAGGAGCGCTCCTATTCGTTTTCGAAAGAAGAACACCTGTGCCGAAAAAAACTCATTGATGAGCTTTTCGCACAGGGTTCTTCTTTTGGTTTATACCCGTTGCGGCTGGTGTGGCGGCCCGCCGAAACCCATGCCGCTACGCCTCCACAGGTGCTGGTGAGCGTAAGCAAGCGCAGCTTCAAGCGCGCCGTCGACCGCAACTACCTCAAGCGCCTCATGCGCGAGGCCTACCGGCTCAATAAGCACCGCCTCACGGAGGCCGCGGGCGGCCACGGCGTCGGGCTGCTGGCTATTATCTACACCGGGAAGGAAAAAAAGCCTTTCGCGCTGGTGGAAAAAAAATTAATTTCAGGGCTGGAGCGTTTGCTGACTGACGCAACCCCGCACGGCGCGCAGGCGTCTGCTGTGTAGGGTTGTTTTTCTGCTCCTTCCCCTGTCTATGCGCAACAAGTCTATTGTGGCCGGTGCCTTCCTGAGCGGGGCCGCGCTGTTGGTTTCCTTCCGCTCCGACAACGAACGGTACTTCGAAATCGCCAAGAACCTCGACATTTTCGCCACCCTGTTCAAGGAGGTGAATACCTACTATGTGGACGAGGTGCCACCGGCTAAGCTGGTGAAGACGGGCATCGACGCCATGCTCAAGTCGCTGGACCCCTATACCAACTACATTCCCGAAGACGACATCGAGGACTTCCGGACCCTGACCACCGGCCAGTACGGCGGCATTGGGGCGGTAGTGGTGAAGCGCAATGGCAAAACCATCGTGCAGGCCGCATACGAAGGCTACCCGGCCCAGAAAGCCGGTCTGCTGCCCGGCGACGAGATTCTGACAATCAACAGCGTTAATGTTGAGAAGAAGAACAACTCCGACATCAGCAAGCTGCTGAAGGGGCAGGCCAACTCGCTGGTGAAGCTGATGGTGACCCGCTACGGCCAGGATGCGCCAGTGGAAATCAACATCACGCGCGACAAGATTCAGGTCGATAACGTGCCGTATTACGGCATGCTCACCAACGATATCGGCTATTTCCAGCTGTCGGGCTTCACGGTGGATGCCGGCAAGGAAGTGCGCATGGCCCTCACCAAGCTCAAGGAGCAGGGGGCCAAGAAAATTGTGTTTGATATCCGCGACAATCCCGGCGGTTTGCTCAACGAGTCGGTGAATATCTCCAACCTGTTTGTGGAAAAGGGGCTGGACATCGTGAGCACCAAGGGCAAAGTTTCCGATTGGAACAAGACCTATAAGGCGCTGGACATGCCGCTGGACACGCAGATTCCGGTGGTTATCATCACCAGCAGCCGGTCGGCGTCGGCGTCGGAAATCGTTTCGGGCGTGCTGCAGGACTACGACCGGGCCGTGGTGGTGGGGGAGAGGACGTTCGGTAAGGGCCTCGTGCAGGCGACCCGGCCGCTGAGCTACAACTCGCAGCTGAAGGTGACGACGGCCAAATACTACATTCCAAGCGGCCGCTGCATCCAGGAAATCGACTACGCGCACCGCGCCGACGACGGCACGCTGGGCAAAGTACCCGACTCGCTGCGCACGGCCTTCAAAACGCAGGCCGGCCGCACCGTGTACGACGGCGGCGGCGTGGCGCCCGATGTGGAAGTAGTGGACCGCGAAATTGCGGATATCACGCGGGTGCTGCTGCAAAAGAGCTACCTCTTCGACTACGCCACCCGCTACCGCGCCGAGCATGCCACCATTGCGCCGGCCCGGCAGTTCAAGCTCTCGGATGCCGATTACGCCAAGTTCACGGACTACCTCAAGGGCAAGGACATCAGCTACAGCACCGACGCCGAAAAGGCTATCAACGACCTCACCAAAAAGGTGAAGGAGGAGAAGCACTACGACGACGTGAAAACCGAACTGGAGGCCATGCGCCGCAAGGTGAGCACCAACAAAGGCAACGACCTGACCCGCTTCAAGCCGGAAATCAGGGATCTGCTGGAGCAGGAAATCGTGTCGCGCTACTACTTCCAGAAGGGCCAGATTGAAGCTACCTTCGACGACGACCCCAACATACTGATGGCCATGAGCGTGCTCAACGACCCCAACCGCTACGCCGCCCTGCTCCGCCCCAACGGCCGCGCCGCCAGCGCCACAAAAGGTGCCGGCACGGCGAAGTAGGATTTGGAAAGCAGTGTGTGATGACTGTATACTAGCACGGTAGTTTCATGACGAAGCTGCCGTGTTTTTTATTTATATGATGGATGATTTTATCCTGCGGGCAAAGCCTTGGCAGATATTTCTATGCTTGCTGGTGCCGCGCGTTGCTTCATGGTGCATAGATGACGGTATACTAGATGCTGTTCTGTCTTTCACCAGTTTGTCTTTATGGGTGATATGGGTGGCTCTTTTAGTAAGCTCGCTCAGCCGCATACGTGCTGGAATAGAAGGGTATAATTTCACTTGGTTTCTGGTGAATGTGTTCGTGGTGCTGTTGGTATTGGCCTACGCAAGCTTCGCAGAAGACCTGAATGTGCAGTTCTCCTCAACCAGCTTTCGGGTAACGGGTGTAGCCGCATTACCAGGGCTGTATGCTGGGTTTGCCTACATTCATCTGCATTGGTTCACCGCGTCGCTGTTACTTGCTAAAGAGCACGGACGCCGGCCTGATTTCAGCCAGGCGTTTGTGGCCTTTTTGGCGTTGTGGTTCTGGCCTCTTGGCGTTTGGTTTATTCAGGAGAAGGCAAATAGGATCTGGGATGAAGATTTCTGGGCACGCCAAGCCGTAGATAATCTGGGAGCTGAGCCGGTGGAGTAATTCAGCAAAAGCGTAGGCTATATCTTTGCCCCATGCCTAGCCTCATCCTTTCCCTCGAAACGTCTTCTGCTGTCTGTTCTGTGGCTTTGCACCGGCTGGACGATGGCCGGCTGGTAGGGCAGTCGGAGCTGCGGCTGGAAAAGTCGCACTCGTCGCACCTGAGTGTGCTGGTTAGCCAGTTGCTGGAAAACACGCTGCATACCTTGGCCGACGTAGCGGCCGTGGCCGTGAGCGACGGGCCGGGCTCCTACACGGGGCTGCGGATTGGGGCTGCTGCTGCTAAGGGGCTGTGCTACGCGCTGGACATTCCGCTGGTGGCCGTGAGCACCCTGGCGGCGCTGGCCCGGCAGGTGGCCGCTGCCACCGTGCCCACCGAAGACCTGCTGCTGTGCCCCATGCTGGACGCGCGCCGCATGGAAGTCTATACCGCCCTCTACCGCCCCGATGGCACGCAGGTGCTGGCGCCCACGCCGCTCATCCTCGATGAAATCGCGCTAACTGAACAAACCACTCAGCACCGCGTGTTATGCTTCGGAAACGGCGCGGCCAAATTCCGGCCGCTCGCGGCAGGCAACCCGAACGTGGCGTTTCTGGCCGGTATCGAGCCTTCGGCAGTGGCCGTGGGCGCGCTGGCGGTGGAAGCCTACGCTCGGCAGGAATTCCGCGACGTGGCCTACTATGAGCCGTTTTACCTGAAAGAGGTGTACACCACTACCCCGAAAAGCTGAGTTGCGCCGGCGCTAGTGCCGGTAGCCCTGCCAAGTGCCGCCGTAGCGGTAGCCGGGTTGGGGTTTGGCCTTCAGGCAGCAGCTTTCGCAGACGAAAATCCAGCTTTTGCCTTCGGTCGGCGTCTGGATGCGGTACAGCGTGGTCGCCTCGGTCTGACAATGGGCGCAGAATTTTGTTTTCATGGTGAGGAGTCTGACCGGTCAACAACTTTTTGCGGTCGTCGCTTTGTTTGAAGTTTTGTTTCGCTTGTTTATTCTGCCTTTCTCATGGAACCGTTATTTGTCAACCGCGTCGCCAGCAGCGCCCTTACGTCGCTGAACCTGGAGGAGCTGCTGCACCCCGGCGAGCGGGTCGTGTACGACATCAAGGACAACCTGTTTCACGGCCTGATGCTGCGCGAAAAGGATTTGCGCGAGTTCGTGAAAACCCACGACTGGAGCCAGTACGACGGCAAAAACGTGGCCATCATCTGCTCGGCCGATGCCATTGTGCCCACCTGGGCCTACATGCTGCTGGCCAGCAAGCTGCAGGGCCATGCCCACCGCTACGTGTTTGGCAGCCTGGAGGCGCTGGAGCAGGAGCTGTTCCAGGAAGCCATTGCCGGCATCAGCGCCGAAGACTACCGCGACGCCAAAGTGGTGGTGAAGGGCTGCGGCGAGAAACCCGTGCCGACCTACGCCTACGTGGCCATCATGCAAAAGCTGCTGCCTGTGGTGAGCAGCGTGATGTATGGCGAGCCCTGCAGCACGGTGCCGCTGTATAAAAAGCCGAAAGTGAGTGTAGCATAAGCTTCAGCTTGTGCCGGTTGGCTATTGAGCCTACGCAAAAGCGAGTTGCGCACCCTGGTGGTGCCGACTCGCTTTTTGCGTTTTCAATGAAAGTTAATTGGGGGGCAGACCCCCGATTAGCTGGGTCGGACCCCCGATTTCGCACTTGGTTGGCCCGATTGCGAGGGTCCGACCCAGCTAATCGAGCCTATCTGGTCCGAAATCGGGCTAAATTGGACCTATTCCGAGCCAGCGAGGACCGATTAGGTACTGAGCTGGTCCGATTGTGGGCCAAAATGGGTCGATTGTGGCCTGACCTTGCTCAATTTTGAGCCACTTTGGTCCTAATTGTAGTGGTTTCGCAAACGAAATATGCTCCGGTCCGACGCCGTAGGCGTCCGACCGGTTGCCGTCCGCGCCACGGCGGCTACTAAAATACTGCCACCCAGACGACGACGGAATCACCTCAGCACGCGGCAACCGGTCGGACGGCTGCCGCCGTCGGACCGGAGCATACTTCGTTTGCGAAACCGCCATTGGACCCGACTTGGCCCCGGAGAGCAGCCTGTTGGCTTGCCAACGGATTCTGCATATTTGGGGCCTCACTTTCCCTGCGCATGCCCCAAACCAGCCCCTACAAAATCAGCATCCTGACCGGCATTTCCATCGTGGTGGCCAATATGGTGGGCACCGGCGTGTTTACCAGCCTGGGGTTTCAGGTGACGGACATCAAGAGTGGGTTTGCGTTGCTGATGCTGTGGGCGGTGGGCGGCGTGGTGGCCTTGTGCGGAGCGCTGAGCTACGGCGAGTTGGCCACGGCACTGCCCCGCTCCGGCGGCGAGTACCACTACCTGTCGCGCATTTACCACCCGGCGGTGGGTTTTTTGTCGGGCTGGGTGTCCAGCACGGTGGGGTTTGCGGCGCCCACGGCGCTGGCGGCCATGGCGCTGGGCAAATACGCGGGCAGCGTGTGGCCGGGGCTGCCGCCGCTGCTCCTGCCGGTGGGCGTGGTGCTGGCCCTCACGGCGGTGCACGCCAGCAGCCGCCGCGCCGGCAGCCGCCTGCAGCTCGTCGTGACGGCCGTGAAGGTGCTGGTGCTGGTGGCGTTTGTGGGCGTGGGGCTGGTGGTGGCCGTGCCGCAAGGGCTGTCGTTTGCACCGTCGGCAGCCGTGGGGCGGGAGCTGCTGAGCCCGGCGTTTGCGGTGGCGCTGGTGTACGTGTCGTATGCCTACTCGGGCTGGAACGCGGCCGTGTATGCCACCGGCGAGGTGCAGGAGCCGCAACGCACGCTGCCACGCATCCTGCTCACGGGCACAGCGCTGGTGCTGGCCCTGTACGTGGCCCTGAACTTTGTTTTCCTGTATTCCACGCCCATCAGCAAGCTGGCCGGGCAGGCTGAAGTGGGCTTTATTGCGGGCACGGAGCTGTTTGGGCCACTGGGTGGGCGGCTGATGGGTGGGCTGATTGCGGCTCTGCTGGTGTCTACTATCAGCGCCATGATTTTTGCCGGGCCGCGCATTGTGCAGGTGATGGGCGAAGACCTGCCGCCGCTCCGGCCGCTGGCGCAGCTGAGCGCGGCGGGCATTCCGGTGCGGGCCATGCTGCTACAAACCGGCCTCACGCTGCTGTTCATCGTCACGGCCACCTTCGAGCAGGTGCTGCTCTACGCGGGCTTCGTGCTCAACCTTTTCACGTTCCTGACGGTGCTGGGGCTGTTTGTGCTGCGCTGGCGCGAGCCGAATCTGCCGCGGCCCTACCGCGCCTGGGGCTACCCGGTCACGCCGCTGCTGTTCCTCGCCCTCAGCGCCTGGACGCTCTGGTTCATCGTCCACGACAAGCCCACCGAGTCGCTCTACGGCCTACTGACGGTGCTGGCGGGGCTGGTGCCTTACGCGCTGAGCCGACGACGGTAAGCCGGGCCCGCTGCCGGTCGGCTTCGTCACATCAGAAACGCTTACTCCCTGCCTTGCCACATGGAAATCACCCTCGCCAACCGCTGGCACCAGCTCACGGCCCCGCTACTGGCCGATGAAGCCGCCCGCACCGCCATGCTCACGCAGTTGACCAAGGCGTACGAGGCCCCGGGCCGCCACTACCACACGCTCACCCACATCCGGGCGCTGCTCGATGCCACTGACCAAGCCGCCGCCCAGCTGCAAGATTCGGTAGTAGTGCAACTGGCCGTGTGGTTTCACGATGCCGTGTACGAGGCGCTGCGCTCCGACAACGAAGCGAAAAGCGCTGAGCTGGCTCGCGAATTTCTGGCAAAAACCTCCCTCTCCGCCGAACGCCAGGCGCGGGTGGCCTTCCTGATTGAGCGCACCCACGACCACACCCAGCCTCAGCCGCCCGACGACTCGGACCTGCTGTTTTTCCTGGATGCCGATCTGGCCATTCTGGGCGCTTCCGAAGCCCGCTACCAGGAATATGCCCGGCAGGTGCGGCAGGAGTACCGCCTGGTGCCGGGCCTGCTCTACCGCCGCGGCCGCCGCAAAGTGCTGCAGAAGCTGCTGGAAGCACCGGTGCTCTACCACACGCCCGGTTTTCGGGAGCAGCTCGATGCCGCCGCCCGCCGTAACCTGGCGCAGGAGCTGCGGGAGTTGTAAACGCCGCCTTATCACCAGCCCAGCCGGCAACGGACCCGGCCAATCCGTGTCTCTGGGTTTCTTCTCCTTCTTGCTTTAGCTTTGATGATGCACCAACTACGCTTTTTAGGGCTGCTGCTGGCCGTGTCGGCCCCGGCTCTGGCCCAGACGCCGGCCGCGCCTTCCGCCGGACTGGCCCCGCTCACCGTCGAGAAAATCATGCGCGACCAGGCGCAATGGCTGGGCACCGCGCCCTCCAACGTGTACTGGGGCGAGGACGGCCGCACCATCTACTTCAACTGGAACCCTGAGAAAAACCGCCGCGACTCGCTGTACCAAGTGGCCGCCAGCAGCGCCGGGGCCCCGCGCAAGGTGAGCCCGCGCGAGCAGCGGGAGCTGCCCGCCAGCTCCGGTGAGTACGACCAGGCGTACACCCGCAAAGTGTACGAGAAGGAGGGCGACATCTACCTGCTCGACCTGAAAACCCGGAAGGTGCGCCGCGTTACGAACACCGCCGAGCGCGAAACCGACCCCGCGTTTGCCATGCGTGGCCGGATGGTGAGCTACATGCGCGCCCAGAACCTCTACACCTGGGACCCCGCCACCGGCGAAACCACCCAGCGCACCGACTTCCGCAAGGGCAGCAAGCCCGCCAACAGCCAGCCCACCGACAAGTCGGAGCGGTTTCTGCGGGCCCAGCAGCTGGCTTTGTTCGACGTAATCCGGCAGAAAGACCAGGACCGGCAGGCCCGTGAGCGGCAGCAGAAGGCCTTGGCCCGGCTGCGCCCCAAAGCCATCTGGATTGGCCAGCAGGCCGTCGATAACCTGCAACTCAGCCCCGATGGCCGCTACGTGACCTACACGCTGGTGCAGGAACCGGCCGCCGAAAAGGTGGCGCTTGTGCCTAGTTTCGTCACGGCTTCGGGCTTTACTGAGGACATCAGCACCCGTACCAAGGTAGGCGCGCCGCAGACCGCCTACGAGCTGGGCGTGTACGACCTGGCCCGCGACACCACCTTCGTGCTGGGCTACCGCGAGCTAAAAGGCCTCGACGAGCAACCCGCCTACCGCAAAGAATACCAGCTGCCCGCCAAGGCCCCCATGCCCGCCGATTCGGCAAAGGCGGCCGCTACCAAAGCCAGCCAGCCCAAGCCCGCCACCGAGCTGCGCCGCGTGCAGCCGTTCGGGCCCTTCTGGTCGGAAGACGGGCAGCGGGCGTTTCTGGTGGTGCGCTCCGCCGACAACAAGGACCGCTGGATTGTGGCCCTGGACCCGGTTAGCCAGAAAATCACGCTTCTGGACCGGCAGCGCGACGAAGCCTGGATCAACGGGCCCGGCATCGGGTACGGCGCTGGCAACGTGGGCTGGATGCCCGACAACCGCCGCATCTGGTTCCAGAGCGAAGAATCCGGCTACTCGCACCTCTACACCGTGGATGTGACTTCGGGCCAGAAAAAGGCCCTAACCAGCGGCAAGTTTGAGGTGCAGAAAGCCGAGCTCAGCCGCGACAAAAAGACGTGGTACCTCACGGCCAACGCCACCCACCCCGGCGTGCAGCACTTCTACCACCTGCCGCTGGAAGGCGGCGCGCTCCGCCAGATCACCACCCGCGACGGCGCCAACGAGGCCACTGTGTCGCCGGATGGCCGGCAGCTGGCCGTGCGCTACAGCTACACCAACAAGCCCTGGGAGCTGTATCTGATGGACAACAAGCCCGGCGCCAAGATGCAGCAGCTCACCCACAGCACCACGCCCGAGTTCGAGAGCTACGCCTGGCGCGACCCCGAAATCATCACCATCAAGGCCCGCGACGGCGCCGACGTATACGCCCGCCTGTACCGTCCCGCCAACCCCACCGCCCAGGGCCCGGCCGTGATATTCGTGCACGGCGCCGGCTACCTGCAGAACGCCCACAAGTGGTGGAGCCAGTACTCGCGCGAGTACATGTTCCACAACCTGCTGGTCGATAAAGGCTACACGGTGCTCGACATCGACTACCGCGGCTCGGCCGGCTATGGCCGCGACGTGCGCACCGGCATCTACCGCTACATGGGCGGCAAAGACCTCACCGACCACGTCGATGGGGCTAAGCTACTGGCCGAGAAATACGGCGTGAGTGCCCAGCGTATCGGTATCTACGGGGGCAGCTACGGCGGCTTCATCACGCTCATGGCCATGTTCACCCAGCCCGACGTATTCCGCGCCGGCGCCGCCCTGCGCTCCGTCACGGACTGGGCCCACTACAACCACGGCTACACCGACAACATCCTCAACGAGCCCTACAACGACTCCGTCGCCTACGCCCGCTCGTCGCCCATCTACTACGCCAACGGCCTGAAAGGCGCCCTGCTCATGTGCCACGGCATGGTGGATACCAACGTGCACTTCCAGGACATCGTGCGCCTCTCGCAGCGCCTCATCGAGCTGAAAAAGGAGAACTGGGAGCTGGCCGTGTACCCCGTCGAGGACCACGGCTTCGTAGAGCCCAGCTCGTGGACCGACGAGTACAAGCGCATCCTGAAGCTATTTGAAACCAACCTGAAGCCCGGCAGCCCGGCCACGGGCGGCGCCAGTAGCGGCGGTAACTAAGCTGCCCGAACGCATAATAAAAAGCCCTTGTCGCGCATTACGACAAGGGCTTTTTATTATGCGTTCGGGTCCGGCGGTACTTTTCAGCCGTCGGGTCAGTCGTCGTCAGAACATTCTCTGCCAGAGCAATGCCAAGACGTTCAAGTGAATAACCTCAGCTTTCCTCAAGCTGTTCGAAGCCAATCTAAAGGCTACTTACGACAACGGTAGTAGACTAAGTGCGCTTGATTACCATTAGAAGGATATTATCGCGCATC
The DNA here is from genome assembly GCF_027359925.1 of Hymenobacter canadensis. Lineage (NCBI taxonomy): Bacteria > Pseudomonadati > Bacteroidota > Cytophagia > Cytophagales > Hymenobacteraceae > Hymenobacter > Hymenobacter canadensis. The sequence continues at coordinate 2,903,649 of NZ_CP114767.1, read as the reverse complement.
ACTGCCTGACGATGGGTTGGGAACCAGACATGATTCGTTGAATGCTTGTAGTACCGCAATAATTCCCGCTTCTGTATAGGGAGCCTGGGTCGCTGCCATTGCTGCCGGCGCACAGTTTCCGAAGTAAGTCGACAATTGGTCGCGATACATGTTGCCGTCAACCCAAATAGTATTGGTGGGCCCTTTTACAAATAGTGGCGCTCTGTAAGCTCTAAAATCGGTTGGCCATTGCGCTGCACCCAAAAATGCCGGGTTCCCAGCATGGTGGTGCTATACAGAGAGGTTGGACCTTCCAACAGCATGTCAACCAATAATACAGCAGGCTTCTGGCGAATAACTAGCCCCCAATCCAGGTTTTGTACAGCAGTAGTGGCGTAGCGGTCAACGGGCAGAATGAGGATGCGCTGCTGACTTCAAGTAGAGTGCACGGCGCGAAGCTCTTCCAAGGGGATTTTTCGCACAGCATCTCCCGGATTAGCGCGGAAAAATACAGCCGAATGCTCTGCAGTCCACTTTGTACTATACAACTCTCCACGCAGCGTATCACCACTTGTCAAAACAAGATATCCAGTCTCGAATTGTTGGTTTTGAGGTGCTCTCTGGCCTTGGATGGTGTGATGCGCCGCTAGCAGTATGACGACGATGAGAAAAAAGCGGTAAGCCGACATAACAATGACACAAGTAGATGAGCAGATATTTTCTTGCAATCTACTTGCAATTGGAGTGCACAGCAACTTTCAGCGGGTACCGTCTACAGCCGCTTGGTCAACGACAAACCGGAATAGGAATAGCCATTCACGTTGAGGCCCTGCACCGGGCTGATGCTGTACGAGTTGCCGGTTTTCTTGTGCAGTTGCGGCACCAAAATGCCCGCCGTAGCGCCTACCGCCAGCCCCACAAGGTTGTCGGAGAGGAAGTGCTTGCCGGCTTCCAGACGCGTGTACGCTTCCGCTACCGACACCACGGTAGCCGCCGTCCAGATGAACGGCCTGGCTTTGGAATCGGGGTGGAAGTCGTGGTAAACTTTGGCAGCGAAGAACGTAGCAGCGGCCGTATGGGCCGTGTGGCCGGCAAAAAACGAGTTGGTGGCAATCTTGCTGTTGCGGCTGCCGCCACCTTCGGTGCCGTACAAAAACGGCCGGTAGCGCGTCACGTTGCCGATGGTCATGGTGAAGGTGGCATCGGCAGCCAGCATGCTCTGAAAGTACAGCCCCAGCACCTGCCCGTAGCGGCTGCGCACATCCTGGTCCAGCGCCAGCAAACCCGGCGCAATCAGCAACGACGGATACACAATCAGGTCACCGGCCGTCTGGGCAGTTTCGCTGTAGTAGCCCGCCGAAAACCGGTCGAACTTCGGAATGTCGTTCTTATTAAGGGCCGCCAGCTGAGCATCCGTCAGGCCATCTTTCTTCTGCACCAGCAGCAGCCCAGCCACGCTGAGGGCTGCTAAGCCGCCCGTAATGGGCGCGTCGACGGCAAAGCGGGTTTGGTAAGGAGAGCGGGCTTTTTGGGCTTGCGCGTGTTGTGGGACGTTTACGGCGAGCAGGCTGGTGGCCAGTGCCAGAGAGGAGAGTTTCTTCATAGTAGAACAATTAGGCGAAAGTAGCGCTCTAACGGAAAACGGCCGACGGAGGTTAGCCAACCGCCTCAGCGCATGCGTGGGCCCATCTCCGACACAGTTGCCGCCAACTCCCAACTAAATAGTAGCTTTGTAGCCCTGCTCCAACCGCAGGGCAGGGGCTGCCGGCCCCTCGCGTACTCTACCCTACAAGCTGATGCCGTACCTGTTCACCTCCGAATCTGTTTCGGAAGGCCACCCCGATAAAGTAGCCGACCAGATTTCTGACGCTATTCTCGACGAGTATCTTCGCCAGGACCCTGCTTCCAAAGTAGCCTGCGAAACCCTGGTCACCACCGACTTTGCGCTGGTAGCCGGCGAAATCAAGTCGAAGGCCCACGTGGAGGCCGAGCCGATTATTCGGGAGGTGATTCGCCGCATCGGCTACAACAAGCCGGAATATCTGTTCAACGCCGATACCTGCGAGGTGATGAACCGCCTGCACGAGCAGTCGGCCGATATCAACCAGGGTGTAGAGCGCGCCAGCGACGAAGAGCAGGGCGCCGGCGACCAGGGCATGATGTTCGGGTATGCCACCAAGGAGACGCCCAACTACATGCCGCTGGCCCTCGACCTCTCGCACCGTTTGCTGCAGGAGCTCTCCAAAATTCGCCGCGAAGGCACGGAAATGACCTACCTGCGCCCCGATGCCAAAAGCCAGGTAACCATCCGCTACTCCGACGACAATACGCCTGAAGGCATCGAAACCATTGTGGTGAGCACTCAGCACGATGAGTTCGACCAGGACGAGCAAACCATGCTTCGGCAGATTGAGCAGGACATCAAAACCATTCTGGTGCCCCGCGTGAAGGCCCAACTCAGCCCCGAGGTGCAGAGCCTGTTCACCGACGCCATCATCTACCATATCAACCCCACCGGCAAGTTCGTCATCGGCGGGCCCCACGGCGACTCCGGCCTCACCGGCCGCAAGATCATCGTGGACACCTACGGCGGCAAAGGCGCCCATGGTGGCGGTGCCTTCTCGGGCAAAGATTCCAGCAAAGTAGACCGCTCAGCGGCCTACGCGGCGCGCCACATCGCCAAAAACCTGGTGGCGGCCGGCGTTGCCGACCAGGTGCTGGTGCAGGTGGCCTACGCCATCGGCGTGGCGCAGCCCGTGGGAGTGTTCGTGACCACCTATGGCACCACGCAGGCCAGCAACGGCCACGGCGAAAAGCTCACCGACGGCCAGATTGCCGAAAAAGTGCAGCGCCTCTTCGACCTGCGCCCCTACGCCATCGTGCAGCGCCTGGGCTTGCGCAACCCCATCTTCAGCGAGTCGGCTGCCTACGGGCACATGGGCCGCCAGCCCGGCACCAAAGAGGTTAAGGACGCCGCCGGCAACACCCGCACCGTGGAAACTTTCACCTGGGAGAAGCTCGATTACGTCGACAAAATCAAGGCTGAATTCGGCCTGTAGCATAGGCTTCTGCCTGTGCCGTAAAACGCAAAAAGCCCCGTCTGAGGAATCAGACGGGGCTTTTTATTTGTGAATACGATACGCTTAGTGCGCCAGGATTTTCTCTTTGTGTTTCGTGATCTGGCGCTTCAGGCTTTCGGAGGCAGCATCAGCGGCAGCTTCAAACGAAGGAGCGTCTTCCTGCGAAAACAGCGTGGCGCCCGGTACGAGCAGCTTTATTTCCACGGTCTTGTTGGCAATACCGTCTTTGTTGTTCAGCTTCAGAATCACTTCACCTTCCGTGACGCGGTCATAGAAGGTTTCGAGCTTGTCGAGGCGTTTCTGGATGAAATCGAGCAGTTTTTGGTCGGCGTCGAAGTGCACCGAATGCATCTGTACTTTCATCGGTCGTAGGGTTTGGGAGGTAAGAAAAAGGAACACAACTCAGGCCTTCGGATGGGCCTGTTCAAAAACAGATTTCAGCTTGTCAATGGATAAGTGCGTGTACACCTGGGTGGCGGCCAGGTTGGCGTGGCCCAGCAACTCCTTGATGGCGTTCAGATCGGCCCCCTTGTTGAGCAGGTGGGTGGCGAAGGAATGCCGCAGCACGTGCGGGTGCTGCTGCGACGAAGCCGTGGTAATCTGGCTCAAATAGTGTTTCACGGTTCGATACACCAGCTTTTCATACAACGGTTCGCCCTTATCCGTAACGAGGAGCACGGATTGGGCGTTGCCTTGCGCCCCAAACTCGCGTTGCCGAAGTGCTATATAGCCGGAGAGGACGGCCACCAGCGTAGGGTTCAGCGGCACGATACGCTGCTTGTTGCCCTTGCCCGTTACGCGCACTGTGCGCGCCGCCAGACTCACATCATCGGGCCGGATGCCCAGCAGCTCCGACAGGCGGATGCCGGTGCCGTACAGCAACTCCAGAATCAGTTGGTCGCGCCGGCCGGCTAGCGTATCCTCAAACGCAAACGAGTTCAGCAAGCCGTTCAGGCTCTCCTCGGGCACGAAGTCGGGCAGCTTCTTGGCCATTTTGGGAGCCTTGATGCGCAACATGGGGTTGCGCCCGATGACGCCCGTGGTCAACAGAAACTTGTAGTAGGAGCGCAGGCAGGCAATCTTGCGGTTCACGGTGCGCGGGTCCAGGTCCTGCTGCATCAGCGTCACCACCCACGAGCGAATGAGCGTGTGGTCGGCCTGGGCCGGCTCCGCCAGCTCATATGTCGCCCGCAGATACTCCGAGAACTGGCGTAGATCAGTCTGGTACGACAGCAGCGTGTTGGGGCTGTAGCGTCGTTCCGACCGCAGGTAGGTAAAAAACAAATCCATACATCAGAGAGCCGGCCGCTAGGGCCGGATAACCAATGTATGGATTTCAGGGGAAGAAAAAAATCTGAACCAATAGGACGCGAAAAAACCGGCTGACGCACCACAAGTGGGCATCAGCCGGTTTTTAACCCGGGAAGCAGCAGAGTGCTAGGCGTTAGCCTCGTTGCCGTAGGTCACCTGCTTGTAGATGGCCTTCTGCTTCTGCTTACGGTTGGTGATCGACGGCTTCTGGAAGAATGTGCGACGACGCAGCTCTTTCAGAACGCCCGTGCGCTCAAACTTCTTCTTGAAACGCTTGAGGGCGCGGTCAACCGACTCGTTTTCCTTGATTTGTACGATGATCATATGTCAGTGGGGTTGAAAACTCTTCTATGAAGGGCCGCAAAGATAATCAGAGAGTTGGAAGATTAAAAACGGAATTTATAAAATCGCAGATACCGTAGGTTTTTCGGCGTTTCCATCACCGGGTAAGGAATTCTGGTCGGCTTTAACTTATCAAAATTCCGTTCCGAACGGCAGAATCCGCAAAACCCTACGGCATCGAACGGTCTTACTTCAGCAGCGTGCGGGCAATAACGAGCTTCTGAATTTCGCTGGTGCCCTCGCCGATAGTGCACAGCTTGGCGTCGCGGTAGTACTTCTCGGCCGGGTAATCCTTGGTGTAGCCGTAGCCCCCGAAGATCTGCACGCCTTCGTTTGCCACCCGCACCGATACCTCGGAAGCGTACAGCTTAGCCATTGCCGACTCACGGTTTACGTTCAGGCCGCGGTCCTTCATATCAGCCGCGCGGTACGTGAGTAGGGAAGCCGCTTCAATTTCAGTAGCCATATCGGCCAGCTTGAAAGCAATGCCCTGAAAGCTGCTGATTGGCTGGTTGAACTGGTGACGCTCCTTAGAATACTGCAGCGCGGCCTCATAGGCACCTTGCGCAATGCCCAGGCTCAGCGCCGCAATGCTGATGCGGCCACCGTCCAGCACCTTCAGCGACTGCACGAAGCCGTCACCAACTTTACCGATGACGTTCTCTTTGGGTACCCGGCAGTCCGTGAAAATCAGCTCCGTGGTTTCCGAGGCGCGCATGCCCAGTTTGTCTTCCTTACGCCCGGCGGCGAAGCCCGGCGTGTTGCGCTCCACGATGAAAGCCGTCATGCCGTGCGAGTCGCCCACTTCGCCGGTACGGGCAATCACTACGGCTACGTGGCCGGATTTGCCGTGGGTGATGAAGTTCTTGGCGCCGTTGAGCACGTAATGGTCACCGTCTTCGATGGCCACGGTGCGCATGTTGCCGGCGTCGGAGCCCGTGTTGGGTTCCGTCAGGCCCCAGGCGCCAATCCACTCGCCGGAGGCCAGTTTCGGCAGGTATTTCTGCTTCTGCTCCTCGGAGGCATGCTGCAGGATGTGGCCGGTGCACAGCGAGTTGTGCGCCGCCATGCTCAGGCCGATGCTGCCGTCAATCTTCGACAACTCGGCAATAGCCGTCACGTACTCGGTGTAGCCAAAGCCAGCCCCGCCATACTGCTGCGGCACGAGCACGCCCATCAAACCCATTTCGCCAAGTTTGTGGAACACATCAATTGGAAATTCCTGGCTTTCGTCCCACTTCATCATGTGGGGTTTGATGTGCTGGGCGCCGAAGTCGCGCACCATCTGGGCAATCATTGTCTGGTTTTCGGTAGCAACCAATTCCATGGGTGGGAGAATGAAAGGTGGTGAGAAGTAGAGCTATAACCGGTAAAGCCCGGCTTTGGGTCCGCGAAAGTACGATTTTGGTCGCCCTAATCCGCGTGCAGAATTACGGGAGCCTGCCTCAATTTTGAAAGAGGCCGCTAAATCGGTTAACTTTGAAGGTTTTTCAGAGAAACCACTTTCTCTGGATGTTGCCTCGCCACGGCCCATCCGTTCACTTTTTCGGCTCCCTTAGCCTGCATGCCTGCATCTGTTTCCCGCCGTCTTGTCCTGTTGTGGCTGCTATGCCTGCCTTTCCTGACACTGGTTTCATCCTGCACTGATAAATTATACAATCAGCGGGTGATGTTTCAGCTGGATAAAAGCAAAGGATTGGACACTACCAAAATTCGGCGGGTAGTAAATCGGGTGAATCGCAACTATACTATCCAGATAAATGATTTTTTGTCAGTCCGAGTATACACGAACGAAGGAGAGCGAATCATTGACCCTAATGGTGAATTGCGTTTCGGTGCTCCGGCCGGCTTGCTGCCAACGGGGGGGAATGGTAGCCGGACGTTGGGCAATTCTGGTCAGGGTGGCAGTAGCGGTGGTATGCAAAGCGCTGGTGGAAGCACGCAGAGCGCGGCCGGTGAATCTGAATTTCTAGTGCAAACCGATGGTTACGTTCGTTTACCACTGGTAAACAGGGTGCGCGTTACGGGCCTCACATTACTGCAGGCAGATAGTGTGCTACAAATCAGATACAGCGAATTTTACAAAGGCGTGTTTGTGACTACCCGCGTCACCAACAACCGGGTTATCGTACTGGGCTCGCCAGGTGGTCGAATTGTACCTCTCGTGAACGATAACATGAATCTGCTGGAAGTGTTGGCTTCGGCTGGGGGTATCGATGGTGGCGGCGGTGGTGGTGGTGGAACGAGCGGCCTATACAGGTCTGGGGGCAAAGCTTCTAATATTCGTATCATCAGAGGCGATTTGAAAAATCCGCAGATCGAACAAGTAGACTTGACTACTATTGACGGAATGCGTCGCGCTAACCTACAAGTTGAGCCTAACGATATCATTTATATAGAGCCCATCCGTCGTCCTTTCTATGATGCGCTGAACGATGCTGCTCCTGCAATTGGTTTATCAACAACGCTGTTGAACATAGTGTTTCTTGTATTTACGTTTACACGATAGTACAATGCCAAAAGGCTCTTAACTACCGAACTTCTGACTCCCATAAATGGCCGTTAACGAAAATGCTGAACTGGAGAATCTGATCCGAAACGCTACAGGCGGAGTAAGCGCCTTGTCTGTAGAGTCAGAGCCTGCAGACGAAGGTGGTGGATTAGATTTTGACACACTATTGATGGTAGTGCGTCGCAGTCTATTATGGCTATTACTACTTATTGGACTCGGCCTAACCGGGTCTTGGCTATTTCTGCGCTACACGAAGCCGGTTTATAAATCCTCCTCCCTGTTGAAAATTGATGAGAAGACGGAAGCAGGTGCCCTAGGTTTGGGTGGTGCCATGAAGGAAGCCGAAGGGCGACAAAGTCTGAATAAGCTGTCAGGTGAGGTAGAGCTGATTAAATCCAATATTATCTACCGCCGTTTACGCGACTCTCTGGACCTAGATGTCAACTACTACGCTGAGGGGACCGTTCTGGAAAATGAACTGTATGGTGCATCACCATTCCGGGTTCAATACGGAGGTAATATCATATATAATACCAAATTCAATCTGCGCTTTACGGGGCCGCAACAGGTTCATATTTCATACCAGAAGGCCGGCCAGGAGCAAGGGGGTGATTATTCTTTGAACCAACCGGTGAATCTGGATGGAATGATATTGAGCATCTTGCCTAATGGCAGTATAGCTGCAACAGAACTGGAGCGGAATTACTATTTTACCATTAATGATGAAGGAGCCATCAATGCTTATTTAGATAAGAATCTACTGGTCGAAATTGTGAATCCGGATGCCAATACCATCCAGATTTCTTTTCTGGATTTCAACCCTTCCAAGGCCCGGGCTATTGTCAATAAAATTGACACGGTGTATTTGCAGGAGAAGATTGCGCAGAAACAGACAGCCACTGCCCAAACACTCAAATTCTTAGACCAGCAACTCTCGGAAAATCGGCAAAGCCTAGCGCAGGCAGAAGAAAATCTTCAGGATTTTGCCCGTAGGAATAAAACATATGATGTCCGGGGTACCATAGGAGAAATTACAGGTCGCCTGGAAAAGCAGCAGGAAGAGCGGCTGAAACTGTCGGAAAAAATCCGTCTGCTCAATGAGGTTGCGGCGCTAGCGGAACGTGGGACAATAACCTCCCGGGAGGGCCTAACCGTTGAGGAGAGCATTCCGGCGCTAGTTACGTTGGAAAACAGCCAGCTTTCGCAGCAATTGGCCGAGCTAAACGATTTGCAGTGGAACCTGCGCCGCCTTTCACGCTCCTACAAGGAAACTACTGAAGCTGTACAGCAGCAGCGGGAAGCCCTCGACTACGTGAAAGGCAATCTGCGCCGCACTTTGCGTCAGAGCCAGGACCTGCTTAAAAGTGAACTGGCCGCCTTAGACCGGCAGGGTAACCTGTTCAATTCTGAACTGCAGACGCTGCCGCAAAAGGCTACTGAACTTGCCCGCCTGAATCGTCCACTGGAGCTGTATGAGAAATCATACTTAATGCTGATGGATAAGAAAGTAGAGTTCAATATTTCAAAAGCCGGTACTACACCTGACTTTCAAATTTTGTCGCCCGCCAGTATGCCTGGGGCACCTATTTCTCCTATCAAGCTAATGGTATATGCCATTGGCCTAGCAAGTGGTATTGTTTTAGGATTAGCGCTGATGGCGACGCGTTATTTCATGCACAACACGGTGACGAATGTGCGCGAGTTGGAGCGGGTTACTAACTCATCCGTGTTGGGAGTTATTCCGACGTACGATAAAGAGAAAATGAGCGTGTCGAAGCTGGTGGTGGATAAGAATCCTAAGTCAGCTATTTCTGAGTCCATTCGCTCTATTCGGACGAATCTGGATTTTATCAGTTCCGCGAAGAAAAAGCGGCTGATTTCGGTTACTTCTACTATCTCCGGGGAAGGCAAAACCTTTGTTTCTGTAAATCTGGGGGGAATTATAGCGCTGTCTGAGCAGCGGGTGGTGATTCTGGATCTGGACATGCGCAAGCCCAAGGTGAACCTGGCGTTTGGCGCAGAAAACGTGAAGGGGGTCAGCACCATTCTCATCGATAAGCATTCGATAGAAGAATGTATCCAGCATACTTCTATTCCGACGCTGGATTTCATTTCGGCTGGCCCAACGCCTCCTAACCCTTCGGAGCTGATTCTGAGCGCTAAGTTCGACGAGTTGCTGGCTGACTTACACCAGATATATGATGTCATTCTCATTGATACGCCACCGGTGGGGTTGGTGACGGACGGTATTCTGATTATGCGTAAGGCCGATATTCCGATTTATATCGTCCGGGCTAACTATTCTAAGAAGGCCTTCCTGAAAAATATCAATAAGCTGGCCCGGGCGAATAATTTTACCCGGTTGAGCGTCATTCTCAATGACGCCACAGCTAGCGGCCTGTATGGCTATGGTTACGGCTATGGCTACGGCTACGGTTACGGCCAAGGGTACTACGAAGAAACCAAGCCGGCTGACGGCAAGCTGGCGCGTCTGCGTAAGCGTTTTTCTTAAATCCGGATAGCGGGTATGGCGTCCTTTTTTCAGAAGCTCTTTGGCCGTGCGGCAACTTTGCCGGCACTGGCGGCCGACGGGCTTACGGATTTAGGTGCCGATATGCACTCCCACTTGCTCCCTGGCCTCGACGATGGCGCCGAGAATCTGGATCAGTCGCTGGAGCTGCTGCGGGAGTTGAGGGCCCTTGGGTACCGCAAGCTTATCATGACGCCCCATATCATGGGCGACTTCTACAAGAACACGCCCGAAGGTATCCGAGGAGCACTACGGGCGCTGCGGCAGGCCGCGAGTACGGCCGGGTTGGGAGACGTAGAACTGGAGTGTGCGGCCGAGTATTACCTCGATGAGTGGTTTGGGCCCCGGCTGGAGCGTGGTGACGAAATGTTGACTTTTGGTGGCGACAAGCGCTACATACTGGTAGAAACCAGCTACATCAACGAGCCGCTTAACTTTGCTGAAACCATTTTTCAGTTGCAAAGCCATAACTACCAGCCCGTGATAGCCCACCCGGAGCGGTATACATATTTTTATGGGCGGTTCGACGATTTGGTGAAGGTGCGCGAAACCGGCGCTTTGCTGCAGGTAAACCTGAACTCGCTGGCCGGCTACTATTCGGCGGGTGCTAAGCGGGTGGCCGAAAAGCTCATTGATGCTGGGCTGGTTGACATGGTAGGCACCGACGCGCACAACCTCAAGCACACGGCTACGCTGCGCGAGAAGGTGCTGCCGACCGAATATATGCGCAAACTACTGGCGCTGCCACTGCTCAACAATACGCTGTAACGGATTGAAGAACTCCATGATTTTCGTGACCGGCGGCAGCGGCCTTGTGGGAAGTTTTCTGATTCCGGCGCTGGTGGCCCGCGGCGTGCGGGTGCGGGCCCTATATCGGCAGCAAGTGCCCGAAATAGCGGGCACCGAATCTGTGGAATGGGTGGAAGGGGACTTGCGGGACACCACGTTGCTGAACACTGCGCTGGAAGGCGTAACGCACGTATTTCACTGCGCCGGTTTGGTATCGTATGCCCCGCAGGACGAAGAGGCGCTGCTCCAGGTGAACGTGGAAGGCACGGCCGCCGTGGTAGATGCCTGCCTGCGCCAACCGGGGGTGCGGCTCTGCCAAGTGTCGTCGGTGGCGGCGCTGGGCGGCGGCGCGACGGAAACGAGCGTGCTGCCCGGCAGCCAGCCCCAGGTGCTTGATGAAAATACCAAATGGGACCTGGGCGCTGAGCACGGAGCGTATGCTACGTCTAAATATCTGGCGGAGCTGGAAGTGTGGCGTGGCGTAGCGGAAGGCCTGCTGGCCGTAATCGTGTGTCCGTCCGTGATATTGGGGCCGGCTGACTGGAAGCGGAGCAGCACGCGGCTGTTTCGGTACGCCTGGCAGCAGCACCGGTTCTACACGCCGGGCAGCGTGAATTTTGTGGATGTGCGCGACGTAGTGGCCAGTATGCTCTACCTCACGCTCGATACCCAACTGACGGCGGAGCGCTACGTGCTGAGCGCCGGCAGCCTGCCGCTGCAGGAGTTTCTGGCCCGCGCCGCTGCCTGCTTTGGGCGCCGCCCGCCCACCGTAGCCGTGCCCGACTGGGCGGCGGAGGGCATCTGGCGGCTGGAGCACCTTCGGTCCCTGCTTACCGGTGCCCGGCCGCTCATCACCAAAGATACTGCCCGGGCTGGCCGCCGCCCCCTCTTGTATCGCGCAGAAAAAGTGCAGCGCGCCACGGGCCTGGCCCTGAGGCCGCTGCAGGAAACTATAGCGTGGTGCTGCGCCGAGCTGCAAACCCGCCAGCAACAGGCCCGGGAGCCAGCCGCCGGGAACTAGTGCCTACCGTAGCGCCGGACTATTTTTTGCGCTGTGTGTCGCCTACCGAACCTGCTTGGCTCCGGTGCGGTTGTTGTATATTAGGCCATAGCCCGCATTTAAAGGGTTTTGGTTGGAAGAAAGCCCGTTGGGACTGCCGTTTTGACGGGTAACCGGCACTTGATTGTAGCTGCATGAGAATGAATGAAAATTATGAGGACCGGGATGAAGTACTGGACACCGTGCGCCGTTTCGAGCGGATGGTGGCCCAGAACGAGCCCGTCTTTTTCGACCTGGCTGATTTTGAGAACATCATCGACCATTACACCACCAACACGCAGTACGACAAGGCCTTGCAGGCCTGTGAGGCTGCCATTGCCCAATACCCGTTCAGCACCGAACTCCTGATTGACCGCTCGCAGGTGCTGGCCATGAAAGGCGAATACCTGGAGGCCAGCAGCCAGATTGAGAATGTAGCCCACCTCGACCCCGACAACCCGGACGTGGCGGTAACGCGCGGCATTATCGCCACCCAAAAGGGCGAATTTGCGGAGGCCGTAGCCTTTTTCCTGCAAGCGGCTGAGCGTGCTCCCGACCGCGACGACATCTTCTTCAACCTGGGGCTGGCTTACCAGAGCTGGCAGAAGTTCAAGAGTGCCGCCAAGTACTACAAGAAGAGCCTGCGCATCAACGCCGACAACGACGTGGCGGTGCAGGAACTGCTGTATTGCCTGGAGGTGAGCGAGCGGCTGGAGGAAAACCTGCCGTTTTTCCAGCGCTTCACCGACGACGACCCATATTCGGCCATTGCTTGGTACAACCTGGGCCAGGCATATTTCCGGCTGGAGCAGCTGGACAAGGCGGTTGCGGCCTTTGAATATGCCATTCTTGTGGATGGCAAGTTTCTGGAGGCGCATGCGTATCTGGCCAGCGTATACATCAGCCAGGAGCGCTACCGCGAAGCCATTGCGGAGTTTGAGCTGAGCTACGAGGAAGGCCAGCCCACGCCGGAGGCGCTGTGCAACATCGGCGAATGCCACGAGAAGCTGCGCGAGTGGGATGCGGCCCGCCGGTTCTACCAGAAATCCATTGATCTGGAGCCAGAGATGGACGAGGCTTGGTTTGGCATCGGCGTCATCATGAACGAGCAGGAGCGCTACCTGGAAGCCACGCACTTCTTCCGGAAAGCCGTGGGCATCTACGCCGAAAGCGTGGAATACTGGCTGGCCCTGGCGGCCGCCGAATACCAGGTCGGCAACGTGGTAAGTGCGCTGGAAGCCTACGAAAAGGCCGCCGAAGTGGCCCCCGACAGCAAGGATGTATGGCTGAGCTGGAGCATTATCCTCTACGAGCAGGGTGATTTCCAGGGGGCCATCGACCTGATGCGCAATGCCGTGGAGGTGCAGCCGCTGGAAGCCGAGCTGCACTACCGGCTGTGCGCTTACCAGCTGGCCGCCGGCCGTTTCCGCGAAGCCTACGAAACGCTGGAAAACGCGCTGGTGCTGGATTTCGACAAGCACCGGCTGCTGTTTGAGTACTTTCCGGAGCTGGAGTCGCAGCAGGCCCTGGCCCGCCTGATTGATCAGTATCGGAAGTAGAAAACCCGTTCGCCGGGGATTGAAGGCCCGGGAAGATGGGTGGCTGCGTTGTCACCGAGCCATCTTCCCGGGCCTTCAGTTATAAAATTCGGGCTTACTTTTGCCCCGTTGCCTTCATCGGGCCGGGAGTGCTGCCTGCTGGTCAGGCCCTCAAACCCAATCTAACCAAGACCCTACAGCATGAACTACCACCTCTCACAACTTCCTGAGCGCACTGCCAAACCCCGCGAGCAAGGCTTTACCATGGTCATGGACAAAGGCCTGAGTGTGCGCGAGGTAGAAGACTTTCTGGAAGTGGGCGCGCCCTACACCGACATCGTGAAGCTGGGCTGGGCCACGTCCTTCGTGACGCCCAACCTGAAGCGCAAGCTGGCCGCCTATAAGGAGGCCGGTATTCCGGTGTATTTCGGGGGCACGCTGTTTGAGGCCTTCATCATCCGCAACCAGTTCGACGACTACCGCCGCCTGCTGGAGGAGTATGGCATGGAGTACGCCGAGGTATCGGACGGCTCGATTGACTTGGTGCACGACAAAAAGCTGGAATACATCCGCACGCTGGCCCAGGACGTGCAGGTGCTGAGCGAAGTAGGCTCCAAGGATGCCGAGAAGATCATTCCGCCCTACAAGTGGATTTCGCAGATGAAAACGGAGCTGGAAGCCGGTGCCGTGAAGGTAATCGGGGAGGCCCGCGAGGCTGGCAACGTAGGTTTGTTCCGCAGCACCGGCGAGGTGCGCTCGGGCCTGGTAGAGGAAATCCTGACCCAGATTCCGTTTGAGAAAATTCTGTGGGAAGCCCCGCAGAAAGCGCAGCAGGTGTGGTTTATCAAGCTGCTGGGCCCCAACGTGAACCTGGGCAACATTGCGCCAAACGAAATCGTGAGCCTGGAAACCATCCGCCTGGGTTTGCGCGGCGACACGTTCACCGACTTCCTCGACATGGACAACGTGGACGAGATGTTCAAGCCTGAGGTAAAGCCAATCGGCCGCCCCGGTACCTCGATGCCGCGCGGCTAAGCGCGCCAGATCCATCAGTAAGTGATACGCAGGTGGCTGCTTCCGGCAACGGGGGCAGCCACCTGGCGTTTTGTGGCAATCGGGGCGCGGCTTGTGCCTATACTTGCGCCATGAATCTGCGACTATTACTGCTGCCGCTGCTGCTGCTGGCGTTTTCCTCTATGGCCCAGCCTGCCGGTTCGCCGGCCCGGCTGGAGCAGCTCGGCGAAGTAACTTCCCGGTTCGTGCAGCCCCGGCGCGTGAGCGTGTGGCTGCCGCCCGGCTACGAGCAGGGCCGCCGCTACCCCGTGCTGTACATGCACGACGGCCAGAACCTGTTTGAGCCCGCTACTTCTTATAGCGGCACCGCCTGGGAAATAGACAGCGTGCTCACGCAGCTGATTGGGGCCAAGCAGGCGCGGGCTTGCATTGTGGTGGGCGTCTGGAACACCGACCGCCGCTTCCGCGAGTACGCCCCGGCCAAGCCCTACGCCGCCATGCCCGAAGCCCGCCGCGCCCGGCTGGCCCAGGAGCGCCCCGGCACGCCGCTCTCCGACGACTACCTGAAATTTCTGGTGCAGGAGCTGAAGCCGCGCATCGATAGCCAGTACCACACCAGCCCACGGCGGCAGGATACGTTTGTGGCCGGCAGCAGCATGGGCGGGCTGATTTCGCTGTATGCGGCGCTGGAGTACCCGCAGGTGTTCGGGGGTGCGGCCTGCCTCTCCACGCACTGGCCCCTGAGCCTCAAGGAAAGCACGCCCGACTTCACCACGGCCATGCTGGCCTACCTGCAGCCCCGCCTCACCGGCCGGCTCCGCCCGCGCCTCTACTTCGACTACGGCACCACTACCCTCGATGCCTGGTATGAGCCCCATCAGCAGCGCGTGGATAGCCTGCTGCGGGCCACGCGCTACCCACGTCGGAGCTGGCTGACCCGCAAGTACGCCGGGGCCGCCCACAACGAAGCCGCCTGGCAGCAGCGGGTGGCCGTGCCGCTCCGGTTTCTGCTGAGCCGGTAGCGCCCCTGCCGGTTCCTTTCGCTATCCTTTCCGCCCAAATTCTCCCTGAATGAATACTTCGCTACCCGCGCCCAAGCAATATTTTCCGGCCCTGACGGGGCTGCGGGCCGTGGCGGCGCTGCTGGTGTTTGTGCATCACTTCAACCCATTTTCGGCAGAGAAATTCGGTTGGACGGTGCACACGCTGGCGGCCGAGCTGCACATCGGCGTGACCATTTTTTTCGTGCTGAGCGGCTTTCTGATCGGCTACCGGTATCTGGGCCAGGAGCGGCTGAATCTGCGGGCGTACTTCGCCAACCGTTTTGCCCGCATCTACCCGCTGTACTTTCTGCTCACGACGGCCACGTTCGTTCTGTTCTACTACCTGGGGCGCGACACAGCCGACAATCTGCTGGAGCAATACGTGCTCAACATCACGTTTCTGCGGGGCCTGTTTCAGCAGTATCTCTACACGGGCATTGCGCAGGGCTGGTCTTTGACTACCGAGGAAATGTTCTACGTGTCGGCGCCGCTGGCTTTCTGGCTGGTGCGGCGCAGTGCGCACTGGCTGTGGGCGCTGCCACTGCTGCTGCTGGCGGTGGGCGTGGCGCTGGTGCTGGCCGGGCGGCCGCAGCCCTGGCATGGCTTCTTCGATTCCTTCGATTTCCTGCTGCAGTTCGTGTACCTGGGCCGGGCCGCTGAGTTTTTCACGGGCGTGGCGCTGGCCTGGTGGCTGCGGCAGCGCGGCGGGCAGCTACCGTTCCGGGGCCTGACTTACGTGGGAGTATCCGGCATGCTGGCCTGCGTAGGGATGCTGAGTCTGCTGCACGGCCCCGAGGAGTATGCGTTCGGGGTAATGACCTGGCCCGGCATGTTTATTAATAACATCGTGCTGCCGCTGGTGGGCATCGGGCCGCTGCTGTGGGGGCTGGTGCAGGAAGATACGTGGCTGCGCCGCCTGCTGGGCAGCGCTCCGCTGGTGCTGCTGGGCAAAAGCTCCTACGCCTTCTACCTGATCCATATGGGCGTGTTTCAGCAGTTGCTATATGAGAAGGTGGGCAGCCAGGCGCTGTGCGTGCTGCTGCTGTATGTGACGTCCATTCTGCTGTACTGGCTGCTGGAAGAGCCGCTCAACCGCTGGCTGCGGCGGGTGCTGGGGCCGCCCACCCGCCCGGCTGAAGCCGCCCAAAAGGCAGCCGACGTAACTATATCAGCGTAAAGCAGGTAGAAACGGGTTCCGCATTCTATTCTGACATGAAACATCTGACTTTCCCGGGGCCGGTAGCGGCCCTGCTGTTGCTGGCTGGCTGCAATCAGGGCCAGCCCGCCACCGATACCCCCACCAACACGCCCGCCCAGACGGTAGCCACGCCGGATTCTGCCACCCAGCCCACTGCCACCGCACCGGCCCTGCCCGAGCCTTACGCCACCAAATCGGCGACCAAGCGCAGCAAGGTGATTGGCTGGCCGGCCGGCAAAACGCCGGTAGTGCCTGCTGGCTTCGTGATTACCGAGTATGCCGGCAGCTTTAACAGCCCGCGCTGGGCCTACATCACGCCCAACGGCGACGTACTGGTAGCCGAGTCCAACACGGTGCCGACTTCCTTCAAGAAGAAAGTAGCCGCCAAGCTGGAGCTGGATACCTCAAAATCCCTGAAGGAAACCAGCGCCAACCGCATCACGCTGTTGCGCGACACCAACAAGGACGGCAAGCCCGACGTGCGCGAAACCTTCCTGGCCAATCTTAACCAGCCGCTGGGCATGCTGGTGCTCGGCGACTATTTCTACGTGGCCAACACCGACGGCGTCGTACGTTACGCCTACAAGCCCGGCCAGACGAAAATCACGGGCCCGGGCCAGAAGATTCTGGAGCTGCCCGCCAGCGGCTACAACAACCACTGGACCCGCAACCTGCTGGCCAGCGCCGACGGCTCGAAAATCTACGTGAGTGTAGGCTCCGGCTCCAACGTGGGCGAAAACGGCATGGAAAACGAGCAGCGCCGCGCCAACATCCTCGAAATTAACCCCGACGGCACGGGCGAGAAAATATACGCCGCCGGCCTGCGTAACCCGGTGGGCATGGACTGGGCCCCCGGCACCAAAACCCTCTGGACGGCCGTCAATGAGCGCGACGAGCTCGGCGACGACCTCGTGCCCGACTACCTCACCAGCGTGCAGCCCGGCGCCTTCTACGGCTGGCCCTACGCGTATTTCGGTCCCAAGGAAGACCCACGCCGCAAGGGCGAGCGGCCTGATCTGGTAAAGAAAACCCTGGTGCCCGAAGTGGCGCTCGGACCGCATACCGCCTCGCTAGGGCTGGCGTTCTACAAAGGCCAGGCCTTCCCGACCCGCTACCAACAGGGCGCTTTCGTGGGCCAGCACGGCTCCTGGAACCGATCGGAGTTTACGGGCTACAAGGTGGTGTTCGTGCCATTTGCCAGCGGCAAGCCCGCCGGCAAGATGGAGGATTTCGTGACCGGCTTCATTGCCAATGCTGGCGAAAAAGAAGTGTACGGCCGCCCCGTTGGCGTCACGACGATGCCCGACGGCTCGCTGCTGGTGCTCGACGACGCCGGCAACAAAGTGTGGCGCGTAGCGGCCAGTAAAGGCTAATACTGCTCAACTTAAGGCCGATGGACGGCCGCTGAAATAAAAAAGGAAAGTTGCTGTAATGAGTTGCCGGTTCCGGCGATTTAGTCAGCATCTTTCCTTTTTCATTTCCACTCCTATGCGCCTGTTTCGTCAAACTGCCTTCGCGGCTGCTCTGTTGCTGACCGCCTTCACCGCTTCGGCCCAGAAGAAAACTGCCAAGTCGACCACCAAAGCCCAGCCTGCTGCCACGGCGGCGGCGGCCAATTCCCTGCTGTGGGAAGTGTCGGGCAAGGGCCTGAGCGCGCCGTCTTACGTGTTCGGCACCATCCACATGATTTGCCCGGCCGATATGCAGATGTCGGAAGCCGTGAAGCAGGCCGTGAGCAGCAGCAAGCAGGTGGTGCTGGAAATGGACATGGACGACCCCACGATGGCCCAGCAGGCCCAGGCCGGCATGCTGATGAGCGGCGGCCAGACCCTGCAGACTCTCATGTCGCCAGCCGACTACGCCGCCTTCGGTACCTACCTGCAGGCCAAAGCCGGCCTGCCCATCGACAAGGTGGGGGCCATCAAGCCGTTTTTTCTGGGCTCGATGCTGATGCCAGCCGTGCTGGGCTGCGCCCCGGCCAGCTATGAGGCCTCGTTTATGAAAATGGCCCAGGAGCAGAAAAAGGAAGTGCTGGGCCTGGAAACCATGCAGGACCAGCTCAGCATCTTCGACAAGATTCCATACGCCGCGCAAAGCAAGATGCTGACGGACATGGTGAGCAAGGAGGCGGAAATGAAGCAGGAAATGCAAGCATTACTGGCTCTCTACAAAACCCAACAGGTGGAAGCCCTACGCGACATGAGCTCGAAAAGCATGTTCGGCTTCACTGAATACAACGGCCTGCTCCTCGATGACCGCAACCAGCGCTGGATTGCCGGCATCGAGAAAATGGCTGCCAGCCAGTCCACGTTTTTCGCGGTAGGCGCGGCCCACCTCGGCGGCCCCAAAGGCGTGCTGGCGCTGCTGCGTCAGCAAGGCTACCAGGTGAAAGCCGTTCAATAGTCAGCAAAGCCCTGCCCCAAGAAGTCCGGGCCCCGACAGGCAGCACAGAACCGTGTTGCCTGTTGGGGCCCGGACTTTTGCGCTTCCAGAGGCGGCGGCCTTACCTTGCGCGGCCATGCTAACCTTCCTTCGCCGCTACCTAAGCTACCTGATTCCCCTGACCCGCACCACCACATCGGCCATCAACGGGCCGCTGGAAGTGACGTGGTACCGGGGCCGCAAGCTGCTGGATACGCGCCACGCCAACTATTCCTACGGCTCGCTGCAGCGGGTGCTGCGCTACGGACTGCTGTTTGTGGCCCCCGAAAAGGCTCAGCGGCTGCTGCTGCTGGGGCTGGGCGGCGGCTCGGTGGTAGAAACGCTGC
The DNA here is from genome assembly GCF_027359925.1 of Hymenobacter canadensis. Classification (NCBI taxonomy): domain Bacteria; kingdom Pseudomonadati; phylum Bacteroidota; class Cytophagia; order Cytophagales; family Hymenobacteraceae; genus Hymenobacter; species Hymenobacter canadensis. The sequence goes on along the minus strand of NZ_CP114767.1, from coordinate 2,884,506 downwards.
GCAAGGAGCACCCCGCCGCCGGCCACCTCACCGCCGTCGAGCTGGACCCCACCATCATTCAGCTGGCCGCCACGGAGTTCAACATTCAGCCCGGCCCCAACCTCGATATTGTGTGTGCCGATGCCTTTGCGTGGGTGCGCACGGCCCCGGCGGCCACCTTCGGCCTCATCATCATCGACCTGTTTATTGACCTTGATCTGCCCGCCGGCCTCCAGACCGAGGACTTCTGGCAGCATATCTGGCGGCTGCTGGCGCCCGGTGGCCGGGTGCTGGCCAACACCCTCACGGCCGCTCACCTAAGTATTGAAGGGCAGGAGCTGGCCGAGTTTCTGCCGCAGCTGGGGTTCCGGGTGAAGGAAGTGGAAGTGGAGTTGTTGAACCGGCTACTGATTCTGGAAAAGCCGCTGGCGTAGCGACCATGAAGGCGTCGTTGCCGTATCAGGCGCGGCGCCTCTCCCCAGCGGACTGCCCCAAACCCGGGGCAGCCCGCCGGGCCACGGCGATACTCCGGCGGCTTTCCGCTTTCTTTGTAGTTCTATTCTACCACCTCGCCCTTCCGCATGGAAATTCTGAAGCATCTGCTCGACTTCATTCTGCACCTCGATAAGCACCTGGCTGAAATCATTCTGGACTACGGTGCCTGGACCTACGCCATTCTGTTCCTCATCATCTTCGTGGAAACCGGCGTGGTGGTGCTACCCTTCCTGCCCGGCGACTCGCTGCTGTTTGCGGCCGGCTCGCTGGCCGCGCTGCCCGGCTCTCCCCTGAACATCTGGGCCATGATTGGCCTGCTGATTCTGGCCGCCGTGCTCGGCGACACGCTCAACTACCACATCGGCGACTACCTGGGGCCGCGCGTGTTCCGTGAGAATTCCCGCTTTCTGAAGCGGGAGCACCTGGAGCGCACCCAGGCGTTTTACCAGAAGCACGGCGCCAAAACCATCATCATTGCCCGCTTCATTCCCATCATCCGCACGTTTGCGCCCTTTATTGCGGGCGTGGGCACCATGAGCTACACCAAGTTTCTGAGCTACAACGTGGTGGGCGCGGTACTGTGGGTGACGCTGCTGACCGGCGCCGGCTATTTCCTGGGCCGCCTGCCTTGGATTCAGCAGAACTTCGGGTTGTTCACGATTGGCATCATCGTGGTGTCGGTGCTGCCGGCTGTGGTTGAGTTCTTTAAGTCGCGCCGCGACGCGGCCAAGCAGCCGGCTGCCTAGCGCAGGCTGGGTTGTGCGCAGATCCGATACTAACATTCCGGGAAACCATCCTGGCCGTTTTGGCCGGGGTGGTTTTTTTTGTTGCTTGACTCCCGAAACTATCCTCCTGCCTTATGCCTGCCTTCGGACTTATCGGCCTGACCCTGAAGCATTCTTTCTCCCAAACTTATTTCAGTCAGAAATTCACCAACCTCGACTTATCCGACCATCAGTATGAGCTGTTTGAGCTGCCGGCCATTACGGCCCTGCCGGCCCTGCTGGCCCGCGAGCCGGAACTGCGTGGCCTCAACGTCACGATACCGTACAAAGAGCAGGTGTGGCCGTTTCTCAACGAGGTGGCGACCTCGGCGGCGCGGGTCGGGGCCGTCAACGTCATTGAGTTTGCCGCCGACGGACGCCTGATCGGCCACAACACCGACTACATCGGGTTTCGGGACTCGCTGCGTGGGTTTCTGCCTCAGCCGGTGCCGCATGGGCTGCGGGCGCTGGTACTGGGCAGCGGCGGCGCTTCCAAAGCCGTGGAGGTGGCGTTGCGCGAGCTGGGCATCAGCTATTGGGTGGTATCCAGAAACCCTCTGGGCCACGGCCTCACGTACCAGGAGCTGACGCCCACCGTGCTGGCCGACCATCCGCTCATCATCAACACCACCCCGCTGGGCACCTACCCCGATATCGAGCAGTGTCCCCCGCTCAATTACGCGGCCCTCACACCCCGCCACTACCTCTATGACCTCATCTACAACCCCAGCGAAACCGAGTTCATGAAGCGCGGCCAGGCGGCCGGCGCCCACACCAAAAACGGCTTCGAAATGCTCTGCATTCAGGCCGAGGAAGCCTGGAAAATCTGGAACCGGTAAGTGTTGGGTTGCTGGATTGGCGGGTTGGTGGCGTTTCCAGAACGTCATGCTGAGCTTGCCGAAGCATCTCGCTCGGCTGACACAGGATTAGTAGCCCAACATCAGCACGCGAGATGCTTCGGCTGCGCCTCTGCATGACAGTCACTCCATTAACCCGCCAACCCAACAATCCACCTACTGCTGGCCGCCGCCTTCGCCTTGCTTGGCGTCGTCGTTCTGGATGCCTTTGCGGCGCTTGGGGGCCTGGGTGGATACCTTGCCGAAGCGGTAGTTGAAGGCCAGGCGCACCCCGCGCAGGTAGATGTAATTGTTGCTTTCCTGGGTGAACTGCGGCGTTTCCAGGATGGTGCTCAGGTTGCGGGTGGCCTGCAGGAAGTTGTCGGCGTTCAGCGTCAGGTCGGCTTTATCCTGGAGCAGGTTTTTGCGCAGCCCCACCGAGTAGAACGTCCAGGCGGCCTGCTTGCCCTGCAGCTGGATGCGCGGTGAGTTCAGGCCGCCGTTGAGCTGCACGCTCAGGCCCCGGCGCCACGGCGTGGCCGTGTCGTCGCCGGGTTTGGCGAATTTGTAGCTGGAGTTGATATTGACGCTGTACATCAACCCGCTGTTGCGGAAGGCCGTGGTCGTGACATCCAGGGCCGGGCTGTTGAGCGAGACGTAGTAGAAGTTCAGGTTGCCGCTCAAGTCCCAGAGCGGCACCGGCTTAAACGAGCCGAACAGGCTGGCCCCGTAGGTGGCATTGCGCCCGATGTTGCGGAACGTCTGGTTCTGCACGCCCTGCGCATCCACAAACCGTACCGTCTCGATGGCATTGCCGGTGCGGCGCGTATACACCGAGCCGTTGAGCACCACGCCCTTCACGAACGTCGTGTAGTTGAGCTCGTAGCTGTCCGTGAATTCGGGGTTGAGGCGTGGGTTGCCGTAGCTGATGTTGAGCGAGTCAGATGCGTTGATGAACGGGTTGAGGTAGAAAATCTGGGGCCGCTGGATGCGCCGCGAGTAGGCCAAGCGCACCGTCTGGCCGGGCTTGCCGGGCTGGTAGCTCAGGCTGGCATTGGGCAGCATGTTGGTGTAGTTTTGGGTGAAGCGGCTGGCCTCGCCTTGGGTGAAGCGGCCTGTAATATCGGTGTGCTCCAGGCGGGCGCCCAGCCGGGTGCTCAGCTTCTTGCTCAGGTTGAAGCCGTAGGTGGCGTAGGCCGCCAGCACGTTCTGGTCGTAGTCGAAGGTGTTGGAGCGGGCGGCGCTGCGCATCAGCGGGCTGTTGCCGGTGGGGTCAATCTGCACGTCGTACTGGCTGCTCACGCGGCGCAGAATGCCCTTGGCGCCGGTTTCCAGGGTCGCGGTTTCCGAAAACGGGTGCGTGTAGTCGGTCTGGAGGGTGGTTTCGAGGTTGCGGCTCAGGTTGTCGCTGCCTTCGCGGTAGGTCCGCTCGCCCTCGGTGGCCCGGCCCGGAAACTGGTCGAGGTCGTAGCGCTGGGTGTTGCGGTTGCGGGTGTGCTGCCCCAGCACGCTCCACTCGCGCTTTGGCTGCCCCTCGAAGGTGCGGGTGTAGGAGCCGCTGGCGTCGTAGCTCTGGGTACGGAAGCCGCGGTCGGTGGCGCGCGTAAAGTCGGGTAGCAGCGCCGGCTGGTTGAACTGGTCGTAGTCGCCTTTGTTGCGGAACAGGCTACCCTGCACGCTCAGGTTGAAGTTGTGCTCCTTACTGGGGTCGTAGTCGAAGCCCAAACGCCCGAACCCGCCGCCGCCAATTGTGAATCCGTCGCCTTCCTGCCGCAGGGAGGGTACTAGCACATCCTGCGCGTCGCGCACGCTACGGGTCAGGTCGTTGCGGTTGGGGCTGTAGAAGGCAAAGCCGCTGGCCGAGCTGTTGATGCCGATTTTGCCGCGCCGCACGTTCAGCGAGGCGTTGGCGTTGGAGCTGCGCGTGCCGGCTGCCACGCCTACGCTACCGTTGGTGCCCTCCAGGTTGTTTTTCTTGAGCGTGATGTTAATGATGCCGCCCGTGCCTTCGGCGTCGTACTTGGCGCCCGGCGTCGTAATCACCTCCACCGTCTTGATCTGGTCGGCCGGAATCTGCTTCATAGCATCGGCCACCGAGCTGGCAATGATGCCCGACGGCTTGTTGTTGATGAGCACGCGCACGTTGCTGGTGCCGCGCAGCTCCACATTGCCCTCGGGGTCTACGCTGATAAGAGGCACCTTGCGCAACACGTCGGCGGCGGTACCGCCCGCGTTGGTCAGGTCGCGGTCGGCGTTGTACACGATGCGGTCCGGCTTGGTTTCTATCACGTCCCGCTCGCCGGTCACGGTCACTTCGCCCAGCTTTTGGGCCGTGGCGGCCAGCAGCAGACTGCCCAGGTCCACGGTGCCGTCCGTTACGGTCACGTTTTCCACCCGCACGCCATAGCCCAGAAAGCTCACCTGCACTCGGTAGGCGCCAGCAGCCAATCCTTTCAGCACAAACCGGCCCCGCTCGTCGGCGGCGGTGCCATCCAGCGGCCGCTCCCCGGTGGCCGGGAGCAGGGCCACAGTGGCGAATTCTACGGGCTTTTTGGTGGTAGCATCCAGCACGGTGCCCGTAATGCGGCCCGCGCCTTTGGGCGTTTCGGGCAGTGCCAAGCGGGGCGCAGCGGCTGGAGCCGGACGGGCGCCAGCCGGCACCGGATTGGGTGTCTGGGCCAGGGCTGGCAGGGTCAGCAGCGTGCTCAGTAGTAGTAGTGGTACGGTTGGTTTCATAAGGCTGGGAGAATATACCGGGACGAGCGTATAACGACAGATGCCGCAAAGTCTGGCTTGGCCGCAGAAGGTTGCAGCCGCCCGGCGAATCCGAAGAAACAGGAAGCTGTTCTGGCTGTTGCGGCCACAAAAAAAGCCGGCCACTCCTTGCGGAGCGGCCGACTAATGTTGCAGAGGTGTGCGGGACAATTTCTGCGTAAACGTAGCAAGAAAAGCTAATATTATTTCGTGCTCAACTTTTTGGCAATCTCGGCGGTGTGGCGGCCCTGATAGCGGGCACCTTCCAGCTCGTTGCTGCTGGGCTGCCGCTCGCCCTGGCCCCCGGCCACGGTGCTGGCGCCGTAGGGCGTGCCGCCCGTTACTTCGTGGTGGCCCATCTGGCCCTGCCACGCGTAGGGAAGCCCTACCAGCACGAAGCCGTGGTGCAGCTGCATGGTGTGCACAGCCCGGATGGTGGTTTCCTGGCCGCCGTGCTGGGTGGCAGTGCTCACGAAGGCGCCGCCCACTTTGCCTACCAGCGCGCCTTTGGCCCAAAGGCCACCGGTAGAGTCCCAGAAGGCCTGCATCTGGCCGCACATGTTGCCATAGCGCGTGGGCACGCCCACCACAATGGCGTCGTAGTCGGCCAGCTCGTCGGGCGTGGCTACCGCAATGTGGTCGAAGGCTTTCTGCGCCTCGGTGGCCCCGATCTGGTCCAGAAGCTCCTTCGGCAGGGTTTCGGGTACTTTCTTGATGACGACTTCGTTGCCTTCCACTTCGCGGGCCCCTTCGGCCATAGCTTCCGCCAGCTTGAACACGTGGCCGTAGGTGGAGTAGAACAGGATCAGGGTTTTCATGGGCAGTAAGGGTAAGGTGAGGGAATTGCTAGCGTGTATTCAACTGTAGCCGGCTCGCATGTAGCTACATGCGAGCCGGCTACTCCTATACTCGCTTGCGGAAAGCAAGGTTATTGGGTAAGGGCGGAAGATTTTGGCAACTTTTTTTGCGGATATTCAACAGCACATGCAACCGCCGCGGCGGGCGGTGGGCTCTTGGGGGTGTAGTGGCCGCTGGGCCGCAACCGGTTATCTTTCGATTCTCTGTTTCTGCCCTATGCCCACCTTATTTACCCAGCGTATGCTACCCCACGGCCAGCTCGCTAACCACGGCACCGGCGCCGCTGGCCGGCAAGGCAAGTGAGTGCGCTGTCGTCGGCGCTGCAGCCCCTGAGCGGGTTGCGGAGCATGCTGGCCGGTGCGCCGGCTTCGTCATCGGAAGCTCTCACGCCACCTACTCCTGCTGTGCGCCCACTTATCCCGCCTGCCCAGCTCAGCGAGGCCGAGCTGCTCGACGGCTGCCTGGCTGGCAGCCGGCTGATGCAGAAGTATCTCTACGAACGATTTGCGGCCCGCATGATGGCTGTGTGCCTGCGCTACGCCCAAACTACGTTCGAGGCCGAAGACGTGCTGCAGGAAGGATTCATTACGGTGTTCAAGAACCTGAGCAGCTTCCGCCGCGAGTGCCCGCTGGAATTCTGGATCCGGCGCATTATGGTGAATGCGGCCCTGCGCCAGCACCGCCGCAACGCCCCGCTGGTAGCAGTCAGCGACGGCGACTACCCTGCCGAGCTGGCCGGCGAGGAATTCACTCTCTCCAACTACGGGTTCGAAGACCTGATGGCCATGGTGCAGGAGCTGGCCCCCCGCTACCGGATGGTGTTCAACCTGTTCGCCATCGAGGGTTACGGCCACAAGGAAATCGGTGAGATGCTGGGCATTTCCGAAGGCACCAGCAAGTCGCAGTATTCCCGCGCCCGGGCAATTTTGAAGTCTAAAGTCGAGCGCCTTGATGCGCATTCCAATAATGGCACTTTCCGATCCTAACCACACCCCCGACCCACGCCCCACCGGCGACCTGGAGCATCTGTTCCGGCAGAAGTTTGCCGAGGCGGAGGTGACCCCGCGGGCCAGCCTCTGGGAGCAGCTCGACCACGAGCTGCTGGTGCAGCAAAACGATACGTACCGCCGCCGCCTGCTGGGCTACCGCTGGGCGGCGGCGGCTTCGCTGCTGCTGCTGGCCAGCGGCGGCACCTGGCTCACGCTGCAACCAAATGCTACCGGCGTGGCTTCTGCCGCTGCTGGCCTTCGCGCCGGCAGCCCGGTAGTTGGCGCCGCCGGTGCTGGCCGCACCTACGAGGCGGGCGGCTTCCAGGTGCAGCCTAGCGGGGCTGATGCCTCTGCCCGCCACTTTGGCCAGCAGGGCCCAAATACCTCGCCCGGCCCGGCCTACACGCTGGCCAGTGCTTCGCCAGCTTCGCAAACCGCTACCGGCACCAGCTTGGCAGCGCGCCCCAACGGCTACCTGGCCGCTGCCACGGACGAGCAGCGGTTCGGGTTGTACGATGGCCGCCGGTCTGGTGCCGCAAACCTGGGCTCGACGCTGATGCAGGAGGCCGGCTATACGGTGGTGGCCAGCGCCGCGCCGTGGCCGGCCGCTGGCAGCAGTGCCGAGTCGATGCTGAGCCGTTTGGCGGGCTTCGCCGGCAGCACCGCCGCCGGTTTCGGCCGCCCCGACAGGCTAACGTCTGCGGCGTCTACTTCTCCGGTTGCTACTATTCTGCTGGCCTCCGCTTCGCCTAAAAAGCTATTTGCGCCGGCTGCACAGGCAGAAGAAGAACAGCCAGTGCCCGCTCGGCGCCGACGCTGGAAGCTGAGTGCCGGCTACGCCGCCTCAGCTTTCAACCCCAACATCAACTATTCGCGCGCCTCACGGACGAGTACCACGCCATCGAACTCCGTGAATTTCTATTCGGCTGATGTGCAGGCGCAGGCTTACGAAACGGCCGCCTCCGAATACAAGTCCACGCTGCAGTCTGGCCTCGGGCAGCAGGTAGCGGTGCTGGCCAACTACAGCCTCAACCGCCATTGGGCCGTGGAAACCGGCCTGGCTGCCGGCCAGCAGGAAGCCACGTCGGCTACGTCGTGGGTGTTTCTGGATGGTAATTCTCCGCTGGTGTCGGCTGCCACCGCCGACCGTAGCCAGACCGGCAATACCATGCGTCCCAACGCCGACGTAGCGCTGCGCAACGTGCGCTACCGCTACCAGACGGCCAGCGCGCCCGTGAACGTGCGCTATACCACCAACTCGAAAAAGGGGTGGGCCCTCTACGCCAAAGTAGGTGCCGCCGTGAACGTGCTGCTGAAATCCCGCACCGAGCTGGAAGGCCTGCCCGAAGCTACCTCCACTTACAGCCTGGCCTCCACCAATTCGCCCTACCGCAAGGTGCTGGGCTCGGTGCAGAGCGGAGCCGGGGTACACTACCAGCCCGCCAACGCCACCTGGCGCCTGGCGCTGGGCCCGAAAGTGGAAACCGGCCTGAATACCCTCAACGACCGCCCTGCCGGTAGCTTCACGCGGCGCAGCCGCCCGTATTCCGTGGGTCTGGAAGCCAGCGTGGAGTTCGGCAACGCTACTTCTACCGCCGTAGCCCGCCGCTAGCCTGCTGCCCGGGCCGCTGCCGGCTTGGTAAACGAAAAAACCTGTTCGCCCGTCGGACAGGTTTTTTCGTTTGCCGGGAAACCTACACTTTGCTAACGCAGTTATGCTAGGCTGGCTTTCCGGCCGGCGGCCGGGCATTCCGGCGTCCACTCTTCCTGTTGCATGAAGTACCAACTCACCTCGGAATTCCAGCCCACCGGCGACCAGCCCAAAGCCATTGCCCAACTGGTGCAGGGCGTGAACAACGGCGAGCCGGCGCAGGTGCTGCTCGGGGCCACCGGCACGGGCAAAACCTTCACCATGGCCAACGTCATTGCCGAAACCGGCAAGCCGGCCCTGGTGCTCTGCCACAACAAAACGCTGGCCGCCCAGCTCTACGGCGAGTTCAAGCAGTTCTTCCCCAACAACGCCGTCGAGTACTACATCAGCTACTACGACTACTACCAGCCCGAGGCCTACATTGCCAGCTCCGACGTGTTCATCGAGAAGGATCTGGCCATCAACCAGGAAATCGAGAAGCTGCGGCTGCACACCACGTCCACGCTGCTCTCGGGCCGCCGCGACGTGATTGTTATTGCCTCGGTGTCGTGCATCTACGGCATCGGCAACCCCGAGGAGTTCAGCAAAAACGTGATTTACCTGGCTCCGGGCCTGAAATACTCGCGCAACAACCTGCTCTACCAGTTTGTGCAGATCCTGTATTCGCGCACCGAAATGGAGTTCACGCGCGGCACGTTCCGGGTGAAAGGCGACACCGTGGATGTGTACCCGGCCTACGCCGACCACGCCTACCGGCTGTTCTTTTTCGGCGACGAAATCGAGGCCATTCACAAGATTGACCCGCAGAGCGGCAAGAAGCTGGCCGACGAAAAGTCGGTGACGCTGTATCCGGCGCAGCTGTTCGTGACTGGCAAGGACACGCTCAACCAGGCCATCAAGGAAATCCAGTTCGACCTAGTGCAGCAGCACGCCTACTTCGAGAAGGAGGGCCGCGACTCCGAGGCCAAGCGCATCATGGAGCGCACCGAGTTCGACCTGGAGATGATCCGGGAGCTGGGCTACTGCTCGGGCATCGAGAACTACTCGCGCTACTTCGACGGCCGCCAGCCCGGCACACGGCCGTTCTGCCTACTCGACTACTTCCCCGATGACTACCTGCTGGTAGTGGACGAAAGCCATGCCACCATGCCCCAGATCCGGGCCATGTGGGGCGGCGACCGGAGCCGCAAAACGGCCCTCATCGAGTACGGCTTCCGCTTGCCCTCGGCCTTCGACAACCGCCCGCTCACCTTCAACGAGTTCGAGAGCATGTACCGGCAGGCCGTGTTCGTGAGTGCCACGCCCGCCGACTATGAGCTGACCCAGGCCAACGGCACCATCGTGGAGCAGATCATCCGCCCCACCGGCCTGCTCGACCCCGAAATCGACATCCGGCCCAGCGTCAACCAGATTGATGATCTGCTGGACGAGGTGGACAACCGCGTGAAAATGGGCGACCGGGTGCTCGTGACCACGCTCACCAAGCGCATGGCCGAGGAACTGCAGAAGTACATGGAGCGCCTAGGCATCAAGTCCAGCTACGTGCACTCCGACGTGAAAACGCTGGACCGGGTGGAAATCCTGCGCCAGCTGCGCCTCGGCGAAATCGACGTGCTCATCGGCGTAAACCTGCTCCGCGAAGGCCTCGACCTGCCGGAAGTGAGCCTGGTAGCCATTCTGGATGCCGACAAAGAAGGCTTCCTGCGCGACCAGCGCAGCCTGATCCAGACGATGGGCCGCGCCGCCCGGAACGACCGGGGCAAGGTGATTATGTATGCCGACCGTATGACCGGCTCGATGCAGCGCGCCATCGACGAGACCAACCGCCGCCGCGCCACCCAACTGGCCTATAACCAGGAGCACGGCATCACGCCGCGCACGGTGCGCAAGAGCCACGCCGAAATCATGGGCCAGACCTCTCTGTCGGACTACCGCATCCAGGACAATACGGCCTACGTGGGCCCGGAAGGCGACGGTGGGCTGGCCATTGCCGCCGAGCCCGTGGTGGCCATGATGGGCCGCACCGATTTGGAAAAGCTCATCAAGCAAACCGAGAAGCAGATGGAAGCCGCCGCCAAGGACCTGGACTTCCTCACGGCCGCCAAGCTCCGCGACGAGCTGGCCGCCCTCAAGCAGGTGCTCAAAACCAAGCGCGAGTAAGAGCCGCGCCTCAGAACGCTCATTCACAAAGCAGCCCCGTAGCAGAGATGCTACGGGGCTGCTTTGTGAATGAGCGAGAAACGAGGTTCGAACTCGCGACCCTCAGCTTGGGAAGCTGATGCTCTACCAACTGAGCTACTCTCGCTTGTGTACTACTTGGTGAGGCAAAAATACGCGGCAGAAATCAAAATGCAACCACCTTGTGGCCCTGCTGCGGCGGCCGGAGCGGGCCGCCGGGCCACAAAGGGCACTGAATTGCCGCAGGGCCTGTTATTGCCACTGCCAACACCTGCCCGAAATCCTGGTTTATCTGGGTAGTTGCGCTTTTTGCGTCTCACTTTAGCCCCTTGCTGGTTGCCTATGCCTCCGTTGCCACCCGTTACGCGTCGTATTGTAGGGATGATGACTGTGCTGGCCGGCTTTATGCTGCTGGTCGCGTTTTTTCTCCGGATGGGCCTCACGTACTACGCGTACAAGCAGGCAGGCCCGGCCGCTATTTACAACCGCGAGTTTCTGATGAGTTTGCTGCTGCTGGCTGGCAGCGGGCTGCTGCTGCGGTATGGCTGGCGTACGTGGCGCCCGGAAAACGACAGGCTGGGCTAGCCCTCGTGGCCGCCTAGTAGCGGCCCGCAATTCCGGCCGGTGTACCTTTGCCGTCTTCCCGAATCCAGCCCGAATCCAGCCACCATGTCTTCGCCGCTTACTATCACCGTCGCCAAACGCACTGCCGAAGCGGCCGCCCAGCTCGCCAGCCTGGGCCACCAGACCTTCCACGACACTTTCGCCGCCACCAACGACCCGGCTGATATGGCGGCCTATCTGGCGGCTACCTTCAGCCCCGAGCTGCAGCTGGCCGAGCTGAACGAGCCCGACGTGGTGTTTCTGCTGGCCCGGATGCAGCAGCAGTTGGTGGGGTATGCCAAGCTGCGGCTGCATTCCACGCTGGGGCAGGCGGAGGGCAAAGTGCCAGAAGAGCGCCTGGAAATTGAGCGCCTCTACGTGCTGGAAGACTGGACCGGCACGGGTCTGGGGGCCGCCCTGATGCGCCGCGCCATTGAGGAAGCCCGCGAGCAGAAATGCCGCGCCGTAGTGCTGGGCGTATGGGAGAAGAACGACCGGGCGCTGGAGTTCTACCGTCGTTTTGGCTTTAAAGCCGCCGGCCAGCACGAATTTCGGCTGGGCAACGACCTGCAAAACGACCTGATTCTGCGCAAAGGCCTCTAAATTGAGCTTTTCGTGATTCGGTGCTCAAGGGCAGCATACATACGAGTAACGCCTGCCGAAAACCGAATGCCGACGCTGCTCTACCTTTGCCTGTCTGCCACTTAGCCGTTCGCGTGAACCTTCCTCTGCCTGCCACCGCTTCTTTCTGGGCCCGACTCCTGCTGTGGGCTGCTCCCGTGGGCCTGCTGCCGGGCTGCGCATCGGATGCGGGCAGCGGGGCCGCCGTGGCCCTGCCCACCGGGCACTACGAGGGCACGGTAGCATACCAGGGCACCGAGCTGGCGGCCGTGCTGGAGCTGCGCGAAACCAGCCCCGGCCAGCTGGAGGCCGATATGCGCTTTCCACAGGAAGAAGGCCTGAGCTTTCCGGCCGATGATGTGCGCTACGCGGAGCCCCAGCTGCTGTTCGGGCAGGCGGGCACGCCCGGCGGCATGCAGGTATCGGCGGTGCGCGAAGGCGACTTCCTGCGGGGCGTTTTCACGCTCGACAGTATCCGGACGGACTTTGTGTGGGTGCGCCGCGGCAAGGCCCAGCCGCGCCCCTACCAGCTGGATACGCTGCAGGTGCCCGCCAGCCGGCTGGCCCTGCTGGTGCTGGTGCCCACCGATACGCTGGGCCGCCACCCGGCCATGGCACTCTTCGCTGATGATACCCACCAGGCCGCTGCCCACCTCCGCGCCGACCAGCTGGCCCGCCAGGGCTTTGTAACGACAGTAGTGTCGGTAGCGGCCGGTTCCCCGGCCGACTCGGTGGCGTTGCAGGCGGCAGCCGCTACGGTGCAGGCGCTGCGCCTGCATCCGGCCGTAGATACGCTGCGGGTTGGTATGTGGGCCCGGGGCGCGGCCGCTACGGTGGCAGTGCCGGCCGCCACGCTGGCCAAGCCGCGGGCGGCGTTCATGGTGCTGGAAAACGTGTCGGTAACGTCTGCCGACGAGGCCCGGCCGCTGCAGCAGCTCGGCCAGCGCCGGGTGCCGGTGCTGGGCCTCTATGCCGCCGCCGACACTTCCCTGAACGTGAAAGACAGCGCCCGCCGCCTGCGCAATGCCGTGGGCGGGCGCCGCGCTTCGCAGGTGCGCGTGTTTCCCAAAGCCAACGCCCGCTTCGTACTGCTCGGCCGCACCAGCCCCGACGGTAAATGGACTTGGCCCGCCGCTGCCCCCGGCTACCTCACCGCCATCGAGGACTGGCTGAAGTAAGCCGCCACACAGTAGCGCGAACTTTGTAGTTCGCGTCCCCACGCCGCTGGAACGGCCCTATTGATAAGAAGACGCAATACAAAAAGCCTGCAAATGGCGCGAGGACGCGAACTGCAAAGTTCGCGCTACCTACAATACTAGCAGCCCCTTCTCGCGCAACGTCAGCCAGGCCGCCGATTCCAGAAACCGCTCGAACGAGTGGCCGGCCGGGAAGCTCTGGGCCACTTCCTTCAGCAGCACTTTCGTGTCGTAATCGGTGGTGAGGCGGGTGAGCAGGATGTGCAGCCATGGGCCCAGGGCGGGCGGCACCGATACTTCGAAGTCCTCGGCCTGCTCGTAGAAGGTGAGCACCGCGCGCGGGCCTTTCTTGCCGGTTTCCTGCCGCAGCTCCGGCGCGTTGCCCAGCCAGAACAGCCGCTGGTTCTGCTTCGCGAAATCCGGCTTGGCAGGTTCCTGCACCGCCTTCTGAATCAGCTGGCGCGGCACCGTGGACTTGGGCACCCGGAAATCAAACCAAAAGTTGAGCGGCTCGTGTAGCGCCACGCCGTGCAGGTAGTTGTATAGGGCCTTGGCCAGACCGGGGCCAAACTGCTCGTGGTCGGTGCCGGTGGGGTCGTCGTGCCAGAGGTCGTTCCAGGCGAAGGGGCCGGGCTCGGGGCCGGTGGCGGCCACCTGGTACTTCGCGGGGTTCTTGCCTACGGGTGAGTGGGCCGTCATCGAAAACCGGTGCCAGTAGCCGCTCTGCACGATGCCGGCTTCGAACAGCTGCCGCACCACTTCCAGGCTGTCCACGGTTTCCTGGGCGGTTTCCGTTGGGAAACCATACATCAGGTAGGCGTGAACCATGATGCCGGCCTGCGTGAAGCCGTCCGTGACGCGGGCCACCTGCGCGATGGTGACGCCCTTTTCCATGAGGGCCAGCAGCCGGTCGGAAGCCACTTCCAGGCCGCCGCTCACCGCAATGCAGCCTGAGGC